>JAWXBA010000262.1:0-8167 GCA_034439775.1 Gemmatimonadota bacterium | reverse complement strand
TTTCCACGTCGCTGCCGGACGCCGCGATGCCGCTCGCCACCCAGGCACAGGCCAGCCGGGGGTCGTTGCGGTCGAACGCGGCACGGGCTCCCCAGAGTGCCGCTTCGGCAGTGACCTCGCTGCCGGGGTAATCGCTCAAGAGCTGGTTGATCTGCCGCTGGGTGCCTTCGGTGTTGCCGGCGGCGTAATCGAGCTGAGCCATCTGGAGGAGGGCGTTGTCGGCCCAGGGGGAATTGGCATGTTCCACCACAATCCGCCGGAGGTAGAGCCGGCGATCGGCCTCGTTCGAGGCGATGATGGCGATGGTGTAGAGCAATTCCGGGTAGAGCGCGTCGGTTCGGGGCAGCGTGCCCAGCAGCGCGGCGGTCAGGGTCCGGGCGCTGTCGGGCATCCCCTCGCGGGCAATCCGGATGGCATCGACCAACCGCGGGTCCTGCTGGGCGTGGACGGCGGGAGCAAGGAGCAGGAGGGACAGCAGGGCCCATGGGGCCCGTAAGGTCGGAGCGGTCATGCGGCCTCCTGCATCGGCAAGGCCAGGCGCATGACCAGATCGGTCACGAGGCCGGCCTCATCGGAAAGCGTGGTGGCCTTGAGGGCCGTGTCGGTGTCGATGGCGGCTTGGATCCCCATCTGGAGGCGGGGCAGGGTCCAATCCTCGGACCAGCGAGACCACTGGTTGGCGGAGGTGCGGTAGTCGATTCCCCAAAGGCGGAGACGCTTGAGGGTGTCGAACACGGCACTCTCGAGGGCACGTCCGCGCTTGCCCTCGTCGCGCAGCGCCCGGGCCAGGGCGGTGCCAACCAATGCCTGACCGAGGGAGATGACCAGCTTGACGCCGCTGGCGCCGGACTGGCCGAGGAGATGCGGCAGCATGGCGGCGGCGTTGCCGGTGTGGCCGTCCATCACCGCCTCGCACCAGTCGGGGACCGTTTCGCCGTGGCGGATGCCGAGCATGGCGGAGACCTGCTCGACGGTGAGCGGCTCGCTGCCCGCCAGTCCAGCCAGCTTGCCAAGCTCGGCGCGCAGGGGACCCAGCTCCGCATCGAGCGCCTTGACCAGGTGCGCCACCGAGTCGGGCGCCAGTACGAGGCCAACCTTCTCGGCCTCCTTGACCAGCCACCGGGCGGCGCGGTCGAACGGCAGCCGATCGCAGTTGACGGCGTAGGCGCGCCTGGCAAGGTCGGGATCGGGATCGTTGCTCTTGGCCTTTTCCGGGTCGCCGGCACCCTGGATCAGGATGACCAGGGTTTCGGGAGACGGCTGGTCGAGGCAATCAAGCACCGCCTGCTTGGCCTTGGCGCGCTTGTGCCATGATTCGACGTCGCGGATGATCACCACCCGACGATCGGCCATCATCGGGAGAGTCGTCAGCAGCGTGACGACATCTTCGGGATCGAGCGAACCGGCACTGCGGATATCGAGGTTGAAATCGCGAAGCCCGGGGTCGAGCGCCCGGTCGAGGAGCTCCTGGACCGCCTCGTCCTTGAGCGGCTCCTCGAGGCCAAAGAGGTACACCGCCGGGGGAAGGGCGCCTTTGCGAATCGTCTTGTACAGGTCGTCCCAGGAGTGCGAGGCCATCCCGCAAATATAGGGGGCCGGTCAGGCCGGTGGACCGGGGCGGCGGAAGCACTGGACATACATGAGGGTGGCGAGAGTCTTAGCGTCGCGGATTTCGCTGGCCCGGATCCTCCGGCCCACCTCCGACCAGCGCACCTCGTGGACCTCCATGAACTCGTCGGCTTCGTGGGCCACCCGTCCGCGGGTGAGCCCGGTGGCGAGGTAGAGGTGAATGACCTCGTTGGTGAACCCGGGGGTGGTGTAGATGGCGGCAAGGAGCTCCAGGCGGGCCGCGGTACAGCCGGTCTCCTCCTCGAGTTCGCGGGCGGCGCAGCGATCCATCGGCTCCTGGCCATCGCGGGTGCCGGCCGGCACCTCCCAGAGCCAGCCGTCGGCGGCGTGGCGAAACTGACGGATCAAGAGGACGCGGGGATCGGGATCGCCCGGCGGGTCGAGAAACGGAACGATGGCCGCGGCACCGGGATGGCGCACCATTTCGAGGCTGCCCTCGGTGCCGTTGGGAAAGCGGACCTGGTCGAGGTCGAGGTTGAGGGTCCGGCCGGTGTGGACGCGGCGCGAGGCAAGAAGGGTCATGGCGGGAATGTAGTCGCGCCGCACAGGGTCGCGTCCCACCGTAGTAGCGTCGCACAGCGGTGCGACGCTACGATTCACGAACCTCCATCCCCGAGGTTTGGATGTTGCGCAGCGTTGGTGCCATCCTGGCCGGCTTCGTGGTCGCCACCATTGTGGTCATGGCCGGCACCCTGGTGGCGGTTGCGGCAATGCTGCCGGCCGTCGGGCCCGGCCAGATGCCCGAACCGACCACGGCCTACCTGGCCGTCAACCTTGGCTACAGCTTGCTGGCGGCGTTTGTCGGGGGCGAGGTGGCGGTGCGCCTGGCGCGCCGTGCGCCGGTTGGCCACGGGATGGGGCTCGGGCTGCTGCTGCTGGTGCTCGGCATCGGGATGGCAGCCACCACCAGCGATGGCACCCAGGGGAACCAGCCAGGCTGGTACCTGTATGTGGTGGCAATCCTGGGGTGGGTCGGTGCCTCGGCGGCGGGACTACGGCGGCGGGGGTAGGGGCGCACAGGAGTGCGCCCCTACGGTGCCGTGTTATGGCGTTACGATGGTCACCGGACCGAGGCGCAGCGCCTCGATACCTGCCCGAATCTTGGACAAATCTCCCACGACCACAACAGTCAATCGCGCCGGGTCGAGGTGCTGGCGGGCTGCACGCTGCACATCGGCTGCGGTCAGCTTCTGGATCGCGGCCAGCTCCGCAGGAACCTGCTCGAGTGTCATCCCGAAGCTCAGGGCGGTCGCGAGCTGCCCCGCCACCTGTCCGGTGGTCTCATAGTTCCCCAGGGCGCCAAGCACCGAATAGGACCGGGCCCGTTCCAGTTCATCGGCCAGCACGACCTCGTCCCGGATCCGCTTGAACTGCTCGAAGAAGATGGCCAGCGAGCTGTCGGTAACGTCGGTACGCACCGCGGAGCTGGCCAGGAACGGGCCCGGCACCGGCCGCCATGAATAGCCCGAGTTGGCGCCGTAGCTGAAGCCCTTCTGCTCGCGGAGAATGTCGTTGAGCCGGGCGGAGAAGGATCCGCCGAGGATGGTGTTCATCAACAAGATGGCAGCATAGTCCGGGGACGATCGATCCACACCCGGCGCGCCGATGTTGATGACCGACTGGGCAGCACCCGGCTTGTCGACCAGTACCACCCTGGTCGTGCCGCGATTCGGAGCCGGGATGGCGCCGGCCGGCGTGATGGCCAGGGCATTGGCAGGGGCGCGCCAGTCACCGAGCAGCCGAGTGGCGAGGGCCACCGCCTCGCGCTGGGTAATGGCGCCGGTGATGATCAGGGTGGCGCGGCGCGGGTCGGCCGCCCGATTCCAGAAGGTCCGCAGGGCGGTCGAATCCAACCCGGCGATGCTGGTGGAGTCCCCACCGAGCTGGGCGTGGTACGGATGACCCCGGCCAAAGACTTCGCGGTTGAACACCTGGCTGGCCACCGCGGCGGGCTGGTCGCGCTGCTGAATGATCGAGGCCAGTCGGAGGTCCTGTTGCCGCTGCACATCGGCGCGGGCGAAGGTCGGCTGCAGCGCGACGCGAGCCAGGATGGTCATGGCATCGTCAAAGGTGCGGCGCGGGGCAGTGAGAGAAAGCGTAATTGCATCCCACCCGGCACCAGTGCCGAGCGAGGCACCGAGGAATGCCACATCCTCGGCCAGCCCGATGGCATCGCGGCCGCCAGCGCCCTCGTCCAGGAGGTCGGCGGTCATGCTGGCAATTCCCGGCCGGTCGCCGTCGAGACGTCCGCCGCCGGCAATCGACAGGGTGGCGCGAACCAGCGGCACCTCCCGCATATCGGCGCCGACGATGGTCACCCCGTTGGGCAGGGTGGCGCGCCAGGTGGTGGGCAGGGTCAGGCTCGGCGCGGGCGTCATTGCTGGCGGGGTGGTGACCTGTGCGGTGGCGTCAGCGGCTGTGAGGACGGCGACGCAGGCGAAGATGGCCAGGCCGATCAGGTCGCGGCGGTTCATGGGGTCACCTCGCGGGCGGTGGCGGCAAGTTCCAGCTTGCCCTGCGGTACGACCGAGACGACGACTCGGGCGCCGGTGAGGTACTGGCGGGCTGCCGCCTGCACCTGCGCCGCCGAGACGGAACGGTAGCGATCGAGGTCGCGTTGAAAGCCATCGGGAACGCCGAGCTCGAAGTAGTAGCTGTTGAGTTGGTCGGCCTTGGACTGGACCCGCTCAATACCTGAGAGGAACGACGCCTCCAGCGCGTTGCGCGCCTGCTGCAGTTCGCGCTCGGTGGGTCCCTCGGTGGCGAGCCGTCGCAGCTCCTCGTCGATGACCCGCTGGATGGCGGGGAGGGCGCCGCCCGGCTTGGCGGTGGCCACCAGCTGGAAATCGCCGGCCAGGTTCTGACTGCCGTTGAAAGCGCTGACGTTGCTCACCAGCTGCTCCTCGTACACCAGGCGCTTGGTCAGGCGGGCATTGCGAGCGCCAGTCAGCACATAGGCGGCCACGTTGAGCGCGGCATCATCGCGGTCCCACGCCTTGACGGCGGGGAAGGCGTAGTAGAGCCGAGCCAATCCCACGCGATCCTCCAGCACCAGGGCGGTGTCGCGGGTCATGGCGGGGCGCACGGGGGTTGGCTTGACGATTTCGGGGCCGCGGGGGAGGTGCCCGAAGTATTCGCGCACCAGGCGGCGGACCTCGGCGGGGTCGACGTCCCCCGCAACGCTGATCACGGCGTTGTTGGGGGCGTAGTATTCGCGGAAGAACTGCTTGACGTCGTCGAGGGAGGCCGCCGACAGGTCGGCCATGGAGCCGATCACCGTCCACGAATAGGGGTGGCTGGCCGGGTAGAGCATCCGGGGCATATGATCGCCGACCATGCCATAGGGCTGGTTCTCGTAGCTCTGCCGGCGCTCGTTCTTGACGATGTCGCGCTGAGCGTCGACCTTGGCGGCGTCCATGGTGGGCAGCAGGTACCCCATCCGGTCGGCCTCGAGCCAAAGCATGAGCGGCAGGGCGTTGGCCGGGCCCGCCTCGTAATAGTTGGTGCGGTCCTCCGTGGTGGAGCCGTTGTTGTTGGCACCGGCCGCCTCCAATCGTCGATCGAACTCAGGGTATGGCGCATGCTCGGAGCCCATGAACATCAGGTGCTCAAAGAGGTGCGCAAAGCCGGTGCGGCCGGGCTTTTCGCTGCCCGACCCGACATGGTACCAGACGTTGACGGTGGCCACCGGCGCCGAGCGATCCTGGTGGATGATCAGGCGGAGGCCGTTGGGCAGGGTGTCCACGGTGGCGGGCACCCGGATCGGGGCCATCTGGGCCGGCAGCATCGGGGGGGTAGCCGAGCTGGCCAGACCGAAAACCATCAGGGTGACGAGGGTTGGACGGGACATGGTGGGTCCGGGGTATCGGGTGTCAGGTATCAGGTATCACGGAAGGTAGCGGGATTCTGGTGGTCCACGGAGTCATCCCGAGCGGAGCGAGGGATCTTCTTCAGGATAAACCGACCACCGCCTCGTACGGCAAAGTTCTGGAACAGGTGGGCAAGATCCCTCGCTCCGCTCGGGATGACTCCGATGTGCGATCCAGTCTGTGCCCCGACGACACCTCAGCCACCACTACACTTGATCTGGCCGCCGCCTACCTCCCCCAGCCCAGCCAGGCAGCCGGCGCCTTCCAGCTCTCGGCAACGAGGTATGGAAGCTCAACGCCGATTCCCGCCGAGATCGGGCTGGTGCGCGTCGGAGAGGTCCAACCACGGAGTCCGGCGCGCCGGGCCTCCTGCCGCAGCCGGGCGGTGTGGAAGGGATCGCTGACCAGTAGGACACTGTTGATCTGGAACCCCTCGGCCCAGTCGGCCACCGCCGCAATGGAAGCTGCGGTGGTGCTTCCCTCGGGCCGGACGACCACCGCTTCCGCGCGGACCCCCTGCTCCAGCAACCAGCGCCGCCCGACCGTGGCCTCACTCTCGCGATCACCGCGGCCGATGCCCCCGGTCACGACCATGACTGGGGCCAGTCCCTCCTGATAGAGGGCCAGGGCGTGGCGAAGCCGCGCCTCCAGGACCGGCGAGGGCCGGCCGTTGTACTGGGCCGCACCGAGCACCACGATGGCGCCGGCCTGCCGGCGCTGGTCCTGTCGGCTGTCGACGACGACCCACACGAAGCAGGCGAGCCAGACTGCCGCTGCGACCAGCAGCGAGCCGGCGGCCCACCGCCAGCCAGGTCGGCTCACAGCGCGAACGACTCCCCGTGGGCGGGCACCACGACCTGCTTGACCCCCTCATCGCGCAGCAGCTCGGCCATCGCCTCCAACTGTTCCGGCTCGCCATGGACGCAGAAGGCGCGTTGGACCGGCCCGCCGAGTGCCCTGACCCAGGCCCGCAGTTCATTCCGGTCGGCGTGGGCGGAGTACCCGCCAATGGTCTCGACCTCGGCGCGAATCTCGACTTCCTCGCCGTAGATGCGGAGCGGCTTCCTGCCCTCCTGGATCCGACGCCCCAGGGTGTGCTCGGCCTGGAAGCCGACGAACAGGATGACGTTGCGATGGTCGGTCCCGTGGTTCTTGGCGTGGTGCAGGATCCGGCCAGCCTCCATCATCCCGGAGGCGGCGATGATGATCGCCGGACCCTGAAGGGAGTTGAGCGCCTTGGATTCCTGCACGTCGCGCACGTACTTGACCAGCGGGAAGTCGAAAATCGCGGTGGTCTTCTCCAGCAGGTGCTCGCGGCGGTCAAAAACCTCGGGGTGCATGCGAAAGACCGCGGTGGCATCGACCGCCAGGGGCGAGTCGATATAGATCGGGATGCCGGGGATGTCCCCCTTGCGCCAGAGCTCGTGGAGGGAGTAGACGATCTCCTGGGTGCGCCCCACCGCGAAGGAAGGGATCAGGACCTTGCCCCCACGGCCCGCCACCTTGCGCACCAGTTCGCCGAGGCGGACCTGGGCACCGCTGACCGGTTCGTGGTCGCGGTTGGCGTAGGTGGACTCGATGATCAAGGTGTCCACCGGCCCTGAGGGGGGCGCCGGGTCGCGGATGATCGGCAGGCCGCTGCGTCCGATGTCGCCGCTGAAGACAACGCGGTGAATCTCGCCCGCTTCGCTGATCCGGAGGTCGACGCTGGCGGAGCCGAGGATGTGACCGGCATCGGTGAATTCGAACGCCATGTGCTTGCGGATGTGCTGGATGCGGCGATAGGGCACGCCGAGCATCAGGTCCTGCACGGCGATGGCGTCGGCCATGTTGTAGAGCGGCTCGGCGGCGTCCTTGCCGCGGCGGCGCAGGTAGCGGGAGTCGCTCTCCTGGATGTTGGCCGAATCGGGGAGCATGACGGCGGTGAGGTCGCGGGTGGCGGGCGTGGCCCAGATTGGGCCGTGGAAGCCGTGGCGCACCAGCAAGGGCAATCGGCCGGCGTGGTCAATGTGGGCATGGCTCAGGATGACCCCGTCGACCCGTCGCGGGTCGAGCGGCAGCTCGGCGTTGAGCGCCTGGGACTCGGAGCGCTTGCCCTGGAACAGCCCCGAATCGAGCAGGATGCGCGCGCCAGCGGCCTCGAGCAGGTGCATCGAGCCGGTGACGCGTCCTGCGGCGCCCCAGAAGGTCAGGTTTCCTGCCATGCGGTACTCCTGAAGCGAGAAGTGTGATGCGAAAAGCGAGAAGGAGGGGTGGCTCGGGGGCGGCCTCTTGCTGGGACAGCGGCCCTGGATCTCCCTGCTCGCTTCTGGCTTCTACCTTGTGCCAAACAGCCGATCTCCCGCGTCGCCCAGCCCGGGAAGGATATAGCCATGTTCGTTGAGTTCCCGGTCGAGCGCGGCGGTGTAGACCGGTACATCCGGGTGCCGCTCGGCCATGACCTGCGCCCCCTCGGGGGCCGCCACCAGGCAGAGGAACTTGATCTGGGTGGCGCCGGCGGCCTTCAGCTCCTGGACCGCATCGGCGGCAGACCCACCGGTGGCGAGCATCGGATCGAGCACCAGGAACAGCCGGTCGGGTTCCCCGGCGGGGATCTTGAAGTAGTAGCGGACCGGCTTCAGGGTGTCGTGGTCCCGATAAAGGCCGATGTGTCCCACCCGGGCCGAGGG
>JAWXBA010000261.1:0-6863 GCA_034439775.1 Gemmatimonadota bacterium | reverse complement strand
CAGCACCGCAGTGCTGGTGTTCGTGAAGGGGGGCAAGACCGAGCGGGTCTGGTACTACGATCTCCGCGCTGATGGTTATTCACTGGACGACAAGCGGGATGAGGTCGCCCAGAATGACATCCCGGATCTGCTGAGGCGGTGGAGGGAGCGGGATCCGGCCAAGGACACCGACCGGACGGCACAGGGCTTTTTCGTGCCGGCCGAGGAGATCCGGGCCAACAAGTACGATCTATCGCTGAACCGGTATCGAGAGGTGGCGGTGGAGGAAATAGAGTACGAGGAGCCGGCGGTGATCCTGGCTCGGCTTAGGGAGCTGGAGAGGGAGATCGCAAAGGAGCTGGATGAGTTGGAGGGGATGTTGAAGTGACGACCCGCCACGTGCGACTACGAGACATTGCGGAGCTTGTTCGAAATGCCGTGGCTCCGTCAGTGATCGGTCCGGGGTGTTTCTATGTCGGATTGGAGCACTTAGACAGCGATGGTCGCATCTCGGCCGTAAAGGTCCAACCAGGCGAGCTGAAGAGTCAGAAGTTCGCCTTCGGGCCCGAGCACATCCTATTCGGGAAGCTGAGGCCGTATCTCAGAAAAATTGCACGGCCAGGGTTTGAAGGTATCTGCAGCACGGACATCGTCCCGATCCTTACCGGACCCGATATTGACCGCGACTATCTGTATCATCAACTCAGGTCACCTAGACTTGTTGCGTTTGCGAACAGCCGCACGAGTGGAGCCAATTTGCCACGGCTCAATCCCGCGTCGCTTCTCGATCTTCCAATTGTACTCCCCCCCCTCGCCGAGCAGCGGCGGGTGGCGGCGGTATTGGATAGGGTCGAGAGGGTGCGGGGGAAGACGGCAACGCGCAAGCGCTTGATTAGGTCACTTCGTGAGGCGGTGTTTGTCAGCATGTTTGGCGACCCAGTCCAAAATGGACGTGGTTGGGGTACTGTGACGCTGGGCGAGTTGGCACCAGCACCAGGGGCAATTGTAGATGGACCGTTTGGGTCGTCGCTGCGTCCAGACAGGTATGTGGAGGCTGGAGTCCGAGTCATCCGCAACTTTAACATCAAGGATGACCACTTTGACGACTCGGAGTTCAAGTATGTCTCGAAAGACACCTACAAGGAGCTAGCTCGAAGTGACGTACGCCCCGGCGATATCCTCCTCTCCAGCAAGGGAACTGTCGGGAATGTCTGCGTGATGCCCCCTCTCCCCGGCACCGCCCTGCTCTCGGCTTCGGGCACAGTCAGAATCCGCCTCGGGGGTGAATCGCCAGTTCGGCCTCAGTTCCTAAGTTCGCAAATGGTGACGAGGACGTTTCGAGCGTACCTCAAGACTTTTGAAGCCGGGACCAACCAACGATATCTTAACCTCACGCGAGTTCGGGCGGTGCAGATAATTTGCCCTCCACTCGCCCTCCAAGACCAATTCCTGCGCGTACAGGGCATGCTTCACGAAGTGCGCCGGTTGCAGGTCGATCACTTTGCTCAATCGCAACTGCTAGGGAGGACGATCGCTTTGGCTCACTTTTGACCCAACAGTCACTGCTTTGCTACATGTTCTTGACAACTGGACACCGCTATCGTAAGCTTACTGTGATGACAATACCAACATGAAAACCTTTGGCGACCGGATCAGAGAGCTGCGAGAGCAGCAGGATCTGTCCTTGCGCGAGTTTGCAAAGCGCTTGGGCGGTCTATCAGCGGCCTTCCTTTCTGACATCGAGTTGGGACGTCGACATCCGTCAGAGAAGGTCGTGATCAAGATGGCGAAGGTATTGAAAACATCGGTTGAGGACCTTCGAAGCTACGACGCGCGGGCCCCAGTGGATGATCTTCGGCGGCTTGCAATGGCAGATCCGGCGTTCGGCCTTGCGCTACGGCGGATGGTGGACGCGAAGGTAGACGCCACGCAGATCATGAAGCTGATAGATCGCGAGTCGACTGATGGGGGGGACACCTGAGGAACATTCCAGCGCGTATAGGGCCATTCTCCCAGCGCCCGTACTACACGACCCAGGAAGTGGAGCGGCTCTGCGCGGAGGAGCTCGACTCCGTTGGGTTGCTACCCTCGGCGCCAGAACCGATCCGGATTGATCGCTTCATCGAAAAGCGATTCGGTATCACTCCTGAATACGCCGAGTTGCCCCACGGTGTGTTGGGATACAGTAGATTCTCTCGCGCAGGAGTGGTTGAGATTGCGGTGGCGCGAGCACTCGGAAACGACTCATCGCGCATTGCAGAACGACGAGTGAGCACTACACTGGCGCACGAAGCTGGGCATTGTCTCCTGCACGCCCACCTTTTCGCATTCGAGGAGCCTCCAAGCCTGTTCGGCTCACCGGATGACCCTGGTCGCATCCTTTGTCGTGACGAGAGCACCCACAGTATCACCTCCCGAAAGAGCTATGATGGTCGGTGGTGGGAGTTTCAGGCGAACCAAGCAATGGCTGCACTCCTGTTACCTCGTAGACTGGTGCGAATCGCCCTCGAACCGTTTGTTGGGCCTCAATCACCCCTCGGGGGAGACGTGCTTCCCAATTCAATGCGAGAGGAAGCAGCGGCAACACTCGCGGACATCTTCGAGGTAAACACTGTCGTGGCCAGGATCCGGGTCGATGAGGTTTGCCCGGCGCGTGGTGGACAATTGACATTCTGAGTTTTTTTGACTATGTTGTCCGCTATGTCAGCTTACGTAAGCACACTACGTACTACTACCTACATTTTTGCAAGGAGGGCTGCATGGACCCGAATCAGAGTGCCATTGACCAGCTTGTGATCTTCATCGACAAGCAGCAGTTCAAGCTGGACAGGCGGGAGTATACCGCTCGGGAACTCCTTCTCCTCGCTGGAGAGGACCCTGGCGAGACCACCCTGGCCGAGAAGCACGGAAACGAGCTCATCAAGCACGCGGATCTCGACAAGCCGATTCAGCTCAGGAACGGCATGCACTTTGTCGTGCTCCACAACGGGCCCACCACCGTCTCATGATGTATGGGCCGGAACGCCTCATCACCGACCTTCAGGCCTTGGAATTTGAGGTCTCGGAGGTCATCGTCCCGAGCGGCGAACGATTTGCCGTACTCACCGGCTTCACCGTTCCAGGGGGCCGATTCAATGGTCGCGTCATCGACCTCGGCATTCAGACTACCCCCGACTTTCCCCGGACGGTGTCTTCGGCGATTCATGTCAAGGCTAACCCGCAGCTCTACGACGTGGTTGACACGGCCCCCAAGGTCCGAAACATCACCGAGAGCGTGCTCGGCCCGGAATGGCGGTACTGGAGTAACAACTTCCAATGGACGGAGGAGCGCAGCGCCAGGCGGCTCCTCTCTCAGATCAACGGGATTTTCGACCGTGCCGAGTGAACTCAGTGTGGCGCTCACCGAGGCGCTGGACGGTGAACTCCGCGAGCACCTGATCCGGATTGATGGACAGGAGGACCTCGCATTCGCGCTCTGGTACCCCTCCCAGGGGCACGGTCGCCTCACCGCGGTGCTGTCGAAAGTGGTCCTGCCCGTGGAGGGAGACCGCGAGGTCCACGGCAACGTCAGTTTCTTTCAGCAGTACGTGGAGCGGGTATACCGACTGGCCATGGCCGAGAGCGCAGGGATCGCGTTCCTTCACAGCCATCCCTTTCCCGGTTGGCAAGGCATGAGCCCCGATGATGTCGCGGCAGAACATCGCCTCGCCGGCCCGGCCCTCGCCATCACCGGCCTCCCGCTGGTCGGCCTCACGATCGGTTCCGATGGGACCTGGAGCGCCAGGGGGTGGGACCATGTAGCGGGCAAGCAGTTTGCTTGTCGGTGGGCCACCTCTGTTCGCGTCGTCGGGGCCCAGCTGAGTGTCTCCTACGCGGACCACCTCCGTCCCCGCCCAGCCTTCCGGGAGATGTTCAAGCGGACGGTCAGCGTCTGGGGGCCCGACGCCCATGCAGATCTTGCCCGCCTCACTATCGGTATTGTCGGGCTCGGGAGTGTGGGAAGCTTGGTAGCGGAGACGATGGCCAGAATGGGCATGACGAGGCTGACTCTGATCGACTTTGATCGCGTTGCGGCCTATAACCTCGACCGGACTGTCATGGCCACCAGGGCAGACCTGGGCAGGCTGAAAGTGGAGGCCGCCGCCGAGCGCGTCAGGCAGATCGCGACGGCGGCCACGATTGAGGTGGTCGCGGTACCGTTCAGTGTCGTGGAGCCGGACGGATACCAGGCGGCCCTCGATTGTGATGTGATATTCTCGTGCGTCGACCGCCCGCGGGCACGCCACATACTCAATCATCTGGCCTATGCCCATTTGATCCCAATCATCGACGGTGGGATCGGAGTCCGGTTCAAGCCGGGGAGAGGATTCACCGGTGTGGACTGGCAGCTCCAGACGGTGGGCCCCGGTCGCCCGTGCCTGGAATGTCTCGGCGCTTATGATCAGGCCGACGTTTCGACCGAGGCGGCGGGAATGCTGGACGATCCTTCATATCTGGCTGGCCTGCCGGGCGACCACCGATTCAAGCGGAACGAGAATGTGTTCCCCTTCAGCGCGAATCTCGCTTCGCTTGAGGTTCTGCAGCTGATCGCACTGACAACGGGTGCGGCCGGCATGGATGATTTCGGTGTGCAACGGTTCAGGTCTGTCCCCGGAATTCTCGAGCGGCTTGGTCCGGTGCCGTGTGCCAGCTGGTGCGACCGCCATGAATTGGTCGGCCAGGGAGATCGGCATTTTACTTTGGCTGGGCGAGATCTTGCTGCAGAGCAGCTGCGAGCGAGCCCGCCCGCATCGGCCTGAAAGAAGTCGTGACGTTTGGTGGTTCCAACCTCTCGGAGGATACGATGACAAAGTCAACCCGTAATACAGGCAAGCCCTGGACCCCTGACGAAGTGACCACGATGAGGACGCTCGCCAAGGAGAACACCCCGACACGCGTCATCGGGATCAAGCTAGGGCGCACGGAGGATGCTGTCCGTTCGAGGGCGAGCGATGAGCGGATATCATTGAAGCCGACGAACCAGAGCCCCTACAATCGGACCAAGCGGTAGACGGTTCACTGGGGCAGAGAGGGAAGGGCGCATGACAAAAGAGAAGCAGAGCATCCGGACGCTTTGAGGGAACCTCCCGGCCTTGCAGCCCGCCCCCCGGACCAGACCTGGGTCATCCAGAGCCGCCCCACCGGCAAGATCGACGTCCGCTACTTCGGACCTCCGTCCACCGGCGAGCGCGATAGCTTGGCCGTGGCGCGTGACCTCGTGCTCATCCTGAATGAATGGGGCGAAGACTGGGATGATCCTCGGGTACCGCTCGGGCCGGAGCGCGGAGTGGATATCGAGGCTTTCGGACCGAAGGGACATCTCCAGCTTCAGATTACCAGAGTCCCACGAGATCCTCGGTTCTGGGGCAGCCTTTCGGAGGGGGAGCCAGCCCACCTGGAACTGGGTCCAACGGCAGCCGCCGCCGAGATCATGGCTGCAATTCGAGAGAAGGCCAACCGCACGGCCCCAGCCGATCGGCCGGCTCTCACCCTGGTCCTTGACGCTCAAAAGTGCCTGCTGTTCGAGCTGCCGCCAGTGCACCTCGCGTTTCATGACCACCATCTGGCCGAGGCGGCGGCCACGGGTTTCGATGACATCCTGCTGGTGGGGGGCACCGGGACGGTGCTTCCCCTCCTGTCCCCGGAGCGGCCATCCGAGGTTTGGATGAGGTTCCGGTAATGACCGCGCTGCCCAGCCACTGTTGACTTGACAACTCGTTGTCAATACTATTGGTACAGAAAGGGCTGGACCGCCAGCCGAGTGAAAAAAGGTTCCCCCCCAGCGACAAGGGCCCATGGGGCTCTTCCGAAAGGATAGCTGGGGGGGTCACTCGTTTCTGGGAGCTGCACTCAGTAGAAATACTCGCCACCCGATGCGAAGATGTCGAACTCACTCCTCAGAAACGACTTGATCAGATCGTAGGATCGGCGATCGTTGGATTGCCACTTCTTATGCACCGCCCATGTGCAGTAGTCCGCCACCTGCAGGCAGGCGTGAGAAGCCGAGGCATGATGCACCAGTGCATAAGGTCGATCACGCAGATTCCGGGCGATATACTCCTTGAACGCCTTTGCAACCGCCCGTTTGGTTCGCTTCACCGGCAGGGTGTCCGTGACTACCACGATCGGCTCCCCCACCTCGGCGTATCGTTGAAACACGTAGCGCAGCAGGTAGTTTGCGAACTTCGGGTAGAACCTCACCTCATCGTGCAGCGAGGGGTGAGTCTTGCGTTTCTCGATCACGACGACGTCAAACTCGAAGCCGCCGACGGATGTGATGACCTCGAATACCCGATCGCGAACCGCCTGCCGATCCTCCGAGGCGTGAAAGCGCTCGAGTTCGACGCCTTCAGCGAGGAGATCATACTGGAGCCGGCTTAGCGGGTTACTCAGGAGCTCGGGATTGCGCGTAGTCAATGCCCCGAAGAAATAGTACGATGAGCCGTTGGGCGAGAAATTGAGGTCGCCTGATTCATCGAAGAACAGATAGATCGCCATGGCAGAACGGTAACCGCACCGGTCTACCCGGACGAGGCCACGATCAGCACCAGTCGCGGGAGAGGATGGGTCGCCCGGAGGCAAGGATTCGGGTCTCCATACCCCGGGGACCTCCAGCGCTGTTAGGTTCCCAGCTCCCCGCTCCACAGAGCACCGATGCCATCACCCCACCGCAACGACCCTTGCCCCTGTGGCTCGGGCAAGAAGTTCAAGCGCTGCCACGGACAATCCGCGGGCGGATTTCACCCCGGACTCTCGGTCGCCGACGGCGGCCTGACCCAGGATTCGTTCGGACCGTCCCCCACCCCCCGACGGGAGGCCCGGTGGGAGGTGGACCTCCTCCCGCT
>JAWXBA010000260.1:0-8796 GCA_034439775.1 Gemmatimonadota bacterium | reverse complement strand
GCACCGGATCCGGTGCACGAAGGATTGGCATGACGCTGCTGGAGCTGACCCCCGATGATTTGGCGCTGGCCACGTGGGCGGACCTGGAACCGTGGTACCTGGCGCTGAACGCAGAGCCGCTGGATCACGATGCCGTGACGGACTGGCTAACCCGCTGGTCGCACCTCGAATCGTGCCTGACCGAAGCCGCCTCGCTGGCGCTGATCGCCTACACCTGCGACACCGGCGATTCCGAAAAGGAGAAGGCGCAGCTGCGTTTTACCTCCCAGATCATGCCGCTCGCGGAGGAGCAGGGGGTCCGGCTTGCCCAGCGGCTGGTCGAAACGGGCTGGACCAGCCCGGACATGGCGGTCCCCCTGATCCGGTTTCGGACCGCCATCCGGCTTTTCCGCGAAGCCAATGTGCCGATTTTCGCGGAACTGGAGGAGCATTCCTCCGCCTACCAGCGCATCACCGGTTCGATGACCGCCGAATGGGAAGGCACCAGGCGGCCACTGCCGATGCTCGCCCCGTTGCTTCAGGACCCCGATCAGGGGGTCCGGGAGCGGGCCTGGCGGGCGTTCATCGCACCGTATCAGGCCCAGCAGGAAGCGATGTCTGGGGTGTTCGACACCATGCACGCCCTGCGTCAGAAGGCGGCCAGGCAGGCGGGGTTCGCCAATTTCCGCGACTACACCTTCGAGGCGAAGGGCCGGGTGGACTACACTCCCGCAGATTGCGTCAAGTTTCACGATGCGGTGGCGGCCACGGTGGTTCCCGCGGTGGGCCGGATGATGGAGTTGCGGCGGAAGCGACTGGGGTACGAGCGGCTCCGGCCCTGGGACCTGGCCGTGGACCCATGGGGCGAGGTTCCGCTCCGCCCCTACGAGGGCGAGACCGCCCTCGCCGCCACGGCTGTCGGGGTGTTCGCCAGAGTCGATCCCGAGCTGGGCCGGTGGTTCCAGACCATGATCGACGAGCGGTTGCTCGATCTTGGCAGCCGGGAAGGGAAGGCCCCCGGGGGCTACTGTGACACGCTACATCACCGGGGCCGCCCGTTCATTTTCATGAACGCGGCCGGGGTCATGGAGGATGTGACGACCCTGCTGCACGAGGCGGGGCATTCGTTTCACGCCCTGGCGTCCCACGACTGGCCGCTGATCTGGCAGCGCCATCCGAGCTCAGAATCGGCCGAACTGGCGTCGATGTCCATGGAACTGATGGCCGCGCCCCACCTCGGCCCTCCCGCCGGGTTCCTGACCGAGCCCGACCTGGTGCGCGCCCGTCTGGCGCACCTCGAGGACGTCCTGCTCAGCCTGACCCACATCGCCTCGGTCGACGCGTTCCAGACCTGGATCTACACCGCTCCGGAGGGCGCCAACCGCGAGGCCCGCGATGCGGCGTGGCTGCGGCTGCGGGAACGCTTCGAAATCGGGGTGGATTGGAGCGGGCTGGGGCCGGAGCGGGTAGCGCGCTGGTACCGGCAGCTGCACATCTTTCTCTACCCGTTCTACTACATCGAGTATGGGATCGCCCAGCTCGGCGCGCTTCAGGTCTGGCGGAACACCCGCCAGGATCCGGTCGGGGCAGCCCGGGCCTACCGCTCCTTCCTGGCCCTGGGTGCCACTCGCCCCTTGCCGGAGTTGTACCGGGAGGCAGGTGCCGCGCTGATCTTTGACCAGGCGCGGATGGCGGACCTGGTGGCGATGGTGGAGCAGGAGTTCGAGGATCTGGCCAGGCTGGTCCCCGAGGTTGCGCCCCGCTGACAAACCCCCGACATTACTGGGGCTGTACCCCGGCCACGGCCGGAAGACTCCCTCGGAGGATACTGGATGGCGAAGGAAGAAGGCATTGAGATGGACGGGGTGGTGCAGGAAGTCCTGCCTGACCGCAACTACCGGGTGCTGCTGGAGAACGGGCACACAATCCTGGCCTATGCCGCCGGGAAGATGAGCAAGTTCAAGATCCGCGTACTTGAGGGAGATCGCGTCAGCGTGGTGCTTTCCCCCTACGACCTGACCCGGGGCCGGGTCATCTATCGCCACAAGTAGCTGGTGCGGGTCCACCCGGGCCCGAAGGGACAACGGGTCGCCCGGTCAGGGCGGCCCGTTGTGCGTTTCGGGTGGGCCCGTGCGCGGAGGCCTGGGAGACGTTTTCCGCCGCGGGGCCGCTCAGCCGCGCTTCCCGAGAATCCGACGGACCCAGCCGCTGCCTCCCTGCTGCTGCTGGTCCTTCCGGAGGGCACGGTTCATGGCCTGCAGGAATTCTCCGGCGGTCGGATATCTGGCCTCCACCTCGGCGCTCAGCGCGCGGGTGAGCACCGCGGCAAACTCGGGACCCAGGTCGGCACGATGCTCGCGAAAGTCAGGGAGCATGTCGGTCGCCTGCCGTGCCAGGACCTGCTCTGGCGTGGCACCAGCAAACGGCGAGGTTCCGATCAGGGCAAAGGCCGCCACCGCCGCGAGACTGTAGAGGTCCGAGCGCTGGTCCACCTGTTCGCCGAGCAGCTGCTCCGGGCTGGCAAACTGGGGCGTACCGCTCTGGCTGGTGGCCCCACCCCACTTTCCCTGGCCGAGGAGCGCGAGGGCCAGCCCGAAGTCGGTGATCCGGAGGCTCCCGTCCCGCCGTTCCAGCAGCATGTTCTCCGGCTTCACGTCGCGGTGGACCAGACCGGCGGCGTGGGCGCTGGCGAGGGCATCGAGCCCCTCTCGCAGCAGGCGCACCACGCGATCGAGCGGGAGCGGCCCATCGCGCTCGACCAGTTGCGCCAGGTTGGGACCCTCGACCAGCTCCATCGTGTACCAGATCAGGCCCGAACGCCCGCCGATGTCATAGATGTTGACGATGTTGGGGTGGTGGAGGCGGGCGGCCAGCTGGGCCTCGCGCCGGAATCTTTCCACCACCGAGGCATCGCTGGTCAGCAGGGGGTGGAGCACCTTGAGCGCCACCAGTCGCTCAAGGTGCAGGTCGCGGACCCGGTACACGCGACCAAATCCGCCACTGCCGAGCGGCCCAAACAGCTCGTAGTCATCCCCGAGCGCCCGGCGCAGGCGCAGCTCCCAGACTCCGGTGCTCTCGCTCTCCACCAGGGAGGGGCTCGGCCCCGCGCTGAATCCCGGGAAATGCTCGCTCCCGGCCACGGAGGTGAACTCCTCCAGCATCTCTCCGGCGGTGAGGAACCGTTTCCGGGGGTCTGCATCGAGGGCTCGCATGAGGATCCGCTCGACCATCCGGGGGGTGGCGGGGCGGATCGTGGAAGGCTTCTGGATCCGCCCCGCCTCCTCCGGTGGGGCCACCCCGGTCAGCGCGAAATAGAGGATTGCCGAGGCGGTGTAGACGTCGGAGGCGGGATCCCCCGGCTCGCCATGCCGCACTTCTGGCGCCATGAATGGCAGGGGGCCCGTCAGCTCGCCCGGGGGAATGGTGGGCAGCACATAGCTGCAGAACCGCAGGTCGGTCAGGGTGGCTCGGCCGGCCGGGCTGAGCAGCAACGACCCCGGCACCAGCCGCCGAAGGATGATCCCGGCGGAGTGGGCATGCTCCAAGGCGCTGAGCAGGTCTCGGGCCAGCGAATGCACGGCGGGAATCGGTCGTGGTCCCCGCTGGACTGCCTCGTGCAATCCCTCGCCGTCGATCCAGTTGCCAATCCGGTACGCCAGCTCATCGATCAACCCGACGTCGTACACATGCCGAATCGCCGGATGGTCGAGTTGTGCCAGCGCCTCGGCCTCGCGGAGGAACCAGTGGCGCAGGGGGTCGGTGGTGTAGATGTTGAGTCGAAGGCTGACCGCCCGGTTGAGCAGCGCGTCGGTGGCGCGGAACAGGACCCGGGCCGGCGAGGCCGCCACCAGGCGCTCAAGCCGATAGCGGTGGCCGAGGGCGGCCTCGGTGCGTGCAAAGAGCTGGACGGCGTCCTTGGTGACCATGGCTGTGCCCGCCTCAGGCGTCGGGCGCCACCTCGGTGGCGTCCCGGCCGCCGCGCTTGGCCATGTACAGGGCGCCGTCGGCGGCAGCGAGGAGCGCGGCCGGCGTGGTGCCGTGGCGGGGAGCCTCGGCAATCCCGATGCTCATGGTGGCGTTGCCAAACTCGGGGTGCTCGGACGACAGCAGCGCCATCGCCGACTGGACCCGGGCAATGAACACCATCGCCTCGGTGGCCGAGGTCATCGGGAGGATCACCACGAACTCGTCGCCACCCAGCCGTCCCACCACATCCATGGAACGGACCTGGCGGGTCAGCAACTGCGCCACCAGGATGAGGAAGCGATCGCCAGCCGCGTGGCCCAGGGTGTCGTTGATGACCTTGAACCGGTCCAAGTCGATCATGGCGATGGTGGTGCGCACCTGGTGACGGGAGCTGCGCGAGATTTCGGCGATGAGCCGCTCCTCGAGCGCCCGCCGGTTGAGCAGCCCGGTCAGCTCGTCCGTCGTGGCGGCGCTGTGCAGGCGCTCCACGAGCTCGGCGTTCTTCAGCGCGATCGCCGCAGCGAAGGAGAGGGTGCTGGCCAGTTCGCGCTCGCTCTTGCCATAGGAGGTCTCGTTCATCCGCGGCCCGAGGACCAGAAAGGCCATGCGCTCGCCGCCGGCGTCCAGCGGCACCACCAACTCGGCCGACGCGGGCACCAGGCTTCGCAGCGCCACATCCTCCGCGGTGCTCACCTGGCTGCCGGCGGGGAGCGCGGCGTCGAAGCGCTCCCGGTCGATCGGGACGGGGGAGTCCTGCTTGTTGAGGGCGCGGAACCGGAGGGGCAGATAGCGATCGCCCCGGTCCCGATAGAGGCAGGCCCACCAGGCGAAGAAAACCTCGGCCATGAAGTCGAGAACCAGGATCTCGGTCTCCTCGGTGCTGTGCACCGAGGAGAGGAGTCGCGCCACCTGCCGAAGGGCGCGCAACTGGAAGACCGCGTCGTCCAGCTCTCCCTGGCGCGACTGCAGCACACTCCGCAACTCGATTGTCACGCTCAGGCTGAGTGCCAACGCCAGCGCCGCCGGTCGGACCGTGGCGGCGAGCTCCGGCATCGTGAAGACCACCAGGTCGGTCTGCCCGCTGTTGCAGCGGGCAATTTCCTCCGCCAGTTCGGGCCGGTCGGCGGGGCCGATCGCTGCCGCCGGGGTCTGCCCGTTCTGGACCTCCATCCAGATCGACTCGGAACCGAATTCCTGCACCAGGGCGTCCCGGCACCGCTCAAACAGCTCGGTGTCAGTGCGCGCCTGATGACAGGCGATGGCGAAGGCGGAGGAAAGGTTGCCCTTGGTCGGGCCAACCGGGGAAAGACCCATCCCCAAACCTAAGGTGATGGCTCCCCCCAAGGGAGCCTCAGCGGAGGCCAAGGATCTTGTGGGTCTGGAGGGAAAGACGCCAGGCCGGTTGGGCCATGCAGTACAGCACCGCCAGCCGGGTGTTCTCTGCCAGGTCGGGGCCGTCCATTGGCTGAAGCAGGAAATGCTCGAACCCGAGGGTCAGGAACTCTTCCGGGTCGCTGCCCGCCTGGGGAAACACCAGCTTCAACTCATCCCCGCTGGTCAGGACCAGGGGCGCACCGGCCTTGGGGCTGACACAGATCCAGTCCAGCCCCTCAGGTGCGGCCTGGGTGCCGTTGGTCTCGACCGCGACCTCGAACCCCTCCTCGTGGAACGCGTCCACCAAGTCGTCATCAAGCTGGAGCAGCGGCTCACCCCCTGTGCAGACCACCAGCGGAGTGCCACCCCGGTCCGGCCAGAGCGCCGCCGCGGCCACCGCCAGCTCTGCGGCGCTCGAGAACCGTCCCCCGCCAGGACCATCCACGCCGACGAAATCGGTGTCACAGAACTGGCAGATCGCGCTGGTGCGATCTGCCTCGCGTCCGGTCCACAGGTTGCAGCCGGCAAAGCGGCAGAACACCGCCGGACGACCGGCCTGCATTCCCTCACCCTGAAGGGTAAAGAACAGCTCCTTGACGGCATACATGCCGAAGCATAACCGAGTGCGGGGGGCTGGGCGCCGGTGCCGGCGCTCAGGAACTGTAGGGAGCGGGGTCGGGGATCCCCGCCTCCACGAACCCCGCCAGACGGATCCGGCAGGAATCGCAGCGGCTGCAGGCGCGGCCGGCCGGATCGGGATCGTAGCAACTGCGGGTCATTCCGTAGTCCACGCCGAGTGCCAGGCCGCGCTGAATGATCTGGGCCTTGCTCCAGGCAATGAGCGGGGCATGAATGGTGAATCGCTTTCCTGACTCGGTCCCGGAGCGCGTCGCCAGGTTGGCCACCGCCTCGAAGGCCGCGATGAACTCCGGCCGGCAGTCGGGATACCCGCTGTAGTCCACCGCGTTGACGCCAATGAACAGGTCGGTGGCGCCGAGGACTTCTGCCCAGCCGAGCGCGTGCGCCAGGAAGATGGTGTTGCGAGCAGGGACATAGGTCACTGGAATCCCCCCGGCCGCGCCGGCATCGGGCCGGTCTTTCGGGATCGCCAGGTCGGCCGTGAGGGCGCTGCCGCCGAAGGCGCGCAGGTCAGTCTCGAGGATGATGTGCGCAGCGGCCCCCTGGTGCTGAGCCACGGCCCGGGCCGCCTCGATCTCCACCGCGTGGCGCTGCCCGTATCGGACACTCAGGGCGTGGACCGAAAACCCAGCCCTTGCGGCGATCGCCATGGTCGTGGCCGAGTCGAGTCCACCGCTCAACAGGACGACGGCAGGTGGCTGCACCATCACGGCGCTCCGGGGCCGTGGGGTGCCGGGGAGGATCGGTCATACATCGTCGCGAGTGCCGGTCCGAGGCTGGGATGGATGAAAGCGAAGCCGGTGGCGATCAGCCGGGCCGGTGCGCATCGCTGACTGGCCAGCAGGAGCTCCTCGGCCATTTCCCCGAGCGCAAGCCGCAGGATCGGCGCGGGGGCGCACCATGGCGCAGGGCGTCCCAGCGCCGCCCCGAGGGCTGCAGTGAACTCCGCGTTTTGCACCGGTTCCGGGCTGACAGCGTTCAGCGGTCCGGCCAAGGTGGCGTCGTCCAGTGCCTGGAACACGAGGTTCACGGCATCCTCCAGCGCCAGCCAACTCATCCATTGGGTGCCATCCCCCAGCCGGGCACCGAGTCCCCACCTGAACGGGGTGTGGAGCTGCCGGAGCATGCCACCGGAGGGATCAAGCAGGATTCCGAATCGGGGCAACACCACCCGGATGCCCGCCGCGGAGGCCGGGGTGGTCGCGGCCTCCCACGCCACGCCGACTTCGGCGAGGAATCCGGTGCCAGTGGCGTCCGCCTCAGTCAGGACCGCATCACCGCGATCGCCATAGATCCCCACCGCTGAGGCATTGATGAGCACCCGTACCGTATCGCGCTGCGCGGCTGCGGCACGAGCGAGGAGATCGGTGCCACGGCAGCGGCTGTCATGAATCCGCCGTTTCCTCGCCGCGCTCCAGCGTCCTCCCGCGATGCTCTCCCCGGCCAAGTTGATGATGGCCTCAACCCCTGCGAGTGCGGCAGGGTCGAGCACCCCGGCTCGCGGATCCCAGGTCGTTCCCGCCGCCCCAGGGGCACCCCGCCTCAACCGGACTACCGTGTGCCCGTCGGCCTCGGCGCGGCGGGACAGGGCAGTTCCCAGGAATCCACTTGCCCCGGCAATCAGAATGCGCATTGATGGCTCATCCGGTGGAAGTGGCTCGACGCACGAGGACCAGGTCGGTGATGTTGTCCAGGGTCAGCAGGCCGGCCAGCGCACCGTCCGGCCCGACCACCGGCAGCGCCGAGAGCCCGCTGCCTCGCAGCAGCTCCAGGGCAGCCTCGAACGACATGTCGAGCGGGACCTTGGCGGGTACCGGGGCCATCGCGGCGGCCACCGTGGCCTCGGCCCCATGCTGACTGAGTCCCTGGATCAGGAGGTCCCGGGTCAGCAGCCCCTCCAGCCGGCCGAGGTTGTCGACGACGGGAAAGTCGCGCTGCTCCCCCGCCAGCAGCGCGTCGGCGGCATCGCGGAGGGTGGCGTGCACCCGAAGCACGCGAAAATCAGTCACCATCATCTGGGCCGCCCGAATGCCCCGTCCTGCGGCCCGGGATTCCACCGCCGCCGCCTCGGACTGCGCCGCTAGGAAAATGAACCCCGCGATCAGCACCAGGAACGGATCATACGCCAGCCCGAGCAACCCGAACACCACGGCGAATCCCTGCCCGATCCGCGCGGCGATCCGGGTGCCCGCCACCATCCCCATCCGCTTGGCCAGGATGGCACGGAGGACCCTGCCGCCATCCATGGGGAAGGCCGGGATGAGGTTGAATACCAGGAGGGAGATGTTGACCAGCAGCAGCCCGGTCAGGATCGGCATCCGGGCCAGGTCGAGTCCGGCCAGGGTCAGGGAGGATCCGGTCACGGTCAGCACGCCCCAGAGTACGGCCACGATGGCGGCGGTGACGGCCGGGCCGGCGAGCGCCACGAACAGCTCCTGGCGCGGCTCGTCGGGCATCCGCTCCAGCCGGGCCAGGCCGCCAATCGGGCTGAGAATCACCTCGGGGGTGCGGACCCCGTACCGGCGCGCCATGACGATATGCCCGAACTCGTGCAGCAGGATGCAGAAGAAGATCGCCAGCAGGAATGCGGTGGCATGCAGGGCGGCGGCCGCGCCGCCGGCTTGCCCGGCGGTCCACGCGTACCAGGCGACCAGCAGGAGAAAGGTTACGTGAAGCTTGACCTGGGTGCCACCAATGGTGCCAATCGTAAAGGACCAGCGCACGCGTCTCGGTTCTCCCTGGGGACTGCGAGGAATCGTGGACGGGGACCGCACGGTCCTGCCCGCCGGAACGGAGCATACGCTACCCGCCCCCGGGGCGCGACCCCCGGGGGCGGGT
>JAWXBA010000259.1:0-3225 GCA_034439775.1 Gemmatimonadota bacterium | reverse complement strand
GCTCGACCACACGTACCTGGATCGCTGGGCGACGGAACTCGGCGTCCACGACCTCCTTGATCGGTTTCTCGCCCTCCCGGATCATCCGTGACAGACATTCCCGACTGCCTGTCCGTCGCTCCCTCGACTCGTTTCGGTACGAAGGCCAGCCGATGACCCTCGAGTCGCTCGGGGCAAGCCTCGCCGACCGCTACCGGATCGAGCGCGAGCTCGGTCAGGGCGGCATGGCCACGGTGTACCTGGCGCACGACATCAAGCATGATCGTCAGGTCGCCATCAGGGTCCTCAACCCCGAGCTGGGCAAGGCGCTGGGCGGCGGGCGGTTCCTCCGTGAGATAGCAGTCACCGCTCGACTCAACCACCCCCACATCCTGGCGCTGCTCGATTCCGGGGAAGCCGGCGACGGCACCATCCTCTACTACGTGATGCCGCTCGCCACCGGTGAGTCGCTGGCGGAACGACTGACCCGGGATGGCGCCCTGCCGGTGCCAGAGGCCGTCCGGCTGATCACCGAGGTGGTGGATGCGCTGACCCACGCGCATGGCCACGGCGTAATACACCGGGATATCAAGCCCGCCAATGTGCTGCTTTCCGGTGGACACGCGGTCGTCGCCGATTTCGGGATCGCCAAGGCGGTCGGCGATGCCCACCAGACCACCGCGCTCACCACGGAGGGGGTGTCGCTCGGCACGCCGGTGTACATGGCTCCGGAACAGGCGGCGGGCGGGAGCGACATAGACCACCGGGCGGATCTGTATACGGTTGGGGTGATGCTGTACGAGATGCTGACCGGTGCACCACCGTTCGTGGGCAGCTGGGCACAGGTGCTGACCGCCAAGATGGCGGTGGACGCCCCGTCGCTGACGGTGCGATGCCCGGGAGCTCCCCCGGCGTTGGTGGGTCTTGTGGCACGGTGCATGGCGCGCGACCCCGCGGCGCGGCCCGCGACAGCGGAAGTGCTACTGGCCGAGTTGCGCGCCCTTGCCGACGTGCCCGTCGGGGCTGCCCGCCGCGGGCGGACCGGGTATGTGGTGGCCGCGGTCGCCATCGCCGCGCTTGTGGTGGTGGTGATGGCGTTCATGCGCGACCGACGCACCCGCTGGGTGCACGAGACGGCGATCCCCATGATCGAGCGTCTCTCCGAGGCCGACCAGCTCGATTCGGCCTTTGTCCTGGCTGCGGAAGCAGCCGCGCGGGTGCCGAATGATCCGGTGGTGGAGGCGCTCTGGGCTGAGCTGTCCCAGACCCAGACCTTCCTGAGCGAGCCGGCTGGGGCGGTGGTCACCCGTGCCGCGGTGGACGATACCACCCAGTGGATTCCGGTCGGCACCACGCCTACCGATCCCGTGCGCATTCCCAGGAACGCCTGGTTCTATCGCTACTCGATGCCGGGATACCATCCCGTCACGATCATGGGCGCCCGGCTCGGCGGAAGCTATGTCCCGATTCCCAGCCCCGTGGCGATGCGCCTCCTGACCGACCCTGATTCGAGCATGGTGCAACTTCGCGGGGCCAACCTGGTCGGCACCCTCTATGGGCTGGTGGCCAGCGACACCTTCCAGCTTGCCGACTTCCTGATGGACAAGCTCGAGGTGACCAACCGGCAGTACAAGCTGTTTGTGGATGCCGGGGGTTATGCCGATCGGGGCTTTTGGGACTCCACGATGACCCGGGACGGTCGGCCGATCGCCTGGGAAACGGCGATGGCGCTCCTGATCGACCAGGCCGGCCGCCCCGGCCCGTCCACCTGGATGGCAGGCGCACCAGCTGCCGACACCGAGGATCTGCCGGTCGGCGGGGTGAGCTGGTATGAGGCGCGTGCCTACGCGCGCTTCGCTGGCAAGGATCTGCCCACGGTGCTGGAGTGGAATGCGGCGGCGGTTCCAGCGGCCGCACGCTGGGTGGTGCCTCACGGCCGGTACGAGGCATCGAGCGCGGTCCGGGGTGGCGATCCGAAGGGTGTTGGCCCGCGTGGGGTGTACGACATGGCCGGCAACGTCCGGGAGTGGGCTGTCAACGCCCGGGAGCCCGGGAGCCGCTATATCCTGGGCGGCGGGTACAGCGATCCACCATACCTCTTTGCCGAGATCTACACCCAGCCGGAATGGGATCGCTCGCCGATCAACGGCATCCGCCTGGTGCGGCGGATGGGCGAGGGGCAGGATCTGGCACGCGCCAGCGCCCCGATCCCACGGCGCGTCCGGAATGCCAACACAGTGCAGCCGGTGGACGACGCGACGTTCCGGGGTTTTCTCTCGCTGTACGAGTACGACCACACCCCGCTCAACCCGCTGGTGGAGAGCCGCGATACCACGCCGGCAGATTGGACCCGCGAGGATGTTTCGTTTGCGCTCCCGAAGGGTGGCGAGCGGATGCCGGCGGTGCTGTTCCTGCCCAAGCGCGTGGCGCCCCCCTACCAGACCATCGTGCTCTGGCCGGCGTCGGATGTGCTCTTTCTGCGCGACCGTCAGCGCCTGTCGATGTGGTTCGTGGATTACTTCGTGCGCAGCGGCCGGGCTGTGCTCTATCCGATCTACGAGCACACCTATGGCCGCGGCAGCGCGATGAATGGTGACTCACCCTCCGCCACTATCGAGCACCGGGACCAGATGATCCGCTGGGCCACCGAGATGCGCCGATCGATCGACTATGCCGCCACGCGACCAGATATCGATACCACACGGCTTTCCTATGCCGGTTTCAGCTGGGGCGGACGATTGGGCGGCGTGATGATGGCGGTTGAACCCAGGTTCCGCACCGGCATCCTGTATGTCGCGGGTCTCAGTGCAGCCGTCGTGCGGCCGGAGGAGGATGCGGTGAACTTCCTGCCCCGCGTCCGGATCCCGGTACTGATGCTGAGCGGCAAGTACGACAGTGTCTTTCCGCTCGAGTCCTCGCAACGGCCGTTCTACGACCTGCTGGGCTCCCCGCCCGGTACCAAAGTGCTGATGTCATTCGATGGGGGCCACTTCCTGCCGCGCAACAACCTGGTGGCGGAAACACTCAAGTGGCTCGATCAATACCTCGGATCGGTGAACCGATGATGCGGAGCATGTCGCAATGACCGATACCCCCGCCCGCTTGTCCACCGCCCTCTCCAACCGGTACCGGATCGAGCGTGAGCTGGGCCAGGGCGGCATGGCCACCGTCTACTTGGCCCAGGACCTGAAGCACGACCGCAAGGTGGCGCTCAAGGTCCTCAAGCCGGAACTCGCCGCCGTGCTC
>JAWXBA010000258.1:0-4003 GCA_034439775.1 Gemmatimonadota bacterium | reverse complement strand
CCGCGGACCCCCTCGGTTACCAGGATCCCCCGCACGCTCGGCGGCCAGACCATCCCGGTGGGGTGGAACTGGACGCACTCCATGTCCTGCAGTGCGGCTCCGGCCCGCAGCGCCAGGGTGTGGCCGTCGGCGGTGTATTCCCAGCTGTTGCTGGTGATGCTGTAGGCCCGCCCCACGCCGCCGGTGGCCAGCACCGCCGCCTTGCAGCGGAAGAGCCGGAACCGACCGCGTTCGCGATCGTAGCCAAAGGCGCCCACCACCCGTTCGCCCTCCTTGAGCAGGGCGATGATTGTCACTTCCATGTGGACATCGATCCCGGCATGGATCGCGTGGTCCTGGAGGGTCCGGATCATCTCGAGCCCGGTACGGTCGCCCACGTGGGCCAGCCGCGGGTAACGGTGCCCGCCAAAGTTGCGCTGCAGGATCCGGCCATCGGGTGTCCGGTCAAACACCGCCCCCCACGCCTCGAGTTCCCTGATCCGGTCGGGCGCTTCCTGGGCGTGGAGTTCCGCCATGCGCCAGTTGTTCAGGTACTGCCCGCCGCGCATCGTGTCGGCAAAGTGGACCCGCCAGTTGTCGCGATCATCCACGTTGCCCAGCGCGGCGGCGGCCCCACCCTCTGCCATGACGGTGTGCGCCTTGCCGAGCAGCGACTTGCAGACCACACCAACCGACACTCCCGCGGCACGGGCGGCAATCGCCGCCCGCAGCCCTGCCCCACCGGCCCCGATGATCAGGACGTCGTGCGATACGGTTTCCACGTCCGCCATCAGAGCAATCTCCAGTCAGTCCAGATCCCCATCGAGCAGAGCCGGACGTAGAGGTCGGCAAACATCACCATGATCAGGCTGGCCCAGGCCCAGCGCATGTGCCACTTGTTGAGGCAGGTGACGCAGTCATAGCCGGCGCGGCGCAGCGGCCGTCCGGCCAGCCGGTCAAAATGCCCGCCAATGCGATGGCGAAGCGAATGGCACCCCAGCGTATACGCGGAGAGCAGGGTGGCGTTCAGGGCCAGGACGAGGGTGCCGACGCCAATGCCGAACTCGCTGCCGCCGGCGCCGTTGTCGAACCACATCGCCTTCCAGACGTCCCACGCCAGCACCAGCAGGAACGGCAGCGCCACGTACATGAAGTAGCGATGGATGTTCTGGAAATTGAGCGGGAACTTCTGCTCGCCCCGATAGCCGGTGCGCGGTTCGCCCACCGCGCATGAGGGCGGATCGGCCCAGAACGCCTTGTAGTAGGCGCCGCGGTAGTAGTAGCACGTCAAGCGGAAGCCACCCGGCGCCCAGAGAATCAGGAGGGCCGGTGAAAACGGCAGCCAGCCGGGCCACCACCCAGGTTTCGGGCCAAAGATGGCGTGGGGCGAATCACCGAAGATTTCCGGCGAATAGAATGGTGAGAGGTACGGCCCGGAGGTGTAATGCACCCCCTGAAACGCCGCCCACGTGGCATACACCACAAACGTGCCCAGCATCAGGGCGGTGAGCCCGGGCTGGATCCACCAGGCGTCGGTCCGGCTGGTTTGCCCGAAGCCTCGGGGCGCCAGGGGAAGGGGACGACCGCTCATGCACGCTCCAGAACAAGGGTTCGCAGACAATGAATCCGTGGGGGTCGGGCCTGCCCGGCCCGCGCCACGATCCGGGCGAGGAAGGCCTCGCCACTACGTCTCACGTCCTGCCACCGCCGGCCGGAACATCATCGCAAACACCACCGCAGCGGCGAGCCCGATCAATGCCACGACGCGCCAGAGGGCGCCGAAATCCACCACGCCAGCGGTGGTGTACAGTGCCTGCAGGTACCCCGAGAGCATGCCGCCCAGGACTGGCCCACCGCCCAGGATCAGAATGCCAAAGACGGTCTGCGCCGAGTGGCGGATATCGGCGGAGGCGATCCGGTCCACGTAGATGAATGCCGCGGCAAAGAAGCAGGCGTAACAGATGCCGTGCAGGAACTGGCTGCCGATGATCACCGACACCGGCAGCTCCGGCATGCTCCAGATCATGTAGCGGACAAAGTATGCTGCGGCACCGATGGAAATGACGGTGCGGAACCCGAACCTGGCCAGCATCCAGCCCAGTCCCGCCATGATCAGGATCTCACTGAACTGGCCGATGGTCATGGCCGGGCCGATCTGGCTGTCCAGAACGCCGAGCGAGGAGAAGAACGGGCCGGTCTGGAGAAAGTAGATCTGGTGGATGATCGAGATCGGCAGCGACACCAGCACCAGCACCGCGAACGAGCGCTCCTTGAACAACCCGAACGCCTTGGCAACGGCCAGTGGCTCGGCGGCGTTCCGCTTGGGCGGCGTGTGCGGCAGGGTCAGGCAGAAGGCCGCATAGGCAAACGAGATGATGGCGGAGAACTTGAGCGAATCGGCCAGGCGGGCGGTGGCGTCGGCTACTTCGGGGCCGGTCAGGAATGGCGGCGTCCAGCTGAAGGTCAGGCCGGTCTGCAGGTAGATCATCGGGAAGACCCAGCTCACTACGATCCAGCCGATCGTACCCCAGACCCGGACCTTGGGAAACTGCCGGTCGCGGTCGGTCAGGTTGGCAAACGCCATCGAGTTGGAGAGGGCCAGCGTGGGCATATACACCACGCTGTAGGCGATCGAGAGCCAGAGCCAGGCCGAGTAGTCGGTCTGGGTGGCGGTGATCCACTTGACGACGCCACCCACGGTGAGCAGCAGCGCCAGGAACTTTTCAGTGGCGAAATAACGATCGGCCACCTGGCCGGCAATGAACGGCGAGGCGAGGGCGCCGATCGAGCCGGCCAGGCCCAAAATCAGCCCGATCTGTGCGCCGGTAAAGCCCAGCCCGCCGTCCGTCACCGGGGCAGAGAGATATCGTGCAGCCACCGGGAGCCAGGCACCCCAGACAGCGTACTGCAGGAACATCATCATCGAGAGGCGGCGCATGGGTGCTCGGGGAAAGGGTATCGGGTATCAGGGGTCGGGTATCAGGTAACAGGTATCGGGTATCAGGTGTCAGGGGTCAGGTGCTACGGGGCATTTGTCCAGCACGATGAGGAATCCAAAGTGGACGACGGCGCTACCGATACCCGATACCCAATACCCAATACCCGGCACCTGACACCCAAAACCCCAGTAATCAGCCCCGCACAAAGGCAGAGTCAAACATCCCCCCCGCCCGCGGGAATTGCAGCCGGCGCACGAACCCGACCGCCTCGGCCGCACCGTGCTCCCGATCCATGTGGGGGTCCTCCCACTCGACCGACAGCGGTCCCTGGTAGCCGGCCAGGAGCAGGCCGCGGAACACGGCGTCGAAGTCGATCCGGCCGTGTCCCGGTGAGCGGAAGTCCCAATACCGCGCCGGATCACCAAACTCCGCATGCCCGCCAAAGACACCGGCGTCGGTGGGGGTGGCGCTCCACCAGACATCCTTGACGTGCACATGGTAGACCCGGCGACCCAGCTCCCGGAGGAACCGGAGGTAGTCCGCGCCTTGGTACCCGAAGTGACTCGGGTCGAAGTTGAAGCCGAACTGCGGATGCTCCCTTACCGAGTGGAGCGCCCGGGTGGCCGAGGTCAGGTCGAAGGCAATTTCAGCCGGGTGCACCTCGAGGGCAAAGTGCACATTTTCCTGGGCAAAGGTCTCCAGGATTGGGAGCCAGCGGGCGGCAAAGTCATCGTACCCGGCTTGGACCCTTCCGGCCGGCAGCGGCGGAAAGGGGTAGTGAAACGCCCAGATGCTGCTGCCGGTAAACCCGTTGACTACCGTCCGCCCCATGGCGGCCAACTGCTCCTTGATGGCCGGCGGCGCCGCATCGAAGAACCGCCGAGCTGCCCGGGCGGTGTCCTTCATTTCCGCGGCGGCGCGCTGGCGCACCGCTTCCGGATCGCCGTCGCCCCAGAGGCGGTCGGGGAGGATGCCGCGGTGCCGGTCGTCCACCGGATCGCAGACCGCCTGGCCCACGAGATGATTGCTCACCGCCCAGCAGCCGAGGCCGTGATCCTGGAGGAGCTGCCAGTGGCGCGCCACAT
>JAWXBA010000257.1:0-3745 GCA_034439775.1 Gemmatimonadota bacterium | reverse complement strand
CTGGTCACCTTTTATCCTCCCGACCGAACACGCCCCCCCGGCCATCGAATGGCCGGGGGGGCGTGCTGGCATACCCGAGCCCGGCCCGATCGGGCCGGGTGGGGCGACCGCCGCTACTCGGCGGCGGCGGTCGAGTTCGCTGGCAGCTCTTGCACCTCGTCCTCCGCCAGATACCCGTAGCTGTACTGGTCGTACTTGTAGGCGCCCTGGCCGACCCGCACATCGTTGAGGATCGCCCCAAGCAGGCGAACCGGCAGGCGATCCAGCACCTGCAACTTGGCTTCGGCGAGCTGGCGATCGGTTTCCCCGGCGCGCAGCACCAGGACGAGGTGGCCGCAGGCGGTGGCCAGCACGAATGGATCGATGCCGGCGCCCAGCGGTGGGCTGTCCATCAGGATCACGTCGTACGCCCCCTTGAGCTTGGCGACCAGTTCCTGCATCCGGGCCGAGCCCAGCAACTCGGGCGACTGGGAACGCCGAGTCCCGCAGGGAATCAACATCAAGTTGGGGTGCGTGGTCGGCCGGAGGATCCCGGACAACTCGGCGTGGCCGAGTACGCAGTCCACCAGGCCGGGCCGACGCTCGGCTCCAAAGGTACGATGGAGCTCGCCCCGGCGGGTGTCGCCGTCAACCAGCACGGTGCGGTATCCCGCCTCGGCGAAGGAGAGCGCCAGGTTGGACGAGATCAAGGACTTGCCATCTCCCGGCGACGGGCTCGAGATCGTCAGGATGATCGGCCCCTGCGATTCGAACGAGTGCGCCAGGTTGAGGCGGACCGAGCGGAACGCCTCGATCACCTGGGCGGCCTCCTCGGTCGTGCTGCGGAGTCCCTTGGCCCGGCGGATTTCCGGGATTGTCCCGAGGATCGGGAGGCCGAGCCCCCGCGAGACCTGCTCCGGGTAACGGAACCGCGGATCGAGGCGATCCGCCAGCAGTGCAATCGCCACGCCCAATCCCAGGCCGATCACCAGCCCGAACAGGATCAGGGTGGGTGCGGTGTTCTTGCTGGGGCGCGTCGGGGGAATCGCCGGATCGAGGGCAGTGACTTCCGGGATGGCGCTCGCCTCCGCCAGCCGCGCCCCCAGGAGGGCGTTGTCGAGCTGGGTGAACATCCCCTCCGCCTGGACCCGTTCGCGCACCAGCTGGTTTTCGGTGCTGACCCGCGAGGGAATGCTGCGCATTTCGGCACCCTGGGATGCGATCAGCCGGTCGAGCTCCTTTTCCTGGATCTTCATCTGGCTGATCAGCGCCCGGGCGTACAGCGGAATGGTGACAGTGCGTGCGTGGGAGATCCGCCCGCGAATCAGGATTACCCCGCGGTATTCCTCGGTCCGGGTGGCCAGAGAGTCGCGGAGCTGCGCTTCGAGGCGGGTCAGTTCGCTCAGTGCTCCCTGCAGCTCAGGGGCATTCTTGACGCTCGGAATGGTATAGAACGCATCCACGGCCGCCTCATTGTCGACCCGGGAGAGGACGTCCTCCATCGATTGCCGGTCGCGCCGGAGGGTTTCCAGGGTCTGACGCTGCTGGAAGTAACTGCCGTACACCGTCGAGGTGGTCATCTGGAGCCCCGGTGCCACCGGGATGTCTTCCCGCGGCATCGTTACCGTGCTGACCTTGAAGTTTTCCAGCGCGCTTTCGGCCGCATGCATCCGGAGCCGGGCCTGCTCCACCTGTTTGGTGAGTTCCTCCTTGAACAGCGTCAGCCGCTGTTTCTTCTGCTTGCCCGCCTCATCGACGAACCGGGCCACCAGCGCGTTCAACGTCGCCGCGGCGTGGTCGGGGTTGGCGTCGGCAAAGCCCAGGATCAGGAATCGGTCTTCCCGCAGGGCGGTCGAGACCCGGCTGGAGAGTGATCGCGAGGCCTCTCGCGGGGTCAGGACCTCGAACGCGATGGTCCGGCCGGCGTACTCCGGGCCGGGTCGTGGCACCCACAGCAGCCCCAGGTCGCGGCCGATCGAGTCCCCCACCTGCGCGCGCTGGTTCACCATGCGCTGGGTGTGAAACAACTCCAGGCTGCGGCCGTTGTCGCCCACCTTCAACTCATAGCTGCCGGCGAAGAACTTCTCTTCGGCCAGGTCGAACCCGACAAAGATGCTTGAGTCCTTGCCGGTGGCCGCCGGCAAGTAGAGCCGCCGCTCCCGGACCACCGGGTCAAGGACGGTATACTGGCGCAGCAGTTCCATCCACGCCTTGGCGGTCAAGAACTCTGCGCCCTGGATCGGCCCCGAGGACCGGTTGCCTCCCGGCGCGTTTTCGATCCAGACCGAGGCCTGAACCTCGTAATTCGGATCGATGAACCGGGTGGCCAGAATGCCACCGCCCAGCCCGGCCAGCGTCAACAGCAGGATGAGCAGGCGGAATCGGCGCAGGCTGGCGAAGACCCGGCCGAGCGCCTTGAGCGGGTCACCCTGGGGCGGGTTGGCTCCACCACCGGCAAGGGCAGTCCCGCCGGGGATGGCGCTGAGCGCGGACGGCGCGGGCTGCTGGGCAGGCACAAGTTGGGACGACATGGGAAATCAGGGCTCCCGCTCTCGGGGGTGTCGCATGGTTGCCTTGGAATGCTGCATCGATTCCCTGACCAATGCAAACCCGATACCGCGATCTCCGGGACCGGTCGGGAGATCGGCGCAGCAAAAGTGTTGGATACATGCAACAGGCGTGTTGCATGATTCCATCGTATGTTGTTGCGTCAGCGCCATTTCGGGTGCTGGCCCTGCACCAATCTGTAGCGTCGACGAAGCGGGGGCACGCTTTTCGCTTATTCCGGTTTCCGTCTCACTCGACCCCCTGGCGGGGGAGGTAGAGTTCAGATCCTGGCCCGCCAAATTATTCCCTGACAGACGGCCCCCACTATGGGCAGCTCGCTGGTCAATCGAGGTTCTGGACCGTACGCGACCCCCCCCGAGGCGGCCAGGGATCCCCTGTCCATCCCGTCGGAGGTGAAGGCGAGCATCCGGATCCTGCTTGTCGACGATGAGCGCACCCTGCGGGAGAGCTGTGCCAGCGTGCTCCAGATGGATGGCTTCGCCGTCACTCTGGCGGGCCGCGGGGAAGAGGCGCTGGAGCTGGTGCGCAACCGGAAGTTCGACATCGTGCTGGTGGACCTCTATATGTCCCAGGTATCGGGGCTCGAATTGCTCCGTGCCGCTCTCGAGGCCAATCGCGACACCATCGTGGTGGTGATGACCGGCAACCCCAGTGTCACCTCCAGCATCGAGGCGCTGCGGGCCGGGGCCTGGGACTATCTCCCCAAGCCATTCAGCGCCACCCACCTGCAGGTCCTGATCGGACGGGCCTCCCACGCGGTGATGGTCAACCGGGAGGCCAGCCAACTGCGGCAGCAGGTGCTGCAGCAGAACAGTCACAGCGAGGGGCTGGCCCTGATCGGGATTTCGCCAATCTTCCGCAAGGCGGTGGAGCTGGCGCGCAAGGTTGCCCCGACCGATGCCTCGGTGTTCATCGCGGGGGAGAGCGGCACCGGCAAGGAAGTCATTGCCCAGTTCATCCACCAGAACAGCCGCCGCAACCGCAAGGCGATGGTGGCCATCAACTGCGCGGCCCTGCCCGAACCGCTGCTCGAGTCCGAGATGTTCGGCCACCGGAAGGGGTCCTTTACCGGCGCCGATCGCGACAAGCCGGGGCTGCTGGAGACCGCCAACGGGGCCACCCTGTTCCTGGACGAGCTGACCGAGATGCCGATGCCGCTGCAGGCCAAGCTCCTGCGGGTCATCCAGGACGGGGTGGT
>JAWXBA010000256.1:0-7596 GCA_034439775.1 Gemmatimonadota bacterium | reverse complement strand
GGCCGCGGCCACAGCGCGGCCCACGCCCCGACCAGGAGCGCGGCAACCAGCGCGGCGGCGATGATGGTCCCGGTCTGGCGGAGCACGCCGGCAAAGATCGGTCGGAGGTCCAGTTCGTCGGATGGGCGTGGGGAAGTCATCTCAATATTCCAGCGGCAGGGAAACACGACGGCCGTCGCGCGCCGCCTCGTAGGTGGCGATCAGCAATTCGAGCGAGTGCAGCCCCTCCCGGCCATCGGTATCGGCCACTCCCTTGCCCTGGAGCACGTCGAGGACATTGCGGTGGTAGGAACGGTGCCCGAACCCGTACACCGAGCCGGTGTCGTAACTGGCGCCCTCCACCTCGGCGTCCATCGGATCTGGTTCGGCAAATTCCCAGTGCTCGATCTTGTTCACCGCCATGCCGCCGACCCGAACGGTGCCGTGCTCGCCCAGGATGGTGATCGAGCCCTCGAAATTCCGGGGCCAGGTCAGCATCGTGACGTTCATCGAGCCGAGCGCGCCCGACCGCCACTTGACGTTGAGGACCCCGGTGTCCTCGACCTCGATCCGTCGGGCCAGCGTGGCGGTGTAGGCCTGCAGACTCTCCACCGGACCGATCAGCCAGTCGAGCAGGTCCACGTAGTGGCTGGCCTGGTTCATGAACGCGCCGCCGTCGAATTCCCAGGTGCCCCGCCAGGGCGCGCTGTCATAGTAGGATTGGGGCCGACTCCAGAAGACGTTGACGTTCACCATCCAGATCCGACCGAAGCGCCCGGCCTCCACCGCCCGCTTGAGCAGCTGCAGGGTCGGGTTGCGGCGGTTCTGCTTGACCACGAAGAGGTGGACTCGCGCCTCATCGCACGCCTGCACCATCCGCTTGCCATCCTGCCAGCGGGTGGCCATCGGCTTTTCGGTCATGACGTGGCGGCCGGCCTTGGCGCAAGCGATCGCCTGGGCGGCGTGCAGTCCGCTCGGGGTGGCCAGCACCACGATGTCGGCATCCGAGCCGGCCAGCACGGCCTCGAGCGAGTCGAATCCCCGGGCCCCGGTCCGCTCCACGGCAGCGGCCAGCCGGTCCGGAAGGATGTCGCACACCGCGACCAGCTCCGCCTCCCCCGCATGGGCGGCAATCGCATCGAGATGGTTGGCCGCAATGCGACCACACCCCACGAGGGCAAAGCGGATCGGACGATCGGTAATGGCGGCCGTGGCGACGAACATGGAGCTCCCATCGAAAAAGGCGATTCGACCCGTGCCGTCGTGGCACGCCTGGCTTCACCGGACTACTGGACCTCGCACCCTGCCTCGCGCAGCTGGGTCACCTGCCATGGTTCCAGTCGCACCGTGACCGCATAGCATTCCTCGTCCTGGTCGCAGCGCAGCACCTCGCCCTGGCGGTACAGCCGGGCCAGGGTTGCCCCGTCGCTCAGCGGCACCAGGACGCGGACCGGCGGGCGCCGGCGCTCGGCCTCCTCCCGCAGGGCCCGTTTGAGCGACTCGAGCCCGTCGGTCTGCATGGTGTTGATGAGCAACGCATCGGGATGGAGTTCGCGAACCCGGAGTGCGTACCCCGTCGGGTCCTCGACCAGATCCATCTTGTTGAACACCAGCCGGACCGGGGTGTCGGCCATTTCCAGCTCGCTGAGCACTTGATCCACCACGAGGATGTGATCCTCGGACTCGGGGTGGCTGGCATCGACCACATGGAGGAGCAGGTCCGCGCCGCGCGCCTCCTCCAGGGTGGCCCGGAAACTCGCCACCAGGTGGTGGGGCAGCTTGCGGATGAATCCGACGGTGTCGGTCATCCGCACCCGTGCCCCACCGCCCAGTTCGATCTCGCGAGTCAGCGTGTCGAGGGTGGCAAAAAGCCGGTCCTCCACCACGATCTCGTGCTCCCCGCTCAGGCCGCGCAACACACTCGACTTGCCGGCGTTGGTATACCCCACCAGCGCCACGCCGAGCATCGGCTGCCGGCCCTGACGCAAGGTGGAGCGGTGTCGTTCCACTTCCAGCAGTTTGCCCCGCAGGTACTGGATCTTCTTCCGGATCATTCGCCGATCGGTTTCCAGCTGCGTTTCGCCCGGGCCCCGCAACCCGATGCCACCGCGAATGCGCGAAAGGTGGGTCCACATCCGCGTCAGGCGCGGCAACAGGTACTGAAGCTGCGCCAGCTCCACCTGGAGCTTGGCCTCGTGACTGCGGGCCCGGGTGCTGAAGATGTCGAGGATCACCTCGGCGCGGTCCATGATCCGGACCTTGGTTTCGCGCTCGAGGTTGGATCCCTGGACCGGCGTCAGTTCTTCGTCAAAGATCACCAGGGTCGCGCCCAACTCCGCCACGAGCAGGCGGAGCTCCTCCACCTTGCCCTCCCCGATCAGGGTCCCCGGATGCGGCGACGCTACCTGCTGGGTCAGCCGTCCCACCACGGTGGCTCCCGCAGTGTCCACCAGCTCGCCCAGCTCCTCCAGGTGCTCGCCCATCTTGGCGGCATCGGCGGAGCCCTTCCGGGGAGCCGCCACGAGAATGCAACGTTCCGCTGGGTCCTGCACATGAATGAGATCTTTGATCGGTGACTCCTCCAATGGCCCGGAATATATCAGCTTTCGCCGCTTTCCCCCGCCTCTGCCGCCGCCCCGGACGCCCGCCGACGCCACCACGCCAGCCGCTCCGCCACCGTTTTTTCGAACCCCAGCGCTCCCGGCCGATAGAAGACTCGCCCGGCAAGGATCTCGGGCAGGTACTCCTGGGCCACGTGGTGGCCTGGATGATCGTGGGCGGACTGGTACTCGGCCCCGTAGCCCAGGTCCTTCATCAGGCTGGTGGGAGCATTTCGCAGGTGCACCGGCACCGGGGCGTCGCCGGTGGCTCGCGCCGCCTCCAGCGCCTCCTTGAGCGCCACCACGGTGCTGTTCGACTTGGGGGCGGTGGCCAGGTAGACGGTCATCTCGGCCAGCGGCAGGTACCCTTCCGGAGAACCCAGCATGTGATAGGCGTCGCGGGCGGCCACCGCCAGGTGCAGTGCCTGGGGATCGGCCAGGCCGATGTCCTCCGCGGCCATGGCGATGGCACGGCGGAACAAGACCATCGGGTCCTCACCGCCCTCGATGGCGCGGGCCATCCAGTAGAGCGCCCCCTGGGGGTCGCTGCCGCGCAGCGATTTGTGATAGGCACTGAGCAGGTTGAAGTGGGCCTCGCCCCCCCGATCGTGCAGCGGCAGGCGACGGGCCAGCACATCGAGCACGATGGCCTTGGTGATGACCCCACCTTGACCGGCTTGACTGGCGGCCGCCTCCAGCACCGTCAGCGCCCGCCGGGCATCACCCTGGGATTGCTCCGCGAGCAGGCGAAGCGCCCCGAGCTCGGCCGAAGCCCCCAATTCCCCGAGGCCTTCCTCCCGATTGGCCAACGCCGCCTCGAGCATCGGCTCCAGCGCCTCGGCGACCAGCGGCGCCAGGACGTACACCCGGCAACGGGAGAGCAGGGCGCCGTTCAGGGCAAAGCTGGGATTCTCAGTGGTCGCGCCGATGAGGGTGATGACACCGCTCTCGACATGCGGCAGGAAGGCGTCCTGCTGGCCACGGTTGAACCGGTGGATCTCGTCGCAAAAGAGGATGGTGCCGCGACCGAGTTGCCGCCGGCCCTCCGCCTCCTTGATGATTTCGCGGACCCGCTGCACCCCGTCGGTCACAGCGCTGAAGGCGGTGAAGTGCCGATCGGTGTAGCGCGCCACCAGGCGTGCCAGGGTGGTCTTTCCGGACCCCGGGGGGCCCCAGAAGATCACGCTGCCCAGGTCGCCGCGGCGGATCGCATCGCCCAACGACTTCCCCTCGGCCAGCAGTTCCTCCTGGCCCACGACCTCCTCCAACCGGGCCGGCCGCATCCGCGACGCCAGTGGCGCCCGAACCCCGAACAGTCCCGGGGCGCTGTCGGTCACGGGGCCAGCCCGAACCCGGCCAGCAGTTCACGGAGCGCCAGCAGCGAGACCGCACCCGCAAAGAACGCGATCGGTCGACCAGCCCCACGCTTGGCCTGGAATTCCGGGATCAGGTTGGAGGCGGCCACATAGAGGGTCATCCCCGCCGAAATCGCCAGCCCGTGCAGCGCCAGGTTGGCCATCAGACCGGTCACCAGCACCCCCGCGATCGTCGCGGCACCGAGGGCACCAGCAGCCCAGAACGCCCGGGCGCGAGTCTGGCCCGCTGCCAGCATCAAGCTGGAAATCGCCACCCCCTCCGGGATCTTGTGGAGGAGGACGGCCAGCGCCAGCATCGCGCCGAGACGCGGGCTCACCAGGAACCCGCTGGCAATCGCCACGCCGTCAAAGAAAGTGTGCAGCGACAGCCCCACCAGCGCGCTCACCCCTGCCGCGCTGGGCACGCTATGGGTCTCCTCGCCGAAATGGAAATGCGGGGTCATGACATGCTGCGCCAGGTGCACCGCAAGGAAGCCGCCCAGCACCAGCAACGGCGCGGTGGTCGATCCGTCACGGAAGACTTCAGGCAACACGCTCGCCACGACCACCGCAATCATGAACCCGGCGCCGAAGGCCAAGCCGTGATCGATCACCTGCAGGCTGGCCCGCCGGCGACCGACCACCGCCAGGGCCCCCAGAAGCACACCCAGTGAGGAGAGCACCCCGAAGCCGAGTGCGTTCATGCCCAATCTCTGGCTCGAGCCATCAGGTGCTCGCGGGTATTCCGGGCCGGATCTTGCAGCACCTCGTCGAGCAGGCGACTCAGCAGCGTTCCCATCGCGGGCCCCCGGGCCAGCCCCGCCTCCGCCAATTCGTGGCCGGAAATCCTCAGGCTGGCACGATCCAGGGCGTCCCCGCGTACTCTGATTTCCGCAACCACCGCAGCCCATGGTGCCGGCTTCCCGGTGCGGATGAGATGGCTCCGGAGCAGGTCATCGGCGGCGGGGCCCACGGCGGCGAGCCATCGGCGTACCGTCACCGGATCGAGTTCGGCCGGCCCTGCCGGACCTTCGGCGATCCGATTCACCCGGGCAATCTCCGCCTTGGAGCCGCGCAGCCGTGTCAGCACCCCGCCGGGATCAGCCACGACCAGCGCGGTCAGCAGTACCGGGTCGCGCGGGGGGGGGTCGGGGGCCGCCAGCGGCGGGTTGCGTCGGAGTTCCGGCAACGCCACCTCAGCCGCGCCGGCAGCGTGCCAGGACTCGATGAACCCGAGCACCTGCTGCGCACTCGTCAGCCCCTTGAGCCACTCGTCGCGCACCCGCTCCGCCGAAAGCCCAGCCAGCCCACGCGCCGCGGCCTGCATGGCGGCCCAGGTTTCCGGCTCGATCTGGAACCCGAACCGTGCCGCGAATCGGAGTCCCCGGAGAATCCGAAGGTAGTCCTCGCGGAAGCGCTCCTCCGCCACACCCACCGCCCGCACCAGGCCGCCCTTCAGGTCCTCCGTTCCGTGGTGCGGGTCGCGCCATTCATGCCGAATCGGGTGATAGGCAATGGCATTGATCGTAAAGTCCCGGCGGGCAAGGTCCTCTTCGAGCGACACACCATAGGCCACCTCAGCGTGGCGGCCGTCAGTCCGGACATCCTTCCGGAAGGTGGTGATCTCGTGCAGTTGCCCGGCCTGGTCCAGCACCCCGACCGTCCCGTGGGCAATGCCGACCGGTACCGTCCGCTTGAAGAGTCGGAGGACCTCCTCCGGGGGCGCCGAGGTGGCCAGATCCACATCCGATTGCAGGTTACCCAGCAGGAAATCCCGGATCGCACCGCCGACACACCACGCCTCGTGGCCCGCCTCCTCCAGGGTGCGGGCCAGCCGGACCACCTCGGCGGAGAGTGGGATCGGAGCCGGTGGGCGGAGCGGCTGCGTCACCGGGGGCTCATCCCGGATATCCCCAGCCACCCGAGAGCGCGAGCATCAGCTCCAGTCGGGCCTGCCCGGGCGTGCGGGCGCCGGCTAGGCGGACGCCCTTGGCTACCAGCGACGCACCGCCGCCAGCAAAGGCGTAGTCTGCGCCGGTTTCACCCAGCGGCTGGCGGCTGGCAAGGATTACCGGCTTGCCCTCGCCGATCCAGCGCTCGATGGCGGGCACCGCACCCGGGGGGATGTTGCCGCGGCCGTAGCCGAGAATCACCGCTCCATCAAACCGCGGGCGGGCCAGGTCCAGCAAGGTACCGTCATCTCCGAGCTCGGGGATGAAAGTGAGGACCCTGGCGTCAAGGCGATCCACCGTCACCGGAACAGGGCGCGGCGACGGCCCCACATCCCAGCGGACTCGCCCCTCCTCCACCCGGCCAAGTTGCACCCCGTGCGGCGCGGCAAAGGCGTCGGGCTCGCTGGCGTGCATCTTGGCCGCGTGGAGGCCATCGAGAATCCGGCCGGCAAACACCACCATTGCCCCGCGGCCTGCCGCGCCGGGATCGGCGGCAACAGCGGCGGCATCGGCCAGGTTGCGCGGGCCATCCCAATGGTCCTGGCTGGAGGTGCGCATTGCTCCGGTCAACACCACCGGCCGTTGGGGGTCAACGGTGCGGGCCACCAGATACGCCATCTCGGCCAGTGTGTCGGTACCGTGGGGGACGACAACTCCCAGGAGCGAGGGATCGGCGGCGAGTTCGGCGATCCGGCCACGCAGCGCCCACATCAACGCCGGCGTCCGGTGCACCGCCGGAAGTCGTTCCCAATCCTCGGTGACGATCGGCCCCGCCTGCGCCAGCGCCGGTACACTCGCCAACAACGCAGCGCCATCGAGCGCGGGGACGTTGCCACCCGCGACCGGATCGTGCCGCATCGAGATGGTGCCACCGGTAAAGAGGAAGTGGAGCATCTCAGCCGCAGCGCACGGCGCCGCCGTTCACGTTCAGCACCTCGCCGGTGATGTGCCGCGCCAGGTCGCTGCAGAGGAAGACGATGGGCCCGGCGATGTCCTCGGGAGGAGGCACGCGCCCGAGGGGGATGCCCTCCACGGCGCGTGCACCGGCATCGCCAGCAAGGGCGTCGGTGGTCATGTCCGTGGCCACCCATCCGGGGGCCACGCAGTTGACGCTGATCGCCGGGGCGCATTCCACCGCCAGCGACTTGGCAAAGGACTGCAGCGCCCCCTTCGAGGCCGCGTAGTCGGCGTGAAACGCTTCACCCCGCTGGGCAGCGGTGCTGGTGACGATCACGATCCGCCCCCCTGGCCGGAGGATGCCCAGCGCGGCCCGCACGGTGTAGAACACCGCGTCGAGGTTGGCGGCCATGGTCCGCCGCCAGTGGGCATTGGTCATCTGCGGCAGCGGGATCTCCTGTTCCGGCCAGATGCCGGCGTTCGCCACCAGCAAGTCGAGCCCGCCAAAGGCGGCGCGACACTCCCGCATGATCTGGTCCACCACCACCGGGTCGGCCAGGTCGCCTCGGCCCAGGTAGCAGCGGCGTCCCATCCCGCGGATCGCCTTCTCCACCTGCTCCGCATCGGCTACCCGCGAGCGATAGGCAATGCCGACATCGGCGCCGGCACGCGCCAGCAACAACGCGGTGGCCCGCCCGATCCCGCGGGAGCCACCTGTCACAAGTGCCGACTTGCCAGCCAGTGAAATCATCCCACCTCACCTATTCGTTGGAAACGCCGACACCCGACACCCCAGTCCCCAGTCCCCAGTCC
>JAWXBA010000255.1:0-4230 GCA_034439775.1 Gemmatimonadota bacterium | reverse complement strand
GGGGACGCCGGGCGTGGCGCCGCCGCCGCCGCCGAACCCACCTCCGCCACCGCCGAAGCCACCACCGCCGGTGCCAGCCACGAGATTGGCTTTGGCGGAGTCGAGGCCGCCGCGATTGGCGCCGCCCGCTACCAGCGAGTCAATCGCCTTGTCCATCCGGGCAGTCAACGCCGCCCGGTCCCGTTCCTGTGCCGGTGACAGAGGGGGGCGCGGGGGGGTCCGGCCGCCGTAGTTCCACACCACCCGGTGCACCCCTGGGGTGGAGGGGCCGGTCAACGTGGTCAGGACACCCTCCGCGTCGGACACGGTGATCCGGACCGGTCCCGGACGCTGGTCCGGGGCAATGCGGTACACGATCTCGGCGCCGGGTCCCGGGCTGATCGACCGGAACATCTGGTGACCGCGGCTGTCTCCCGAGCCCGGCGAATCGTCCGGCAGCGACACGAACTGGTACGCCACCTTCGGGTCGAAGAGGTGCACCGGCTTGGCTGCGATCACCTCATTCATCTGCTGCAGCGGGAGGATGTCCACGATCCAGAACGAGCGCCCGTGGGTCGCCGCGATCAGTTCATGGTCGCGCGGGTGGATCCTGAGGTCGTGAACCGGGGTGGTCGGCATGCCGGTCATGAACGGCTGCCAGCTGGCCCCGCGGTTGACCGAGGCGTAGATCCCGATATCGGTGCCCACGAAGAGCAGGTTCGGGTTGGTCGGATCCTCGCGAATCACGTGGACAAAGTTGATCCCGCCCCTGGGCAGGTTGTTCGAGATCGACCGGAAGGTCTTGCCGTAGTCGTTGGAGGCATACACGTACGGCGTGAAGTCGCCGCGACGATGGTTGTCAAAGGTCACGTAGACCGTGGCCGGGCTGTGCCACGATGGTTCGATCCGGCTGACGTACGTCTTGGCCGGGACACCGGGGAAGCGGCCGGTCAGGTTCTCCCAGTTGCCGCCGCCGTTCAGGGTGACCCAGACGTTGCCGTCATCGGTGCCGGCATAGAGGATCCCCGGCTTGGCGCCCGACTCATTCAGCGAAACGATGGTCGAGAACGTCTCGGCGCCGGTCACGTCCGGGGTGATGCCGCCGGTAATCGTGCTGCTGATCCGGATCGCCATGGTGTCCCTGGTGGTCAGGTCCGGCGAGATCGGGTACATCTCGTCGCCGCGCTTGAGGGACTTCATGACCCGGTTGGAGCCGGCGTAGAACACCGTCGAGTTGTGCGGCGACAGGAAGAAAGGGGTGTTCCAGTTCCAGCGGAGCTGGAGGTCGAGGGAGTCCTGGGTGGCCCGGCGCTGGAAATCTGCCACCCGGGACCGCTCGGCCGCCGTGAGGGTCCGACCGCTGGTGCCGGCAACCGCCACGATCGAATCCTGCCATGCCAGCCACGCCGTGCGCCACTGGGGCTTGGCCAGCCCGCTGCGCTCCCCGGTGACGATGTTGCGGCGGTACATGTTGCCGCCCTGCGAGGTGCCGTAGACCACGTTCGGGTCGGTCGGGTCCTGCGCCGCTCCGAAGCCGTCGCCGCCACCGATGTTGAACCAATGCGTGTTGGTGATCGAGCCGCCCTGGCGCCGGCTCGGGCCGCACCAGGTACCGTTGTCCTGCAGGCCGCCGCAGATGTTGTACGGCTTGGCCATGTCAAAGCTGACGTTGTAGAACTGCCCGATGGCAAAGGTGTTCAGGAAATTGTAGTTCTTGCCGCCATCGAAGGTGACGCCCACGCCGCCGTCGTTGCCGACGACATGGTAGTTCGGATCGTTCGGATCGAACCACTGGGCGTGGTGGTCCACGTGCAGGCCCTGGGTGGCGGTCCGGGCGGTCTTGCCGCCGTCATCGGAGTACATGACCGGGGTGGAGGACCAGAACACCTTGTTGGGGTCCTTCGGGTCCACCCGCACCTGCGAGTAGTAGAACGGGCGCACATTCTGCGACTGCATCCTGGTCCAGGTGGCGCCGGCATCTTCCGACTTGTACAGCCCGCTGGGGCGGGCCTGCCGCTCGGCGCCGCGCGTCGGGCGGGCGTTCGGCATCGTGTCTGCTTCGACCATCGCGTAGATGATCTGCGGATTGCTCTGCGACCAGGAGACCTCGATTCGGCCCTTCATGGACTCGGGGAATCCGCCGCCCCGCACCTCGGTCCAGCTGGTACCACCATCCCGGGTGCGCCACAGCCCGCTGCCGGGTCCGCCGCTCTGCAGGAAGTAGGGGCCGCGAACCCGCTCATACGAAGCCGCCAGAAGGTGGTTCGGATTTGACGGGTCCATGTCGACATCCACGAACCCAGCCTTGTCGCTGATGAACTTGGCTAACGTCCAGGTGGTGCCACCGTCGGTGGTCTTGTACAGGCCCCGTTCCGGGTTGCTGTTCCAGATGGCGCCAAGTGCGGCCACATAGGCCACGTTGGCGTTGGTGGGGTGGACCACGATCCGGCCGACGGTCTGGGTCTTTTCCAGGCCCATCAGCTGCCAGCTCTCGCCACCGTCGGTGGACTTGAACACCCCGGCGCCCGGGGAAATCGAGTTCCGGGAGTTGGGTTCACCGGTGCCGAAGTAGAGCGTCATCGAGTCGCTGGGGGCGATCGCCAGGTCGCCGCCCGCCGCCACCGCCTCGTTCTGGAACAGTGGCTTGAAGGTGGTCCCGGCGTTGGTGGTCTTCCAGATGCCGCCCGCCGCCGTGGAGACGTAGAAGGTCCGCGAGGGGCTCGGAAGGCCCTCGATATCCGTGATCCGGCCGCTCATGTTGGCCGGGCCAACCGACCGCCAGCGCATCCCGACGATGGTCGTGGAGTCTACCGGGCCGGACATCTGGGCCGCGACTGGCGCCGCCAGACCGGCCAGGAGGAGGGTGGCCAGAGTGGCCCGGAAGGCACGCGTTGGCATCATGAAGACTCTCGGCGACTGTGGGAAATGACTCACGGAGACCTACAACCCCTGTATACGGATTCCGGGATGATGACGTTGAAGCCGGACAGGACGGACAAGGCGGATAGGCGGACAGGTAAGCCGGGAGGGTGAGCCGCTGGCACCCCCCCCGTACCCGTTCAACTTCCGCCTTTCCGCCCTCCCGCTTACGGCACCAGCACCGGCTTGGCGGCTTGCTGCCGGGCCTTGAGGTGTTCCTCCATCTTGAGACGGGGAATGCCGTCCTTCATCCAGTCGGGGGCTTCCTGGCCGAGCAGGTAGTGGCCGAACCACTCTCCCATCCTGACCCGGTAGTCCTTCTGGTTGCGGGGCAGGGCAAGGCCGTGGTTCTCGCCAACATACTGGAGCAGGATCACGTCCTTCCCCAGCTCCCTGAGGGTGTTGTAGTAGGTGATCCCCTGGTTGAAGTCGACCGCGCCGTCCTTCTCATTGTGGAGCAGCAACAGCGGGGTCTTGATCTTGTTGGCGTGGAATGCCGGGGAATTCCGAATGTAGGCATCGTAATTGTCAATGAAATTTCCCAGGAAGCGGCCCTGGGAGGTCTCGAAGATGGCCTGGTTGGCGCCGCCGGAATTCCAATAGACCGAGCTGTACATGCTCACCATGTCGGTCAGGGCGGCACCGGCCACCGCGCTGGCAAACATATCGGTCTGGGTCACCAGGAACGCCGTCTGATAGCCGCCCCAGGAGTGGCCGTGGAGCCCGACCTTGCTGATATCCACCACGCCGGTGGCGGCCGCAGCCTTCACGGCCGGCAGCACGGTCCAGACCGCCGACATCCCCGGGTCGTTGAGCTTGTAGACGATGTCCGGCATCAGCACTGCCATGCCGCGGCTGGTGTAGACACTCGGGTTCAAGGCGCGGGTCTCATTCGGGGTGGCGTACTGGTGCAGGCTCTGTGACAGCTTCTCGTAGATGTAGACGGTGGTCGGGTAGGACTGGCCTTCCTGGTAGCCGGCGGGAAGGAAAAGCGCCGCCTGCAGGGAGTCGCCTTTGTCACTGACGTAATTCACCAGGCGCGTTCCCGGGGACCAGGCGTACTCCCGCTGCTGCGGGTTGGCATCGGTCAGGCGCAGCGGAGCCTGGAACGCAGCCCCGTCGGTCCAGTAGTCGGGGAACTCGGTAAAGGTCTGGCGGGTCCAGACGAACCGGTCGGCATCCCGGGCTCGGCGGACCTGCACCCCGGCATCGCCCCAGAGGAACCGCTGGGCCCCCGGCCGGCCGGGCATGACCCGCGCCACCCCTTCGCGCTTGGTCCACTCGCCATAGGCGTGGAGGTACAGCGGGCGGCTGAGGTCGATCCCCCGTTCC
>JAWXBA010000254.1:0-6974 GCA_034439775.1 Gemmatimonadota bacterium | reverse complement strand
GTGGGGGCAGTCGAGCGAGCCGGCTGCCGGTCCCCCGCTCGACTGCCCCCACTGCGCCCGGACTTTGCCACGTGGCCGTGCGGTGCGATTCTGCCCTGCGTGCGGCCAGAACGTGATGGTCCGGCGCTGTGGTGCCTGCCGCGCCGAGCTGGACCCGGAGTGGCGGCACTGCGTCATGTGTGGCCACCCCGCCGGGGATGCCAGCCGCTTCGCTTGAACCGAGTCTCTCCCCCGGGCATATTCCGTTCCTCCCCTTGTCGGACAGTTTGTCCGTCGCCTGAGTGAGGAATTGGATGACCGCCCCCCAACCCGACCGCCTGGACCGAACCGCACTCGACCGCGTGCTGCAACGCGCGGCCGAGATGCAGCTCTCCGAGACCGAGGTCGGGGAAGGACTGACCGAGCGGGAGATCCTGGATCTTGGCCACCAGGTCGGGATCCCGCAGCGGTACCTGCAGCAGGCGATGCTGGAAGAGCGGTCACGGGTCGCGCTGTCCCACCCGGACACCATGCTGGAAGCCATCGTGGGGCCACGCGAAGTGATGGCCCAGCGGATCATGCAGGGTACTGTGGAATCGGTGGAGCGCGGCCTGCTGGACTGGATGCAGAAGAACGAAGTGGTGGCGCTGCAGCGGCAACAGCCGGGCCGGATCACCTGGGAACGGCTGGGGGGGGTGCAGGCGGCGCTCAAGCGAGGGATGTCCGTCCTGAGTGCTCCCGCCGCGCGCTTCATGCTGGCCCGCGCCGACCTGGTGGCCGCCACCGTGGCTCCACTCGAGGACGGGTACTGCCACGTGACCCTGACGGCTCAGCTGCGACAGGCCAGGAGCGCCTACCTCGGTGGCGCTGCCGCCCTGACCACCACCGGGCTGGCGGGCACCCTCATCCTCGGCGCCCTTGGCGCCCTGGCCGTCGTGGTGCCCCTGCCACTGATTGGCGGGGCGGTCGTCGGATATGTCACCATGAAGCTCTATGGACCGATTGCCCAGCGAACCCAGCTCGGCCTTGAGCGCGTCCTCGATCATGTCGAGCGCGGGGCGGTGAAACCGTCACACCAGATTCCCCCGCGGCCGTCGGGGTTGCTCGGGGCGATCGCGAACGAGGTGCGCCGTGCGATTGCCGCGCCGGGCGAGTCCGGTGGCCGCTCCAGGGACGCCAAGTGACCAGCATCCAACGGGTCGGGGTCCTCGGCGCGGGGTTGATGGGGAGCGGCATCGCCCAGGTTGCAGCGGTGGCCGGCTATCGGGTGGTGGTCTGTGATGCCCTCCCAGAGGCCGTTGCCACGGCTCGGAATTCGATCGAACGATCGCTCGGCAAGCTGGTCGAAAATGGGAAGCTGGACGGCGCGGCCAGCGCGGCGGCGTTGGGGCGGCTCGAGTTTGTCGAACAGGTGAGCGAGCTGGCTGGCAGCGACCTGATCATCGAGGCGGTGACCGAGGATCTGGAGATCAAGAATGCCCTCTGGCGGGAGCTCGATGTGCTCCTGCCCGACACCACGATCTTCGCCTCGAACACCTCGAGCCTGCCGATCGCCGCCATGGCCGCGGTCACCACGCGCACCGATCGATTCGTGGGACTGCACTTCTTCTCCCCGGTTCCGATGATGCCCCTGGTGGAGGTGGTGCGCACGGTGGCGTCCTCACCGGCCACGGTCGCCACCGCCACGCAGTTTGCCACCAGTCTCGGCAAACAGACCGTCGCGGCCCGCGATACGCCGGGGTTCATCGTAAACCTGCTGCTGATTCCGTACCTGAACGACGCGGTGCGGGCGGTGGAGCGCGGGGTGGCCTCCACCGCGGATATCGATACTGCGATGCAACTCGGCTGCGGCCACCCGATGGGGCCGCTGGCGCTGCTCGACCTGATCGGGCTGGACACCGGATCCCGGGTGGCGGAAATCATGTTTTCCGAGTTTCGCGAGGCCCGTTACGCGCCGCCCCCGCTTCTGCGCCGACTGGTGTCGCTCGGGTGGCTGGGGCGGAAGAGCGGCAGGGGCTTTTACGACTACTCGCAACTCCCCCCGACCCCGACTGAACTGAGCCTCTGAATGGCGATGACCCCGACGCGGCTGCTGGGCGGAATCGGTGTGGTGGTTGCCACGCTGGCTGGCTGCAATCCCAACACCAGCCGGCCGGCGTTCCTGCCCTTGCCCGCCGCCGCCACCGCGGAACTCGAGCTGCCAGTGGCGGTGGCGGTGGATGTCATTGCCGAGGCGCTCCGGAAGGACAGCATTCCGGTGGCCGAAACGAACGTTCGGGATGGCTACCTCGAATCCGGGTGGTTCCTGGCCCAGGACGGGACCCCCACTTCCCGTCGCCCGCTGGGGGTGGAAGTGGTCCGGGTGCGCGGCTGGGTTACGCCCGGCCGAGTGGGCCATACCGATATCCAGGTCGAGACCGTGTACCGCCCCATGGCCGACCCCTCTCGGCCGGAACGGGAGCTCGATCGCCTGGTCCCGCCCGACCATCCCGTGGCCCGTCGGCTCGAGGGCACGCTCGCGAGGCTGGTCACGGAGTTCGGCCATCCCGAGGCGCTGGCGCCGCCGCCCGCGCCGGCGGCCATCCCCGACACCATCCTCACCAAGTCACCGCCGGTGAAACCAGACACGACCGTCAAGCCGGACACGATTCCCCGCGGCCCCCGCCGCCAGGTACCGTGAGGCCCACTCCCGGCCCGACCGACCATCAGCTCCTGCTGGACTTGCTGCCCCGTGTCTCGCGTACGTTTGCCATGGGGATCCGGCTGTTGCCGCCCGACCTCTCCCATGCCGTCAGCACCGCGTACCTGCTCTGCCGCATCGCCGACACGATCGAGGACGACGCCTCCCTCTCGGCTGGAGTGAAGCGGGACCTGCTGCTGGAGTTCAGCGGCTGGCTCGATGGTCGCGATCACGATTCCTCCCGGCTGGTCGGCCAGTTCTCCGCCTCCGCGGGCGATGATGCGGCCCTGGTCCGGGTTACCGGGATGGTCCTGCACGATTTTGCCGGGCTGCCGGATGCCACCCAGGCCGCCATCCGCCCTCCGGTGGAGGAGATGTGCCGGGGCATGGCCGGCTTCGTGGCCCGCGAGAGTGCCGAAGGGCTGCCCCCGCAGCCGCGGGACCTGGAGGACCTGGAGTCCTATTGCTGGTATGTGGCGGGGACGGTTGGCTGGATGCTGACCGACCTGTTTCGTCAGGCCGGTATCCCCTGGGGTGACACCCAGTATGTGCGGATGCGCGCGTTATCCCGCGGGTTCGGGCTGGGGCTGCAGCTGACCAATGTGATCCGCGACATGGGGGAAGACCACCGACGGGGCGCGACCTATGTGCCGGAAGATCTGTGTGCCCGGCTCGACTGCACCGTTTGGGAGCTATTCACGCCTGGGCGCGAGGCAGTCACGGACACCGTCATCGCCACCCTGACCGACCGCGCGATGGTGCACCTACGGGCAGCCCGGGACTACTCCGTCCTGCTGCCGAGGCGCCGCCTGCGGATCAGGCTGTTCTGCCTGGTGCCGTTGTTCCTGGCCGTGGGCACCCTGCGCCGCATCCGGCAGAAGGGCACCTATCGAGGCGGATGGGTACGGATCAAGTTGACTCGCCCGGTGGTGCGCTTGACGGTGGTGCTGGCGGCGCTGGTGGCGCCGAGCAATACGATGATCCGCCTGGCCTTTCGTTGGCTCAGCCCGGCGGAATCGACAGGGGCGACGGGGGGGGCGGCATGAAGTCTCCGGAGTTCGTGCGCCACGATCTCCGCAGCCGGGCGGCGTACGCGGAAGGTGCCGGGATCTATCGCATCGTGCCGCGGGGGGTGGCGCTGCCGGAAACGACCGACCAGCTCCAGGCGCTGGTGCGCTGGGCCGGCCGCAGCGGCACCCCGCTGGTACCGCGCGGGGCCGGAACCGGCATGCCAGGTGGCAACGTCGGCTCCGGCGTGGTGGTGGACCTGAGCCGGCTCGATGGCGCGCCCTTGGCCGTGATGGCAGACGGGAGGGCCCACGCCGGGGCGGCGGTAACCTGGGCGGCGATCGAGGCGGCAGCCAGGCCTTGCCGGCTCCGCGTACTTCCGGACCCTTCCAGCGGCAAGTGGGCCACCGTCGGAGGCATGATCGCCACCAATGCCGCGGGCCCGCGCACCCTCAAGCACGGTCCGGTACGACGGTGGGTGGACGCGATCACCCTGGTCACCGCCGACGGACAGCTGACAGAACTCCGGCGCGGGCACCGGCCCGACCTCGGCGTCCGGGCCTTTCACCGGTTCTTTGAGACGGTGCACGAGCAACTCCGGGCGGAGTATGCAGCGGTCCGGTCGCGGTGGGATCGGGGGGTGCGCAAGAACACCGCCGGGTATGCGCTCGATGCCTACCTCGAGAGCGGCGACCTCCTGGACCTGGTCATCGGCAGCGAGGGAACCCTGGGGATCATCACGGGCGCTGAATGGCGTCTGGCACCGGCCCCCGCCGTGACCCGGAGCCTGCGGGTGGCCCTGCGCGAGCGGAGTGATCTGGTCGAGGCGCTCGCCAGACTGCGGTCATTCGGGCCGGCGGCGGTGGAGCTGCTCGACGCCAGCTTCCTTCGATTCGTGGCGGAGACCGCTGCCCTGCCGGGTCGCGCCGGGCTGGCGGCGGAGGCCGCGGCCCTGCTGCTGGTGGAGTTCGAGGGCGCCGATGCCGACGCCCTGGATGCGACGGTGGCCCAGGCGGTGGCATCGCTGACTCCGCTGGCCCTGGACCTCCACACCGCCTCGACCGCTGGAGAGCACGACCAACTCTGGGCGGTACGCCACGCGGCCAGCCCCCTGCTGGCCCGCCTGGGTGAGAGCCGACGCTCCCTTCAGGTCATCGAGGATGCCTGCCTGCCGCCTGCATGCCTGGGCGACTACCTCGAGGCGGTGGAAGCGGCCTCCAGGCGGCATGCCATTCCCTCCGTGGCGTTCGGTCATGCCGGAGACGGCCACGTGCATGTCAACCTGATGCCGGACCTGACACGCGAGGGATGGGAGGATGAGGTCACGGCACTGTACCAGGAAATCACTCACACCGTCCTGCGGCTCGGCGGCGTCCTCTCCGGGGAGCATGGCGACGGCCGGCTGCGGGCGCCATGGCTCGAAGCGACCTACGGCCCGGCCATGATGATGCTCTTCCGCGCGGTCAAGGCGGCGTTCGATCCTCACGGCATTCTCAATCCGGGGGTCAAGCTCCCGGACGGCTCTCCCCCAATCAGCCATCTCAAGGTGGGAGGCGGCGCCGTCGAACTGCCCGGGGACATTGCCGCCGGGCTGCGAGAGATTGAACTTCTGGGGGACTATGGGCGGTGGAGGATGGAGCTGGTGGGAGAGTAGAAGCGGGGAATGGGGAATCATGGACACCGCTGCCGCGTGATGCCCGCTCGCTGAGATCTGGTGACCCGCCAGTCGCACCACCGTTCGACTATTCTTCGCTTGTGCATACCGGAGGCCTACGCCGGTCTACCCATTCCCTGTTCCCCATTCCCCATTCCCCGTCCCCATGCATCAATACCTCGACCTCGCCGCCCACATCCTGGCCCATGGCCGTCCCAAGCACGACCGGACCGGCACGGGCACCTTGAGCGTGTTCGGGTGGCAGTCACGGTACGACCTGGCCGAGGGTTTTCCGCTGGTCACCACCAAGAAGCTCCACGTGAAGTCCATCATTCACGAGCTGCTCTGGTTTCTGCGTGGCGAAACCAACGTCCGGTCACTGCAGGCGGAGGGGGTCAAGATCTGGGATGAATGGGCCAGCACCGAAGGCGAGCTCGGCCCGGTTTATGGCAAGCAGTGGCGCTCCTGGTCCGCTCCCGATGGGCGGGGAATCGACCAGATTGCGGAGGTGGAGGCACAAATCCGGGCCAACCCCGACTCAAGGCGCCTGATCGTCAGTGCGTGGAACCCGGCCGACCTGCCGGCGATGGCCCTGTCACCCTGCCATGCCCTGTTCCAGTTCTATGTCCTGGATGGACGGCTGTCATGCCAGTTGTACCAGCGCAGCGCCGACGTCTTCCTGGGGGTCCCGTTCAACATCGCCTCATATGCGCTGCTGACAATGATGATGGCCCAGGTGACTGGCCTCCAGCCGGGTGAGTTCGTCCACACCCTCGGGGATGCCCACCTCTACCAGAACCACCTCGACCAGGTGCGGTTGCAGCTCTCCCGGGAGCCACGCCCATTGCCGACGATGCAGGTGAACCCTGATGTCCGCTCAATCTTTGAGTTCCGGTTTGAGGACTTTGCCCTGACAAACTACGACCCCCACCCCCACATCGCGGCCAAGGTGGCGGTATGATCGTCTCGCTGGTGGCTGCGGTGGCGGACAACGGTGTCATCGGGCGCGAGGGGGGGCTGCCGTGGCGGCTGCCGAACGACCTGCGCTTCTTCAAGCTGCTGACCCTGGGGCACGCGGTGATCATGGGGCGCCGGACCTGGGACGAAATCGGCAAGCCGCTCCCGCACCGCCGCAATATCGTGGTGACCCGGAGCAAGGACCGCGACTTTCCCGGTGCCGAACGCGCGCCCTACCTCGGCTCGGCGCTGGCGTTGGTCATGGCGGAGGACGAAGTATTCGTCATCGGTGGCGGGGAGATTTACCGTCAGGCGCTGCCGATGGCCAACCGGATGTACCTGACCCATGTCCACGCCGAGGTGGAGGGGGATACCCGGTTCCCGGAGTGGGACCCAGCGGAGTGGACAGTTGTGTCCGAGGAGCGGCACGAGGCGGATGAGCGGCATGCGTATGCGTTTACGATTCGGCGGTATGAGCGGATCGAGAAGGGAGAAGGGGGAAGCGAGAAGTAGGGGCCGAGGGTGAGCAAACCGCCGGGCTATTTCGATCGGCACTTCCCCGTTGTCATGGCCCCGGCCACCTGCTCCACAATCCAGCTGTTGAGGCTGACTCCGTCACGAGCCGCTGCCAGCACTGTCTCACGATGAAGATCGCGGCCAGCGTCCCCGGCTGTTCCCGCCATGCCTTGAGCGGGG
>JAWXBA010000253.1:0-20032 GCA_034439775.1 Gemmatimonadota bacterium | reverse complement strand
TCCCGGTTGGCATCGTGCAGGATGACCAGTCCCGGCTCGGCGACAAGATGGAACGCCTGCGCCAGGCAGGCTGAGCGCGCCCGGCCGTCAATGAAGATGAAATCGAACTTTTCTCCCAGCGTCGCGGGGAAATCCACGTAGGTCCGGAAGTCCTCGTAGGTCCCTTCCTTCCGGGTGTTCGGATACTCACCGTGGTCGGGCGGAATGGACACGAGGGACACCCTCGGATCGAGTGCCATCGCCTGGACTTCCTCGAACCAGGCCGTGTTGTGCTCCACCGAGGTCCAGCGCTTCAGCGCGGGCAGCCGGGGCGGGAAGTAGCGGGTACTGTGGCCGGCACCCCATTCCAGGCAGCGCGCGGGGTTCAGCGACTCGAGCGCCTCGTTGATGATGTCGAGTTCCCGACTCTTCATCCACGGCAGCGCGGTCCGGCCTCGCCGATGGTCGATCTTGGCGCGCAGGTCCCGCAGGAACTGCGAGAGGACAGTGTGACGGGATCGGGTGGCCATGGGTGTTGCTCAGTCGAGCAGGGCGGTGCCCCGCTCCAGGCGGGCGCGGACCTCAACGGATGGGAGCACCACCAGGCCCGCCACCGGCTCTACCGACCGGGAGACCGGGCGTGCCACGAATACCCGGAGGCGGCGGGCGCTCTGGTACAGGTGCCCCGCCACCTGCGGCAGCCCCAGCTGGCCGGGCCTGCCCTGGTCGGTCAGTCGCGTCACGCTGCCGTCGCGCAGGCGAAGCGGCAGGTTGACGGACAACATATTGGCTCGCTCGGGGTAGTCCAGCAGCAGTTCGCCGGGCTCCAGGCCCACCTCGGCCGCCAACTGATCCTCGACCCGTTCCAGCAGGTCCGGCATCGATTCGGTCCAGCCCTCGTCCGCTCCGACATCGCTGGCGGGCAGGTCGAGCGCCCGCTTGTGGAGTCGCCTGGTGTGAACCGCGTGGGCCAGGCCGGTGGGGTCATGGGCCAGCAGTGCGGTCATCAGCCCGCCGTCGTTGGCGTCCTCAATCTCCGCCTGGGGGAGCACCCCGGCACCCGCAGCGATCCGGACCGCCCGCTTGAACATGCAGGTGGCGGATCGCACGGCGTGGTGCCAGTAGACATTCCGGTACATCTGGTATTTGGCAAACAGCAGGGATTCCAGGGCGCTGATCCCCTTCTCGAGGACGCCGACCTCCCATGTTCCCGGCTCGGTCTGGACCAGGGTCAACGCCGACAGGAGGCGGTCCACGTCCACCGCCCCGTAGGGCACCCCGCACATCCGGGCGTCGCGACTCAGGTAGTCGATCTTGTCGAGGTCCAGGGAGCCGGAGATCAGCCCCTGCAGCGGGCTGGTGCTGCGCCCCTGGATCAGCGCGCCGATCTTCGCCGGCAGGTCGTCGATCCCCACGCCGGCCAGCACCGCACCGAGCTCGCCACGGGAGAGCTTGGCCACGCCGAGAGCTTCGTGCGAGGGAAAGCCGGCCTCTTCCAGGCCATGCGAGAAGGGGTAATGGCCGATGTCGTGGAGCAGGGCGGCGAGTCGCACCGCCACCCGGTCTTCCTCGGGCACCACGGCCAGCTCGCCGCGCTCCCCCAGGGAGGCGAGCGCCAACCGGGTCAGGTGGTAGGCGCCGAGGGCGTGCTCAAAGCGGGAGTGGGTAGCGCCCGGATAGACCAGGAAGGCGTGGCCCAGCTGGCGGACATAGCGCAGCCGTTGGACCGCCGGAGTGTCCAGCACCGCAATAGCCGCACTGTCCAGCCGGATATTGTCCCACAGCGGGTCGCGAATCACCTCGAACTCCCGGCGATCCTGCCCCGCCATCTTCATCCCGTGGGCCCGGCCGCTGCCACTTCGGCCGGGACCTGACCCGCAAACTCCGCAAAGTTTTCCCGGAACATCGCCGCCAGCTTGGCGGCCTGGGCATCATACTCGGCGCCATCGGGCCAGGTGGCGCGCGGGGTCAACACCTCGGCTGGAATCCCCTCCACGGCCGCGGGCACGTCAAAGCCAAAGACCGGGTCGGTCTGGAACTGACCGTTGTCCAGCTCGCCAGCCAGCGCCGCCGACACCATGCGCCGGGTGTGCGACAGCTTCATCCGGCTGCCCACGCCATGGGGCCCCCCGGTCCAGCCGGTGTTCACCAGCCAGACCCGGGTGCCGTGCTGGGCCAACTTCTCGCCGAGCATCTTGGCATACACCCCGGGATGCAGCGGCAGGAACGGAGCCCCGAAGCAGGAGGAAAAGGTGGCGCTCGGTTCGGTGACGCCGCGTTCGGTGCCCGCCACCTTGGCGGTGTATCCCGACAAGAAGTGATACATCGCCTGCTCGGGGGTCAGCCGGGCCAGCGGCGGCATGATGCCAAACGCGTCGGCGGTCAGGAAGACGATGTTTTTCGGGTGCCCACCGACTCCGCTCGGGAGGTGGTTCGGAATGAAATGGATGGGATAGCTGGCGCGGGTGTTCTCGGTGATGGCGTCGGCGTTGAAATCCACCGCGCGGGTCGTGGGGTCCACCACCACGTTCTCCAGCACCGTGCCGAACATCTGGGTGGCGGCGTAGATCTCCGGCTCGCCCTCCGGCGAGAGCCGGATCACCTTGGCGTAGCAGCCACCCTCGAAATTGAACACGCCAGTATCACTCCATCCATGCTCGTCGTCGCCGATCAGTTTCCGGGTCGGGTCGGCGGAAAGCGTCGTCTTGCCGGTGCCGGAAAGGCCGAAGAAGACGGCGGTGTCCCCCGTGGGGCCGACGTTGGCGGAGCAGTGCATCGGCAGCACGCCCTGCGACGGCAGCAGGTAGTTGAGCACCGTGAAGATCGATTTCTTCATCTCGCCCGCATAGCGGGTGCCGCCGATCAGGACGAGCCGCTTGGCAAAGTGCAGGGCGATGAAGGTGGAGCTCCTGGTGCCGTGGCGAGTCGGGTCGGCCGGCATCTCGGGTGCGTGGAGCACCGTGAATGAGGGCGAGAACCCTGCCAAGTCGGCCCGTGGCGGCCGGACGAACATGTTGCGGACAAAGAGGGCCTGCCACGCGTTGGGCGTCACAAAGCGAACCTGCTGGCGATAGGCGGCATCGGCGCCGCCGTACAGGTCCTGGACAAAGACTTCCGGCTGCTGGTCCAGGTGGGCTGAAACGTCCTGGTGCAGCGCCTCAAAATGGGCCTCGCTCATCCGGGCGTTCTTGTCCCACCAGATCCGGTCCTCCGATCCTGGCTCCTCGACCACGAACTTGTCCTTCGGCGACCGTCCGGTGTGGGGCGTCGTGACGACCGCCATCGCACCGCGGTCGGTCAGGGTGCCCTCGCCCCGCCGGGCCGCATGCTCATACAGTTCCGAGGTGCCGAGGTTGGCTCGGACCCGTTTGGGATTGAGGCCGTGGCCTGCGAGCGAGGGGGACTGGTCGTCGGAGGAGGTCGTCATGGGTCCAGGAGTCAGGGCGCCGAAGCGCTGTCGCGTCCATCACGTATGTTGCAGATTGCAACGAACGCGAGAAGACATAGCTCCGAAAGATCGAAGGGATTCGCGCTGATCGCAACGGCTATTCGGCGGACTTGGCCCCATTCCGGGCGTAAGTGCGCAGCCGGCGGAGCATCTTCCGATCGTTGCTTACCTCATCATCGCCCTTGGGGGTTTCCAGGAGCTTGGGGATACCCACAAACCGAGGGTCGGCCATGAGCCGCCGGAATGGCTCGGGTCCGAGGCTTCCTTCCGCGATCAGCTCGTGGCGGTCCCGGTTGGACGCGAACGGGGTCTTGCTGTCGTTGAGGTGCAGGCAGTGGAGGTGTTGCAGGCCTATGATTCGCTCCCACTCCTCCCAGACGGCATCGTACCCGGTGCGCAGGTCATAGCCTGCGCTGTAGAGGTGACAGGTGTCGGCGCAGAATCCGACCCGGTCCCGGCGGTCTGTGGCAACCAGCTGCCGCAGGGTGGCCAGTTCTTCAAAGCTGCGACCCAGGGAAGTCCCGGTGCCCGCAGTGGTCTCCAGGTAGACCATGATTGGTCCGGGGACTGCCCGGAGCGCCTTGGAGATGCAGGCGGCGTTGCGTTCCAGGCCCGCCTCACGGTCGTCGATGTAGTTGCCGGGGTGCGACACAATGCCGGGGATGCCGAGCTGTGAGCACCGCTCCAGCTCCTTGATGAAAGATGCTGTGGATCTTGCACTTAGCGCCGGGTCAGGGGATGCCAGGTTGATCAGGTATGAATCGTGCGAAACAACCGATCGAATGGCAGATTCGGCCATTGCGACCCTGAATGCCGCCGCGGTTTCCGGCGCAATCACGGGTTCCCGCCACTGATTCGGGGTCTTGGTAAAGATCTGGATGGCCGTGGCTCCGATCAGGGTGCCGCGGGGCGGGGCGGTGGGAACGCCACCCTGGATCGAGACGTGGGCGCCGAGTCGTTCGGTCGTGGAGGCCGGCATGGTCAGTCAATCGCTTCCCGTGGAGATACCCTGCGTGGTGGATACCCGAATAATGTCGAACGCCTGGTCGGACCTGATGATGGCGGATCCACTGGCCCGGCCGCGGCTGCTGCTGGTCGGCGAGGCTGACTGCCGTCCGGACGGCCTGGAGCGTGCCCTGGTCCGGGGCGGTTTCCAGGTGGTCGAGGCGGCCGAAATCCCCGCCGGTCCTCCGATCGGGACGCTGCCGGACGTGGTGCTCTTCTGCCTCGCGGTCGCCGACGAATCCCTGAAACTCGCCCTCGCCTCGCTGGACCCTGTCCACTGGGGCGGGGTGTCGTGCGTGGTGACCTTTGCGGCGGCGGAGCGTGACGACGTGGTGCGTGCGCTGGCCCTCGGCGCCAGCGATGCCCTCGCCGCCCCGGTGCACCTGCCGGAGCTCTGCGCCCGACTGATGCTGCGAGTGCGTTCGCGGGTGGAGACGACCAGCTTCTCCCTGCATCACGAGAACTCCAACCGCCTGTTCGAGGCGTTCCAGGATATCTGCATTGCGTTGCGGCCGGAAGAGATCATCGAGACGCTGATCCAGCGCCTGGGTGCCACCCTCAATGTCCGCCACCTGAGTTGCATCCTGACACCCGCCGGCTCAGCTGAGGGGCGGGCGGTGGCGGTCTATGAGGATCCGCGGGCCCGGGACCTGGTCATCGACCTCGAAAAATACCCCGAGATCGTCGAAGCGGTGCAGTCGGCGCGGACGGTGTTCGTGCCGGACCTCCGCCGCAGCCCGTTGTTCGAGGCCACCCGCGAGCGGTGGCGGAGCTCCGGTGTGGAGGTGGAAGTCCAGAGCGTGGCGGCCATTCCGTTGACCTCGATGGGCAAGGTGATTGGCGTGGTCCTGTTGCGCACCCGCGCCGGCGACACCCGCATCACCCAGGAACAGGTGGGCTTTGCCGAGGCCCTGGCGCGGGCCACCTCGCGGGTGCTGGAGAGCGAGGAGCGTCGTTCCGCGATCTACCGGCGCCAGGTGAGCTCCGGGATGGCGGACGAACTGACCGGTTGCGGCACCCTCGATGCCCTCGACCACCGGATCCGTGAGGAGTTTGAGCGGGCACGGCGTTACGACCTGACCTTCAGCCTGGTGCTGCTGGACGTGGACGGGCTGCGGCGCTACAACGAGCGGCTGGGCGAAGAGGGCGGCGATCACCTGCTGGCGGACCTCGGGGCGCTGCTGCAGCGCGAAATCCGGGCGCCCGATTTCGTGGCCCGCTACTCGGGCGATGAGTTTGCCCTTGTCCTGCCCGAGACCGACTTGGCTGGCGCCCGGGGCACCGTGGAACGCGTCCGCGCCAAGATTGCCCACCATACCTTCCGCGACCTGGCGATCGGCGAGTCGCCCTCGTTCTGCGCGGGGATCGCCGCCTATCCCCATCCTTCAGCGCTCTCGACCGAGGACATGTTCGCCCTGGCCGAATCGGCGCTGCTGGACGCCAAGGGCCAGGTCACCGGCCGGATCGGCGCTGCGGCCTGATGGTCCAGCCGGGGCCACGCCCCCCCCCGGACGCCTAGCGTCTGCCCCGCAGCCAGTCGGTCGGATCCAGCGCCAATCCCCCGCTCTGCCGGATTTCAAAGTGCAGGTGAGCCCCCTGCTCAGTCGCCGCACCGCCCACCGTCCCGATCGTCTGTCCCTTGGTCACCTGCTGCCCCACCGACACCGTGTTGGTGGCCAGTTGCATGTAGATCGAGATATGACTGTCCCCATGTTCCACCATGACGGTCAGGCCGTAGGTGCTCAGGCGCTGCACCACTGCCACCCGCCCGGCAGACACTGCCTTGACCGGGGTCCCGGCCGGCGCCCCGATCCCAATCCCGTGCCAGTTGATGACCGCCCCGCTCGGCCGGGTTTCGCGGCCGAATCGATAGAGGATATTGCCCTCGACCGGCCAGTCCAGCCGCCCAAGATCGGCGGTGGTCAGGGTGCCGGGGGCGGGGGTGCTGGGAGCCGCGCCACTGCGAGTGGCGGCGGCCCGCCGCGCCTCGATCGCCGCAATCAGCTCGTTCACCGTCGCCTCATCGCGCTCGAGCTGGGTCAGCCGCTGCTGGGTGCTGGCGGCGCTCCGGCCAAGGGTGCGGATCGAGGCGGCACGCTCGGCAGCCAGCCGGTTGAAGCTCCGTACCTCCGCATCGCGCTCCTGCCGGGTCCGGTCGAGCTGGCTGCGGAAGTCCACCAGATCCTTGCGCGCGCTCAAGTTCCGCTCGCGGAGATGCTCAATGTCCTCGACCAGGGAGCGATCCTGGCGGCTGGTCAGGAAGAGGTACTTGTAGCGGGCCACCAGGTCGCCAAAGCTCTCGGCGGTGAGGAGGACCTGGAAGGTATGGAGGGGGCCCCGCTTGTAGATGTCCACCAGCCGGCGGTTCAATACCGCGCGGCGCTCGTACAGGTTGTCCTCCGTCAGGATCAGTTGGGCACTGGCCCGTTCCAGCTCGGTGCCGAGACCACCGATCTGGCGGTCGATCTCGTTGACGATCCGGTTGGTGGATTCCCGCTGGCGCTCAATGTTCCGGAGCTCGGCCTGGGCGTCCCGTGCCTGACCCTCCAGGCGTTGCTGCTGCCGGCGCAATTGCTCGCGTTCGGCCCGGATCGATTCCAGCCGGCGCCGACTCTCTTCGAGTTCGGAGGTCTGGGCGCTGGCGGGGGAGACTCCCGCCAGGAGCACCAGGACCGGAAGAAGCGCCAGGAGCCGGCGAAGGCCGGTGCACCGGGGCGGCAACCGATCAGACATGACGCAGGTGACGCCCCACGCTGAGGAGGCTGCCCAGCAGGCCGATCAGGGTGCCGAAGACGATGATCAGCCCCACCTGGCTGGTGGAGAAGAACACCAGCGCCGAGAGGTCAAATCCCGCCGTGGCCCGGAAGAGCGAGAACCCAGCCCAGCAGAGCAGGACTGCGCCGATTCCACCGAGCAGCCCCTTGACGGCGCCTTCCAGCAGGAAGGGGGCGCGGATGAACTCGTTGGTGGCGCCCACCAGCCGCATGATGGAGATCTCTTCGGCACGCTGCAGCACGGACACCCGAATGGCCACCCCGATGATGACCATGGCTACGACCGCGAACGCGATGCCGATGACCGAGCCGATCAGGCCGGCCAGGTTGCGGAGGCGGTCGAGGCGCTCGACCCATTCCTGCCCGTAGCGGACGTCCTCAACGAATGGAAAATTCCGGAGTCGCTCCGCCACGACCTGCGCCTGGGTCGCGTTGCGGTATTCCGGGTGCAGCCGCACCTCGAGCGAGGGGGGTAGGGGATTGGTGGCCAGGTCGCGATACATCTCGCGAAACTCCACCAGTTCTTCCTGGGCTCGCTGCAGGGCCTGTTCCTGGGTAACGTAGGTGACCGACAGCACCTCAGGGAATGCGCCGATATCCTGCGCGGCGAGGGTGATCGTCTCCGGCGGTGTGCCCCGGAGCACAAAGGCCACGACTTCCACCCGCTCAGCCAGGCCGGCGAGGGCGCCGCGGAAGTTCACCGCAACCAGCGCAAAGAGACCAAAGGTGAACAGGGAAAATGCGATGGTCGCGACGGACAGCAGGCTCAACAGCGGGGTGCGCCGGAACGATCGCAGTGCTTCGCGGGTGGCCAGGCTCATCCGGGGCTCCCCGCCGGCTCCTCGGCGCTGTCGTAGACCAGCTCGCCCCCGCGCAGCTCCAGGGTGCGATAGCCGGCGTGGCGGATCAGTTCGAGGTCGTGGGTGGCCAGCAGCACCACGGTGCCTCCGGCATTGATTTCCTGGAGCAGCTGGAAGACGCCCCGGGTAGCGCGCTCGTCGAGGTTGCCGGTGGGCTCGTCGGCCAGAAGGATCGGCGGGTCGTTCACCAGGGCCCGGGCGATCGCCACCCGCTGCTGTTCCCCCCCCGAGAGCTCGCGGGGATAGGACCGGGCCTTGCTGGCCAGTCCCACCCGGGTCAGCACCTTCATCGCCTTGTTGGGAATCGTCTCGGCCCGGGCGCCCGTAACCTCGAGTGCAAAGGCGACGTTCTCCTCCGCCGTCCGGTGCGCCAGCAGCCGGAAATCCTGGAAGACCACGCCGAGCCGGCGCCGGAGCTTGGGAACATCGCGGCCCGAGAGGCCGCCGATCGAATACCCGGAGACCCGGACCTCACCGCTGGTGGGGTGCTGGGCACCGGTGATCAGTGACAGGATCGAAGACTTGCCAGCGCCGGAGTGCCCGGTCAGGAAGACGAACTCCCCGCGGGGCACATGGAAGGTGACTTGCCTGAGCGCCATGGCGCCATTGGGATAGGTCTTGGAGACATCGCGGAACTTGATCACCCGGGGAAGATAAGAGGAAGCGGGGAACGGGGAATGGGGGCTGGAGGTTGGGGCCTGGGTATCAGGTATCAGGTCTCAGGGAGGGGTGGCCTCGTGAGGGAGGGGAGTGGCCACAAAGAACCCGAACCAGTCGCGGGACTGGTTCGGGTTGGTGGTGGTGGTCTCGTGCCTTTCGGCTCAGCTGGACGGCGGGTCCATTTTGGTCAGGCCCGGGGGCAGCTTGAACAGGGCATCATCGGGCACCGTCCGGTCAATCTTCGTGGCCTCCATCATGGTCTCCCAGGTTCCGTTCTTGAGCGTACGCATGCGGAGCGCCAGCATCCCGTTCGGGAATTCCCTGGCAAAGGCCGCCATGTCCGGCATCATGCCGGCCATCGGATTGGCCGCGCTGAACGCATCCGCGCTGCCGGCGCCACCCAAGGTTCCCAACCCGGTGGCAATGCAGGCCTCCGCTTGGTCGGTACCGGTAGTGAAGCGGTAATTGCGGCACGCCACCCCCGCAATCTCATCGGAGGTGCCGGTCGGCTCGATGGTGGCCCCACCTGCGCGCGCCGCAAGGGAGTCCCGGGTGGACTGGGGCAGCAGCTTCTGGGCCTCTGCCAGGATCGCCTTCAGGTCCATCTCCATGTACATCCCCATCTCGGGCATCACCGTTCGCGCCAGCGAGCTGTCCGTGTTCATGATGACGAATATCTCCCCTGGCATGCCGGGCATTGCCATGTTGGTGCGCATCCACGGCCCCTTCGAAATCATCGTCATCGTCAGGGTCATCTGTTCCCCCTGCATCCGGTAGGTGATGGCGCCCTGGAATGCCTCCTGTGCCGGGAGGGCTGTGGGCAGGAACAGGGCGACTGCAAGGCCGATTCGGCTGATGGTGGGGCTGGGCATGGTCACTCCGGGGTGGATGCCGGCCCCCGCGGAGCTCCGCAGGGGGGGGCGTTGGGTGGCGGGCAGGGCGGCTTACTTGTCGAGCGCCTGCTGGAGGTCGGCAATCAAGTCCTGCGGATCCTCGATGCCGCACGAGAGGCGCACAAATCCGTCGGGGATGCCTTGCGCCCGCCGTCCCTCAGGGCCGAGCGCCTTGTGGGAAGTCAACCGGGGCTCGGAGACGAGGCTTTCCACTCCGGCCAGACTGGGTGCGTGGGCAAAGAGCTGGACCCTCGAACAGAATCGTTCGGAGGCGGACGCCCCACCCTTGAGTTCCAGGCCGACCATGCCGCCGAACCCATCCAGAAACTCCTTGGCGATCTCATGGTCCGGGTGGCTCTCGAGTCCAGGATAATGGACCACCTTGACCCGAGGGTGTTCCGACGCCCACTCGGCTACGGCCATCCCGTTGCTATTGTGGCGCTGCATCCGGACGGCCAGGGTCTTCATGCCACGCTCCACCAGCCAGGCCGCGTGGGGATCGATCGACTGCCCCCAGAGCCGCATCAGGCGGGTCACTTCCTCGATGAACGGCTCGGAACCGGCCACCGCACCCGCAATGACGTCACTGTGGCCATTGAGGTATTTGGTGGCACTGGTGATGACGACGTCGGCACCGTGCTCCAGCGGCCGGAAGTTGATCGGGCTGGCAAAGGTCGAGTCTACCATGAGCGCCAGGCCGTACTCGCGGGCGGCAAAGGCAATCGGGCCCAGGTCGAGCACCCGCATCAACGGGTTGGTCGGCGATTCCACGAAAAGGGCCCGGGTGGTCTTCTTGACGCCCTTCCGCCATTGCCGGGGTTGGGCCGGGTCGGCGTAGGTCACGTCGATGCCGAGCCGGCTGAATTCCTCGTCGAACAGGGCGCGGGTGCCGCCGTAGATCCACTTGCTGGACAGCAGGTGATCGCCGGGCCGGAGCACGCCGAAGTGCGCCAGGGAAGTGGCACCCATGCCACTGGAGAGAAACAGCGCGCTTTCAGACCCCTCGAGGCGCGCGTAGCGACGAGCCAGCGATTCCTGGTTGGGATTGTTGCCGTACCGGGTGTAGCGAACCTCCTCCTCGCTGCCGACCGGATTGACGAAGGTGGTGCTCTGGTAGACCGGCGTCACCACCGGGGAACCTACCGGGTGAGCGGTCGGTTCCCCGTGGACCGCCACGGTGGACTGTCCATAGCGCGGGGCTTCGTCGGTCATGGCAGCACCAAAGGCATGAACGCGGTGGGAGTGGGCCGCACCAGGCGGCGGCTGGCCAGGGAGATCAGGGTGTCACAACAGCGGTTCAGGGGCCAAGCCAAGACTCGGGCCAGCAGGCCGGCGTCGCACCCGCCGCTGTCCTGCACCGCATCGAAGGCGGCGCGGTCGTCGCCGGTGGCCCAGCCCAGCACCAGGGGGCGGGCGTGATCCAGGGTCAGGGCGGCCACCGCCAGGCGGTGCCCGGCGAGCACGTGATCGATCGCCTCGACCTGGTCTTCGCTCAGTCCATGGAGGACGACGTAGCGCTCCACCGCCGGGTCGGCGGCGAGCAGCAGTTTGGCCACCACTTCGTCGGCACAACTGAAGTCAATCAACCGCACGGCGGAAAAATCCAGCCGGGTCAGGGCGCACCCGGAGGCCGCCTTGATGGCCTGCTGGATCCGACCCCGCACCGCCGCCCCCGTCGGCCGGGTCACCAGGTCCCCGAACGGGGCGGTGACCGTTTCGCGCAGCACGGCATCGAGGTGGATGGTCTGGATCACTTGATATGGCCTTCGCGGGCGGGGATGACGATCTGGACCTGGGATCCCGGAAAGTAAGGCAAGTGCTCCGCCAGTGGCTGATCGTCGTCCCAGCCAGGCACAATCGCCAGGCGGGCGGTGCCACTCCGGATCGACACCTTGCCCTGCCATTCGCGCAGGGTGCGCTTGATCATGGCCAGTCCCTGGCCGCGCCCCGGATCGCGAAACCGGCTGATTTCCTGGATCAGCGCCGTCTCCAGGGCGGTGCCGTCGCTCCAACGTTCGCCAAACTTTCGGCTCTCGGTGGCCTCGAGCGAGCGGCGAAACCCGATGCCGGCGTCACTGATTGCCATGACCACCACGCGCCGGCCGAGCCGGCGGCGCCAGTTGTAGGCGTGGATGGCCACCCAGCCGCCGGTTCCGGCGTGCTCGGTGATATTCTGGCACGCCTCCGAGAGCGTCATGGTGAACCGGGCTGTGGCCTTGGCTTCGAGCCCGAGTTCAGTGGTCAGGATCCGGGTAGCGCTCTCCGCCACGGCGTTCACCACGCCGTGGATATCATCGGTGCCCCGAATAGGGGTTACCGGCAGGAGGACATCCGATTGCTGGTCGGGCGCCTTGCGGGGCACCTTGCCATGGAGCTCGAAGAGCTCGCTGGCGTACTTGAAGAAGTCGGCCTTTGCCCAGTAGCTCCGCACCGCGTCGGCCTCCGGAACTGCCAGCCGTGGCTTCTCCAGGCGGGCCTCGGCGAGCGCCTGCCCCAGCGTCAGGAGCGCGCAGAATCCATAGGGCGACGACCACTTGCAGGCTCGCGCATCGACCAGCAGCCGACCGGGAGGCGGCCAGGTGCCGATGCCCTGCGCCAACTGGTCGAGTCCGCGGTCGTCCAGGTAGGCGGGAACGGTGGCGACGTGCATCAGGCCAGCACCAATTCGCCGCGGAGGTGGGCCGCCAGGCCGGAGGCACCCCGGAAGGTGGCGTTCCTGCTGGCGGCACCGGTCGCGGCGGTCAGGGCGGCGGCGGTGGTGTCACCCGCCACCAAGCGGGCCGCCAGGGTGGCCCCGAAGACATCACCGCATCCGGTGGGATCGAGTGCCTCGGTGTGGGGAGCCGGGGTGCGGGCGCTCTGGATCGTGCCGCTGCCGTCAGCTCGGCGGGTCCGGTCCGCCAGCTTGCCGAAGCCTGGTGCCGCCACCCACGCGACCCCCTTGGGCCCCAGGGTCACCGCGAGCAGGGAGACGCCCGCGCCGAGTGCCCGGGCGGCCAGGGCCAGTGGATCGGCTGAGAGTTGCAGCATCTCCTCCTCGTTCATCTGGACCACATCGAAGCACGAGAACCATTGCTCAGGTGCAGCCAGCGGCTGGAGCACCCGGATTCCGTCCTGGCTCATTCCCAGGAACAGGCTGTGGAGGTCGGCCAGGATCGGTCCGGCAAATCCCCGGCGCAGGTGGCCCGCAGTGCCGAGGCACATCTCGAAGCCGGAGATGAAGTTGACATACACCGCGTCGAGGTCCTTCACCATCGGCCCAAGTTCGGCCCAGTTCCACCCCGGGACGCCACCGGCCATCCGCTCGCAGCGCCGCTCGCTCGACTGGTAATGCAGCACCACCCGATTGTTGGCCACCGGTACCTCGACGCACCGCCCGCCAGGAGTCAGCCGCCGGAGCGACCCCATGAACTCACGGGCCTGGGGGGCCATGTCCGAGCCGACCTTGATCAGGGGGACGATTTCCCAATCCGGGGGCAGTGCCGCATCCATGCCCGCCAGGGCATACGCGATGCCGCCCCATTCCTCCACCGGCCCCTGGCTTGGATCGCGGCCGTGGATGATATCCCAGACCAGCGATCCCACCACACCAATCCTAGGCATCGGTCAGGCCTCGCTGTTCCATGAACGCCCGGGCCGCGCCAAAGACCCCCGCGGTGTGGACCAGTTCGCCGGGGACAATGCGACAGGCGGACACGGCGGGCTTGAACGCCCGACGAGCCACCTCGTGGCGGAGCGGCCCAAAGAGCCCGTCCCCCGCCAGCGTCACCCCCCCGCAGACCACCACCACCTCGGGGTTGAAGATGTTGACCAGATTGGCAACCCCAGCGCCGAGGTAGCGGGCGGTGTCCCGCACCACGTCCCGGGCCAGGGTGTCCCCCCCGGCCGCGGCTTGGTAGACGCTCTGGGCGGTGATCGCTGCGGGCTCGATCGCGGACAGGCTCGATTCCGCGCCGGCGTTGAGCGCCTCGACCGCCCGGCGGGCAATGGCGGGTCCCGAGACATAGGCCTCGAGGCAGCCGTCATTGCCGCAGGCGCAGCGCCTGCCGTTGGCGTCGATGGTGATGTGGCCTACCTCGCCGGCGACATCCGAGGCGCCATGATAGAGCCGGCCGTCGATAATGATTCCCCCACCGACTCCGGTGCCGAGGGTCACGCCGATGGCGTGACGGGTGCCCTGGGCTGCCCCGCGCCACCACTCGCCAAGCACGGCGCAATTGGCATCGTTGTCCAGGGCGGCATCGAGGCCCAGCGGTTCTCCCACCCGGGCGCGGAGTGGCATGTCCACCCAGCCGAGATTGGGGGTCAGGAGTACGACCCCCCGAGCGCGATCGAGGGGGCCTGGCGCGCCGATGCCGACCCCGAGAATCTCCGCTGCCGGGTCGGCCGCGCGGGTCTCGGCCATCGCCTGCCGTCCCAGGCTCACAATCCGGTCCACCACGGCATCGGGCCCCTCTTCCGGACGGGTCGGTTCGCTGTGGAATCCGTGCAGGGCGTGGCCATCGCGTCGGACGCACCCCGCCACGATGTTGGTGCCGCCGAGGTCGATCCCCAGGATCCACTCGCTCACGGCCGCGCTCCAGCCGCACCGCGACGATGGCGTGGGGCCGGAGGCCGCTGTGCTGTCACCCCGCGGGCGTTAACTTTGCAATGGTACAATGCTGATCTCCGTGGTGGTCTCAACCTACAACCAGCCGGCATGGTTGGAGAAGGTGCTCTGGGGGCTTGCCGCCCAGGGCGACCGGGAATTCGAGGTCGTCATCGCCGATGATGGGTCCGATCCTGAAACCGGGACCCTGCTGGACCGGTACCGCGGCGGCCTTGGCCGCCCGGTGCGCCACGAGTGGAGGGAGCACTGCGGCTTCGGCAAGTGCGCCATTCTCAACCAGGCCATCCGGGTCTCCCGGGGTGACTACCTGGTGTTCCTCGATGGCGATTGCATCCCACGCGCCGATTTCCTGACCGTGCACCGCACCGCAGCCCGACCCGGCCGGTTTGTCTCGGGCGGGGCATTCCGGCTGCCGCTGTCCACCAGCGAGTCGGTCGACCGCGAGGCGGTGCAGACCGGTCGCGCCTTTACCACGGGGTGGTTGCGTGCCCACGGCGTGCCGCCCTCGCCGCGGCGGTCCCGGCTGGGCGCTGGACCACGCTGGGGCCGGCTGCTGGACCTCCTGACCCCGACCCGGGCCACGTTCAATGGCGGGAACTCCTCCGCCTGGCGCCAGGATGTGGTGACGGTGAACGGCTTCGACGAGCGCATGGGTCATGGCGGGCTCGACCGGGAGTTCGGGGCCAGGCTGCACAACGCCGGCATTCGCGGGGTCCAGGCGCGGCATCGTGCCATCGTCGTGCACCTCGATCACCCGCGCGGCTACCGCCATGACGAAACCGTCCGTCGCAACCGTGAAATCTGGACCGAAACCGAGCGGACCGGGCGCACCCGCGCGGTCGCCGGCCTCGATCGTCAGGTCTGACCCGGCGCGCTCGGCATCAGGGCACTGATTCCCGAGCGCGCCCGCGTCGTTCCGGTGGCGCGCACGTGGTGTCGATGCACCGTGTTCTGCCGGAACCCTTCCTCATCCCGCCAGGGCCTCTGGTGCCAGAGGTGCACCGTCGGGGCACGAAACCGGACCCGTACCGCGCGGAGGCCCAGGTTGTCGAGCCGATCGCCGATCTCCGCGTCCTGCCCCCCGTAGCCCATTTCCATGTCGAAGCCATCGACCTTCAGGAGGTCCTCCCGCCAGGCCGAAGCGTTGCCGCCGCGCCACCGGGCCGGGGTGGTGGTGATCCGGTCCATCACGCTGTTGAATCGCCAATTGCGGCTGAACCGGAACCGGTGCCGTCCCGGGGCAAACCCCTGGCCCCGGAGCCACCCCAAGTCGGTGGCGGACCCGGCGCGGACCACCGCCGGCGTGATCGCCGTGCTCACGGCCTCCGGGAGGCGCACCGTCATCCCCGCCAGGTAGCGGCCAGGCCGGGCCAGGCTCAAGTGGGTGGAGACGAAGTCGTCGCGGGGGATCAGGTCGCCATCGGTAAAGATCAGGTATGGCTCGGGGCTGGCCACGATGGCGCGGTTCAGGATCTCGCTTTTGCGAAACCCCTGGTCGGGATGCCACACATGCCCGATCTCGATCGACGTCTCCGACCGGACCCGGTCAATCGTGGCGCGCGTTTCCGGACTGGAGCCATCGTCGGCCACCACGACGCGAAAACGGCGATCGGTCTGTCTCGCGAACCCCAGGAGCGCGAGCTCGAGCGCCGCCGGCCAGTTGTAGGTGGCGATGATGACCGCCGCCTCCATGCCGTGTCAGTCCCCGACCTGCAGCACCGCCATGAAGGCCTCCTGGGGGATCTCGACCTGGCCCACCTGCTTCATCCGCTTCTTGCCTTCCTTCTGCTTTTCCAGAAGCTTCCGCTTCCGGGAGATGTCACCGCCGTAGCACTTGGCAAGGACGTCCTTGCGAAGGGCCGAGATGGTTTCCCGGGCAATGACCTTCTGCCCGATGGCGGCCTGGAGGATGACCTGGAAAAGCTGGCGCGGGATCAGTTCCTTGAGCTTTTCCGTCACCTTGCGGCCCCAGACGTTGGCCTTGTCGCGGTGGATGATGACGCTGAACGCGTCCACCGGCTCGCCGTTGATGAGCATGTCGAGCTTGACCAGCTCGGAGGGCCGATACCCCGCCAACTCGTAGTCGAGCGAGGCGTACCCCTTGCTCAGCGACTTGAGGCGGTCGTAGAAGTCGAGCACGATCTCGCCCAGCGGGAACTCGAACTGGAACTCGACCCGCTCGGTGTCGATGTAGTGCATGCCGAGGTAGACGCCGCGCCGCTCCTGCCCCAGGTTCATGATGCCGCCGATGTACTCCGCCGGGGACATGATCCGCGCCTTGACATACGGCTCCTCGATCCGGTCGATTCCCGATGGGTCTGGCAGCTTGCTCGGGTTCTCGACGACCACGCTGGTCCCGTCGGTCAGGAACACATGGTACTCCACGGTGGGCACCGTGGTGATGAGGCTCAGGTCGAACTCCCGCTCGAGCCGTTCCTGGACGATGTCGAGGTGGAGCAATCCCAGGAAGCCGACCCGGAATCCGAAGCCCAGGGCGGTGGACGACTCGGGCTCGTAGTTCAGGCTGGCATCGTTGAGCCGGAGTTTTTCCAGGGCGTCGCGCAGTTGCTCATACTGGTCGGTCGTGGTGGGATAGATCCCGGCAAACACCATCGAGGTCACGTCGCGGTAGCCGGGGAGCAGCTCGGTGGCCCGCTTGGTATGGTCGAGCACCGTGTCGCCGGTCCGGGCGTCGCGGACGTTGCGGAGGTTGGCCGCCACGTAGCCGACCTCGCCCGCCTCGAGGACTTCCGATTCGCGGCGACCGAGCTGGAGGTAGCCGACCTCCTCGACGTCGTAGACATCCTCCGGATGCGCACCAAAGACAATCTTCATGCCGGCCCGGATGCTCCCGTCCACCACCCGCACACTCAGGATCGCGCCGCGGTACCGGTCGTAGTAGGTGTCGAAGATCAGGGCACGGAGCGGCGCCTCGGCCTTGCCCCGGGGGTGCGGCACCCGCCGCACGATCTCCTCCAGCAGCGCCGGCACGCCGGTTCCCTCCTTGGCCGACACCGCCAGAATCTCGTCCCGCTTGGACCCGATCAGGTCCATGATCTCCTGGGCCCGCCGCTCCGGCTCGGCGCCAGGGAGGTCGATTTTGTTCAGGACCGGGATGATCTCCAGGCCGGCATCGAGGGCCAGGAAGAGGTTGCTGAGGGTCTGGGCCTGGATGCCCTGGGAGGCATCCACCACCAGGATGGCGCCTTCGCAGGCGGCCAGGGACCGGCTCACCTCATAGGTGAAATCGACGTGGCCGGGGGTGTCGATCAGGTTGAGCTCGTAGTCGGCCCCGTCGGCGGCGGTGTACTGCATCCGGACTGCATTGAGCTTGATGGTGATCCCGCGCTCGCGCTCGAGGTCCATGGTGTCCAGCAGCTGCTCGCGCATCTGCCGCTTCTCCACCGCCCCGGTCGATTCGATCAGTCGGTCGGCGAGGGTGGATTTGCCATGGTCGATATGGGCGACGATGCAGAAATTCCGGATGGAGCGTTGGCGCATGCGCAAATATAGGCGGGTCGGGGGGGGCGCGGGTCCGCGGACCCGCTATCTTTGCCAGCCAATGCCTCCCAGCGCCCCGCCGACCCGATCGCTCCCCGCCATTCCCGTCATGCTGCTGGTGACCCTGATCTGGGGCGGCAACTTCACCGTCAGCAAGTTCGCCCTGACCCAGCTACCGGTGCTCCCGTTCAGTGCCATCCGGTTTCTGGTGGCGTCGGCCTGCCTCTGGATCATTGTCCGGATCGCGGAGCCGCGCGTCGCCACGCCGCGCCCGATCCTCTGGCGCCTGATCGGCCTCGGAATCGTCGGCAACACGATCTACCAGATCGCCTTCATGACCGGCCTGACCATGACCACCGCGACCAATTCGTCGCTGCTGGTCGCCAGCACCCCGATGGCGGTCATCGTGCTGGGACGCCTGCTGGGGGTCGAGCATCCCACCCGCGCCATGTGGGCGGCGGTGCTGCTCGGCACCGGCGGCGTGGTCCTGGTGGTGCTCAGCAAGGGCGGCGGGGCGGGATTCGGCGGGGCCACCATCCTGGGTGACTTGCTGACCTTTGCCGCGGTGTTGTGCTGGGCGGTCTTTACCATCGGGGTCAGGGCGCTGCAGACCGACATCTCACCGCTGCGCCTGACCGCCATCACCGCGACCGCCGGCGTGCCGGGGCTGTTGCTCCTGGCCCTGCCTGAACTCCGGACCCTCGAGTGGGGGGCGTTCGGGTGGGATCTCTGGGCCGCGCTGGCCTATGCATCCCTGCTCTCCGTGGTCATGGCCTACATCCTCTGGAATTCCATGGTCCGCCAGGTGGGAAGTGCCCGGACCGCCCTCCTGGGGATGATGGTGCCGCTGTGGGCGGTTATCATTGCCTCCCTGGCCCTGGGTGAGCGTCCCACCACCCTCCAGCTGCTCGGCGCCGCCTGCATCATCGGCAGTGTCCTGGTCAGCCGACTTGGCCAGCCGGCTCCCGTGCTGGCCCGGGAGGATGAAGCCGCCGGCTAGGCTGTTCCCGCTGGAAGGAGGTACCTCATGCCCGTTGCCGCGTTTGCCGGATTCTCGGCCGACACCCCGCTCAAGCCCCATACGATTGACCGGCGATTGCCCGGCCCGACCGATGTGGCCATCGAGATCCTGTTCTGCGGGGTCTGCCACTCCGATCTGCATACCGTCCGAAGCGAGTGGGGGCCCGCCACCTACCCCTGCGTTCCAGGTCACGAGATCGTCGGCCGGGTCACAGCCCTTGGCGGCGACGTCGCCGGGTTCGCCAAGGGACAGTTGGTTGCCGTTGGCTGCCTGGTCGATTCCTGCCGAAGCTGCGGTTCATGCGAGCAGGACCTGGAGCAGTACTGTGAGGGGGGATTTACCGGCACCTACAACTCACCGGATGCGCATCTGGGCGGGGTGACGTATGGTGGCTACTCCACCGCCATCACGGTGGACCAGCGGTTCGTGCTTCGGATACCGGAAAACCTGGATCCCGCGGCGGCGGCGCCGCTGCTGTGTGCCGGAGTCACCACCTGGTCACCGCTGCGGCACTGGGGGGCCGGCCCTGGCAGCAAGGTCGGGATTGTGGGCCTGGGCGGGCTGGGGCACATGGGGGTCAAGCTCGCCGCGGCCCTGGGCGCCGAGGTGACGCTCTTTACCACGTCCGCGGGGAAGGCAGACGATGCGCGACGGTTGGGCGCCACCCACGTGGTGCTGACCACAGACGCCGCCCAGGTTGCTGCCCATGCCCGGCAATTGGACCTGATCCTCAACACGGTATCGGTGCCCCATGACCTTGATCTGTACATGGGCACCCTGGCCCGCGACGGTGTGATGGTGCTCCTCGGGGTGCCACCGACGCCACATCCTCCTGTCGGCGTCCTTGACCTGGTGCTTGGTCGTCGCCGCCTGGCGGGGTCACTCATCGGGGGACTCAGGGAGACTCAGGAGCTGCTCGACTTCTGTGGCGAGCACGGCATCGTATCCGAGATTGAACTGATCCCCATGCAGGAGATCAACACTGCCTACGAGCGGATGCTGCGAAGCGATGTACGATATCGATTTGTGATTGATATGGGGAGTTTGAAGGGAGAAGGGAGAAGCGAGAAGTAGGAAGAAATAGGTAAGCAGTGAGAGGTGTGAGGGAATACGTGTGCATTTCGCTGATCTCCCACTTCTCGCTTCTTACTTCTCGCTTCCCATCCCCTCCAGCTCCTCGAGCCGCGCCATCGCCCGGCGCAGGTGCGGAATCACGATGCTCCCGCCGACCACCAGGCCGATCGAGAAGATCTCGAGGAACTCCTCCCGGGTGACCCCTTCC
>JAWXBA010000252.1:0-38880 GCA_034439775.1 Gemmatimonadota bacterium | reverse complement strand
GGCCCGGATCCGGGCCTTTGCCGACCGGCTCAAGAACCAGGGTGTGGAAGCCGTGGTGCGCCGGAGCCGTGGACTGGACATCAATGCCGCCTGCGGGCAACTCAAGGTGGCGGTCGAGAAGAAGCAGGCCGAGCGGAGCGCGTAGCCAGGGATGCGCCGCCTGGTTGAGGGGCTGGTCCGGTTCATTCTCAGGATATTTTTTCGCCGGGTGGAAACGGCGGGTGCCGAGCGAGTCCCATCCGCAGGTCCAGTAGTCTTCTGTCCCAACCATCCCAATGCCCTGATCGACGCCGCCCTGATGCTGGCCACCGCCCCTCGGCCAGTGTCGTTCCTTGCCAAGGCCCCGCTCTTTCGGATGCCGGTAATCGGCTGGTTTGCCCGGAGCCTCGGATCGATCCCGGTCTATCGGCGGCAGGATGGCAGCGGCGACACCTCCGGCAACGCCGAGATGTTCGCCGCCGCCCGCAGGCTGCTGGAGGGCGGCGGCACCATCGCCATCTTTCCCGAGGGAACCTCTCATAGCGATACTCGACTGCGCCCCCTGCGCACTGGCGCTGCGCGGATTGCACTGGGCGCCGGAACCGAAGCGCCGGTCACCATCATCCCGGTGGCGCTGACCTACTTCGACAAGGCGACCTTTCGCAGCAACGCGCTGGTGAGTTTCGGGGAACCGATCGTGGTGACCTCGGCGATGCCATTGGTGGAAGGCGAGCCCGACCCGGGGCTCGTGGCGGAGGTCACCAGCAGTATCACGGCCGGACTGGGAAAGGTCGTGCTCGAGGCCGACGCCCACGAAGCGCTGGCGTTGGCAGACTCCGTGGACCGTCTGTTCCAAGGCATGGATGCCGGCGCGCTCCACACCTCAGCGGACTTTCGCCGCACCGTCCTGGAGGCCTACCCCCGGGTCCGAGCCGCGGCCCCGGCCCGGGTGGCTTCGATCCAGCACCGGCTCGATCGTCATGAGGTCCGGCTCCGGGCGGCCGGGCTGGACCCCGGGCTGCTGGAGCTGCGACGATTCACCCTGTCGGGGGTGCTGCGATATTCGGTGGCAGCGGTCGGGTACTTCGCGTTGACGCTGCCCTTTGCGCTACCCGGGATCGTCGTCCATTGGCCGGCGTACCGACTGGTGGGTATCGTAGCTCGCCGCGCCAGCGGCACCAGCCAGGATGTCGTGGCCACCGCCAAGACGCTCGGTGCCATGCTGTTTTTTCCGTTGACCTGGCTGGCGGTCGGGATGAACGTCGGGAGTCAGTGGGGGTGGCCGATCGGCGCGGCTGCCGCAGCGCTCTCGCCGATCCTCGGATGGATGGCGCTTCGGTTCGTGGAGCGCATTGACAGTGTGGTCGGGGCGATGCGGGCGCTGGCGCTCTGGCTCGCCGGTCGCGACCAGTTCCTGCGGATGCAGCTGGAGCGGCGGCGGCTCCGGGCGGAGATCGTGGCGATCAATCAAGAGCTTGGCCTGACAGTCCCCGCTCAGGCCACCGGATCGAGCAGCGGCTGACCCGCAAAGAAGGCCAGCAGGTTGGCCACCGCACGCATCCCCATTGCTTCTCGGGCCGCCACCGTGGCGCTCCCCATGTGGGGCAGGAGCGCCACTCCGGGAAAGGCCAGCAGTTCCGGTGTGACCACTGGCTCCCGCTCAAAGACGTCGAGCCCCGCACCGGCCAGATGGCCATCGGCCAGCACCCGCACCAGCGCCGCCTCGTCCACAATCGTACCGCGCGCCGTGTTGATCAGCCAGCCGCCGCGCGGTATCAGCCGCAACCTGGGCTCATCGAACAGGTTTCGGGTCTCCGGGGTGGCTGGCAGGTGGAGCGACACGATTTCCGAGTCGGCCAGCAGCGCCTCAAGCGACTCCGCCTGCTCCACGAACGGCGGCACATCGTCCGTGGCCCACCGGGTGCGGGTGTGGAACTTGACCGTCATCCCGAAGCCGAGTGCGGCGCGTCGGGCCACTGCCTGGCCGATCCGCCCAAAGCCAATCAGTCCGAGCCGGCGGCCATACAGATCGTGACCGAGGAAATCGGTGGGCCCCCAGCCTTCCCACTTCCCGGCCCGGAGTCGACGTTCCCCTTCACCCAGTCGCCGGAGGGTCATCAGCATGAGGCCGAGCGTGAGGTCGGCGGTGGCCTCTGAAAGCTGGTCAGGGGTGTTGGACACCCGGATGCCCGAAGCCCGGACGGCAGCCAGGTCGATGTGGTTGACGCCGACCCCGAAGTTGGCGAGGATGCGGGCACGAGGCGGCACCCGCCCGAACAACGCCGCCGGAAGGGAGTCGGTCACCGTGCAAAGGATTCCATCTGCCCGCACCAGCATTTCCGCCAGCTCGTCCTGGGTGGCTGGGGTGTCGTCCCGCCCGCCAACGACCTCGCATGACGCCTCCAGCGCTGCGAGCACTCGCTCCGGCATCCTCCGGGTCACTGCAACCACCGGTCGTGCCACCGTCATGAGCACTTCTCCGTGAAAGGGCCGCCGCGCCCAGCCAGGGCCATGCTGGGGCAGATCTTTGCGGGGGCCGTTGCCGCCGTCGCTCCTGGCCCCGCGGTGCACCGCGCCATCCGCTCCCTCGAGGTAACCGGCGCGCCTTGGATCAGAATACTGGCACTTGGCAAAGCGTCGGTCGCGATGGCCACAGCCGCCGCCGATGCTCTTGCTGACCGGGGGCTCCGTGTCCGGGATGGCCTGGTCGTGCCACCCCATGCGGCCATCCTGGCCGACCCTGCCTTTGTCATCGTGCCCGGCGACCACCCGCTCCCCGGTCCGCGCTCGGCCAAGGCCTCGGCCGCTGTGGCACGATTTGCGGAAGACGGCCGACCCGAAGACCTGGTCATCGTGCTGCTTTCCGGCGGCACCTCAAGCCTGGTGGGGGCCCCGGTCCAGACGCTCGCACCGGAAGAATTCAATGCCCTGCAGGAGTTCCTGTTCCGCTCCGGCCTTCCCATCGGCCAGGTAAACCGGATCCGCCGCCGCTGTGCCCGCTGGGGCGCCGGTCGGCTGGCCACAGCGCTTGTGCCCGCCAGGGTCGAAGTGCTGGCGATTGCCGACGTGCCGAGTGGCGAGTTGGCCGATATCGGCTCCGGCCCATGCTCCCCCGATGGCGATCGTGCCGGGGACCTCAAGTCCTTTCTGGGCGAGGCCGGCCTCTGGCGCGACATGCCATCGGGAGTGCGACGCCTGCTGGACGAGACCATTGGCGGCCGAGCGGCGGAGACTCCCGCCGATGGCGACCCGAGACTGGCCGGGGTGCGCGGGCAGGTGATTGCCTCCAACCAGGACGCGATCGAGGGCGCCCTGCGGGCCGCCCGGAATCTGGGGCTCGACGCCCGGGCCGGGACCCCGGCGCTGTCCGGACCGGCCGCCGCAGCGGGTCGCCGAATAGCAGCGCACCTGCTCCAGGTAGACCCAGGAGCGCGCGGCATCTGCATCGTCTGGGGTGGCGAGACCACGGTGCAGGTGGCGGCGCTTGCCGGCGGCCATGGTGGGCGCTGCCAGGAGTTGGCGTTGGCCGCGGCAGAGATCCTGGCCGGAACAACTGGGAGTGCGGTGACGGTACTGGCGGCAGGCACCGACGGTCGGGACGGGCAGACCCCTGCGGCGGGCGGCTTTGCCGAACCCACCACCTGGCAGGCCATCGGGGCCGCGGGGCGAGATCCTGCAGCCGATCTGGCGGGCCACGACAGTCACTCCGCGCTGGCGGCGATCCGGGCCACCCTCACCACCGGCCCCACAGGAACCAATGTGATGGACCTGGTGATCGGAATCGTGCAGCCGCAAGCCGAGCGGAGCAGCTGATCACGGGAGTACCCCCTTGGGCCGCTGCCAGTCGGGGCCAAGGATGACCGTCAGGTCCACCCGGCGTGCCGGAGCCTCTTCAAGGACGACGCGGCCGGTGCCGAGCGCCTCGACCAGCCACCCGCCTCGCGCCGCAGCACCCCGCCGGACCAGCACGAGGGTTGAGTCCACGGGATCCGGTGCGTTATCGAAGTAGATCACGTCGAATCCGGCGCGCCGCAGGACACGAGTGGCAATCCTGGCAGCACCCTGCCGACCGGATCCGTTGAGCACCTCGATCACGACCCGCTCTCCCCGGGGCACCACCCGCCGGACTTCCTCCAGCGCCGGGGCATCCGCCCCACCCTGCGGGAGGACGACCCGCGATCCCAACCACGCCACCGCCGCCGCGCCGCCCGCCAGGGCGAGCAGGGTCAGGGCGCGGACGCGAGACTGTTCCAAAACCGAGCGGTGGGCTCCTGGATTGGCCATCCGGAGCGAATGATGTGCAGCAAGCGCCGCTCGGCGACCTGGACCAGCACCGCACGCGAATCGGTGGGGAATGCGGCTGCCAATTCGGCCCGGGCCGCCTGGTCATGCTTGCGGCCCGGCTCGAGGTAGTCGGCGCAGTACAACACCCGGCCAGTCATCTCCCACTCCGCCAGCCCGACCGAGTGGAATCGCACCGCGTCGAGGACGCCCCGATCGTCCTCCCCATGGGCCTTTGCCAAGGCGGCGCTGGCGGGGCCATGGCGCAGGTACCCTGGTCCCGACGTCCCCGGCGCCAACCGGGCCAGCTGGTCCTCCGGGGCGTCACGCAGGGCATCGTGCAGCCAGACCGCCCGCAGCCAGCGATGCCGTTCGGACTCAGGCGCCGACATCGCCCCGGCCCACCGGTCCACCAGGGCCGCCACCCGGTGGGTGTGGCTCAGGCGAGCCGGCGTCATGACCGCCCACTCGGGAATGATGGGCCGCAGCCCGCTCGGAATACCGGTCAAGTCCAAGGAATCTTCCTCAAGTTGAGGTGCCCACCGCAAAGTGACGCATCAACGCGTTCAGGTTTGCCGCCACCAATTCCAGTTCGGCAATCGCTCGTTCCAGTTCCGCCTGCCCGCGGGCGGCGGCCGATGCCTGATCGGCCAGTGCCTCTGTCTCCCCACGGGTGCGTTCCGAAGCCCGGGCCAGCCCGCCAATCTGGTCGGCCAGCCGACGGCTGGATTCGGCCTGGGCCGCAGCGCTGTCGGCAATCTGGCGGACCTCCTCCCCGGCACGATCGGTGGCCCCGACAATGGCGTCGAGCGCCCCCGCCGCGGCCTTGCTGGCGTCCCCGATCCCGGCCACGACCGCCCGGCCCCGCTCCATCTGGGCCACGATCGCAGCCACCTCCGTGGAAACATCCCCAACCAGATTGACGGCTTCGCCGGCGGCGGATTCGCTCTGGAGCGCCAGCCGGCGCACCTCCTCCGCCACCACGGCAAATCCGTGTCCCTCGCGGCCGGCGCGGGCCGCCTCGATCGCGGCGTTCAGGGCGATCAAGTTGGTCAGCTCGGCGATCTCCCGGATCGAGCCCAGGAAGGAGGTGATCCTCGCGGTGGCGGCTCCCAGCTGCACCACCTGGCGCGCGCTGTCGGTCACGAACGCTTCCGCCATGACCAGCCGCCCGATCGCGTCTCCGATGGCGATGCGGTGACGTGCCGCAGCCGCGGCCGCCTGGCTCACCACCTCCGCGGCCCGAGCCCCGCCCTCGGCGGTTTCCTGCGAACGCTTCGACAACTGCGCCGTGGTATCCAATCCGGCCCGGGCAAAGGCGTCCTGTGCCGCCACGGACTGGCGCATCCCCGCCGCCGCCGCGGTGAGTGTTCCGGCTGAGGCGCGCAACGCGTCGGCGGCGCCGGCCAGGGCCCGGACCTGCTCGGTAATCTGGTCCACCGTGGCCACCAGCGGGCGGCGAAGTTCGGCCAGATGAATTGCCGTGCTGACCTGCGCGGCGATCGCGTTGATCGCCGCCAGTTCCCTGGTGCCAAAGACCTTGTTCTTGTGGTGCTCCACCTCGATCGTCCCGATGATCTCATCGGCAAAGCGCAGCGGCTGGATCACGAGGGAGCGGGTGGCGGCATCGAGGTCGGCCAGCTCGGGCACCCGGCGGGTGTCGGGCACCACCCGGAGCTTGCCCTCAGCGATGACCTCGGCCCGCCAGGGCTCCAGCGCGGGATGGGGGGAATAGCGGCGTGGCCGGCCGGCATGGGCCCGGTACAGCATGGTGGACTCGGTCGGGCGCGCCCCAGCGCGGTAGACCCGGAGATCCCCCCAGTCCAGCAGTCGGTACGCCAGCACCTCGATTTCCTCGAGCGCGGCCTGGAGCGTCACCGTGGTGGTGAGTGCTGCCTGGGCCAGGTGGATCTTGCTGAGGTCCTCGGCGGCGATCGCCTCTTCCATCAGGGTGCGCGACAGGAGGCCGAGGACCGCCATCGCGAGTGCCATCGCCACCCACCCGGTGGGCGCCAGGGCGGTGATGGTCCAGACCACCAGGCCGGTGGCCGCCACCGTCGCCAGGAACGACACGATTTCCCAGCGCAGGATGAACAGCCGCTCCCCGACCTCCAACTTGTCGCGGGCCAGGAGGGAGAGATAGAACAACCCGCGACTGAAGACGAACCACGCCGCCCCGAGGGTGGCCGCAGCGGGGAGGAAGTCGACCGAGAGTTCCGCCGTGCCGGTCAACCGGAGCGCCAGCGCGTACCAGCCGAACGCCGCCGCGAAGGCCAGGACCTCGCGGCCGGAGTTGACGACCGCGGCGCGCCACGACTTGCGCAGCCAGCCGAGATCGGCGGCGATGGTGCCGGCAAAGAGTCCCACCACAATGCTGCTGGACGGGGCCAGGATGGCGCCCGCCAATGCTACCACGCCGGACTGGGTCAGGTAGGAGTACTTGCTGAGCCGGACCGGGATGGCCCGCAGCATGGCTACCGCCGAGGCGGCGACGACGGTGGCCAGCGGCGCCTCGATCCAGCGGCCGTCGGCCAGGATCGTGAACGCCAGAACAATGATCCCGCCCCAGGCCATGCAGCGGCCCCAGAACAGGATGAGCCGGGTGTCAGAGGAAGTAGTCGCCGACAACGATCCCGTACCGGTCAGGGTTGGTGACCTTCACGATGCTGCGGAGGAAGCCGCCCTCGGGGGATGGCTCCGACAGGTCCACCAGCTTGCCGGGTGGAGCGACCAGCCCGCCATGGACATCGAGGACGACCCGGACCGATGGCCGATTGAGCTGCTGACGGTCGGGGCTGAGCGAGGCGACTACCGCCACCTCGAAGGTGTCCAGGATGACACAGGTGCCCACCGGATACACCCCGATCAGGTTGATCATCGCCTTGACCATGATCGGGTCGTAGCCCCGCTTGGGATTCTCCCACATTTCCCGGAGGACCTGGTCGGGCTCCAGCGGCGTGTTCTGGTAGGCGCGACGGGTGGTGGCGGCGTCAAAACCGTCCGCCACCGCCACCAGCCGGCTGAACAATCCCAAGGTTCGGGGCCGCACATGGCGCGGGTAGCCGGACAGGTCGGTCTTCATGTGGTGCTCGTGCGCCACCAGGATCGGCCGATACGGTACCCCGTCATACCCCCTCATCTGGAACAGTGCCATGGTGCCCCGCCAGGGGTGGCTCTGCAGCAGCCGCCACTCCGCCTCGGTCAGGTTGGTGGTCTTGTTGAGCACCGACAGCTCCACCCCGGCCTTGCCCATGTCGTGCAGCAGGGCGGCCATCCCGAGATCGTAAAGCTGGAGTTTGCTGAATCCGATCTTCCGGCCGAGCGCCACGGAGAAGATGCAGACGTTGACCGAGTGGGTGAAGGTGTACTCGTCGTAGTCGCGCAGCGTGGTCAGTCCGATGATCGAGGCCTCATTGGTGAGGACCTGGTCCACGATCATCTGGACGGCGCGCTTCACCTTCCGGATGTTGGCGGACCGCCCGATCCGGATCGAGTTGAGGACTTCCTTGGTGACCTCCACCCCCTGCGTGTAGGTCCGCTTCGCCATCGCCCGGGCCTGTTCCTCATCGCCCAGCTCGTCCACGGCGGTGGACTGCACGATCTCGATGTGGTCAAGCGCCGCCTGGGCCATCCGGTCGGCCAGGGCAAAGAAGCGCGCCTCCGGGTCCTCGATGGCACTGAGACTGAGCAGTTGACTCAGGAACGCCTGCCACTCCCGGATCGTCACCCCGGGCGCCACCCGCAGTTGTCCAATGTCGAAGCCGCGAAGGGTCGTCAGGATCCCGCCAAACGCGGCATAATTGGCGAGTTCAAGTCGGAGGCGGGTGCCGTTGACAAAGATGAAATCGCCCGAGAGCCTGACCTCGATCTCGCCCGAACGCTCCAGCAGGATCGCTGCCAGCGCATCGTGGTCCTTGAGGGCGTTCTGGACGGCGGTGTTCTCGACCGGATAGAACTTCAGCGCCCGCAGCGCGGCGTACAGCGAGACCAGGAATTGCCGCCCCGTCTGCCGCAGGAAGCCGTCCTGGGGATCCAGCAGGGCGCCGCGCGCCGCCGCGGATTCGTCGCTCATTCCGGCCGCGCCCGCAGCGCCCGCGACGCCGCATTGCGCACCGGGAGTTCCTTGTCCTGCGCCATCCGTTCCAGGAGTCGCCACGCCTCCGGGGTCTGCAGGCGCGCCACCGCGTAGGTGGCACAGGTGCGCGTCTCCGGGCTCTCCTTGCGGCGGAACAGGCCGCGCGGTTCCAGGATCTCAGCCAGCGGGCCCAGGGCCGTCGGGCCGGCGATCTGGGCGTACGCCTCGAAGAACTGCCGCCGCTCGGACGGCTCCAGGTCGGCGCGTCCCTTCCCCTCAATCACGGCCTCGAGCTGCTTGAGCGCGCCCTTCCATCCCCGGGCCGACACCGCAGTCACCGCGGCGAGTCGCACGGCGCGGTCGTCGTCCTCGAGGGCCCGCTCGAGGAAGCCCATCGCTCCCGGCGTTCCCACCACCGCCAGCGCCTCCACGGCGGCCAGGCGGAGGTCTGCTTCGGCGCGACCCAGTATCGTCCCGAGCACCGGCAGCGCCACCGGCAACCGCTGCCGGCCAACGGAGGGAATCAACCCGCGGAGCACATCGGCCGATCCCCCCTCGAGCAGGCGCATCGCCTCGCGCGGGTGGATCCCCACCAGGCGGTCCACCGCCGCCGACACCGCCGCCTGGATGGCACGGTGCCGCATCCGAGGCACGAACTCCGCCACGGTGCCCAGGGCCGGCGCGCGCAGCTCGCGAAGCAGCTCACCCACATCGGCTTCCTCGGGCGCCGCCGAGGCGTCGTCGACCGATTCAAGGATCTGCCGGAGGATCTCCGGCTGGCTCAGATTGGCCTCGAACGCCTCGAACCTGGGCCCGACCGGGGAGGACGCCAGGTGGATTCTGGTCGCCATCCCCCGCAGCTCGCGGAGCAGCTTGGCCACGGCACCGTACTCCCCATTGGCCAAGAGGCCCGGCAGGAGCAGATCGAGAATGCCGAGAATCTCTCCCCGCACTTCCGCGTCCTCATTGAGCTCGAACACATCGAACAGCGCATCCAACGCGGAGGCTCGCACGTCGCGCGAATACTCCAATTCCGCTTCTCGCCGGAGTTGCTCGACTTCGGCCTCGTCGAGGAAATAAAGGGTCGAGTCGAAGTCATCGAGGGTCACCACGCCGGCTGGCCGTTCCTCGGCCACCTCCTGGCGGATGACCTCGGCGGCGTCCCCCGGGCCATACTGGCTCTCGAGATCCACTGACTGGGGGTCGAGCACCATCAGTCCCTCGCTCACCACCTCGGCAAAGCGATAATCGATGGTGGTGAAATCCTCTGCCCAGAGCAGGGTCAGCAGGTCATCCCCGGAATCCTGGGTCAGGGTCCGCGCCTGGTTCACCGCCCGGAGAAACGCTGCCACCTCGGTGGACTCCGCGCCACGGCGGAGGGTGAGGAACCGGAGCCCATCCTTGTACATCAACCAGGCAAAGCTCTCGGCACGGTTTTCGGCCTCATACACCACTTCCTGTTCCCAGATGACCTGGGACTCGACCACCGCCAGCACCAGGTGATCGGTAAATTCCCAGATCGGCGGGAACGCCTCTTCCATACCCTGCACGGCGCGCTGGTAGACCGGATTGTTGGGGAGGTACATCTGGAAGGCACGAAACGCCTTGACCATGGCCCGAATCAGTTCGGCCACCTGCGAGGCCGGATTGATCATGGTGGATTCGGGCACCAGGGTCACGGATCCTCCTTCGGAGCAGGCAGAGCAGCCGGGCACACCCAGCAACAACTGGCCGGCAGGCAAACGGGCAGGAATGCCACAAACTTACATGGCTTGGTCCGGAGGTGCACCCCGGTCCAGGAGCCACCAGGGGACGCTTGCTCTTCGGGAAGCTTTCGGGTAGCTTGCATCTTCGGGCTCTCTTCGGCTGCCCGCCATCCTGTCTCGGGAGGCACCGTGCCACTGACCAAGCGCCAGCGCGAAATCCTCGATTATCTCCAAGACCATATCCAGCGCGAGGGATATGCCCCCAGCTTCGAGGAGATCGCCGAACAGTTCCGGTTCCAGTCCCTGGCCACGGTCCATGAACACCTCAGCAACCTGGAGCGCAAGGGATTCATCCGGCGCAGCTACAATGAGTCGCGATCGATCGAGATCCTGCCTCCCCGCGGGATTGCCGGCGCCAGTGAAATCCCCCTGCTCGGCGCGGTCGCGGCCGGCCTGCCGATCGAATCGGCGCTGCACGAGGAGACCATCTCGGTCCCCGACGAGATGCTGCCCCGCCGCGGCCCCAACTACGCCCTCCGGGTCCGCGGCCAGTCGATGATCGACGAGCACATCATGGATGGCGACGTCGTGGTGGTCCACGGCCGTCAGACCGCCGAGAACGGCGAGATGGTTATCGCGCTCGTGAACGGCGCCGAGGCCACCGTCAAACGGCTGTATCGCGAGGCCGGCGGCTGGGTGCGGCTCCAGCCAGCCAATCCGGAGATGCAGGCGATGCGATTCCAGGAGCGCGACCTCCTCATCCAGGGGGTTGTCGTGGGTGTGATCCGCCGCTATACCTGAGACCGCTCGTTCCCCGCCAAGTCCTTCCCACGCTTCAACTTCTGCGCTTGCCGCCCGCCCCGCGGGCGGCTAGATTCCGCCCTGATGGACCGGAACTTCCTGCTCCAGTTGGAATTCGACGGCGGCCAGTTCGCCGGCTGGCAGCGGCAGGCTGCGGGCCGGACGGTCCAGGGTGAACTTGAGCGGGTGCTGAGTCGGCTCGCCGATCGTCAGGTGGTGGCCCATGGAGCAGGTCGAACCGACGCGGGGGTCCATGCCGAAGGACTCGGCGTCACCTGCCTACTCCCGGCGCGCTGGGACGCCCCCTCCCTGCTCCGGGCCGTCAATGCCCTTCTCCCCGAGGACTGCCGGGTGGTCCAGGCTCAGGAAGTCAGCCCGAATCTTCACGCCCGACGGAGCGCCTCCGCGCGCACTTATCGCTATGAACTCGGTACCGACCCGGAGAGTCACTCCCCCTTCCGGCGACGCTGGGAATGGGCGCTGGCGCGGTCGGTGGATTTGACGACGATGGCCGAGACCGCCGCGCGGCTGGTCGGAGAGCATGACTTCCACCGCCTCTCAGTGCGCAATTCGCCCCGGCCGCACTATCGCTGCGTCGTGCGCGCGGCGACCTGGGAAGTTCGCGCCGACGGGACCGGCGCCCACTTCCATATCACCGCCGACCGATTCCTCCATCATATGGTGCGGATGCTCGTGGGCACCATGGTCGATATCGGCCTCGGCCGCCGCCCGGGAGCGGACCTCGGCCGGCTCCTGCAGCACGACCCCTCGGTCCGCACCAGCCCGCCGGCACCGGCCGAGGGGCTCTATTTCGTCGTGGCCGATTACCCCTCGGAGTTGCTGGCGGTACCAAGCCAGGTGATGTCGTGAACTGCACTTGGGCCCATCGCTGCATCGTTGCGGTCGTGGTGGCGTGTACCGGACAGCTCGGCAACGGGCTGGTCGCCTCGCTTGGGGCGCAGCAACCCCAGCGCACCGCACCGCGGCCTACCCTCGATGCCAGCCGGCAAACGGCACTCGTCACGGCCACCAGCCGGGTCAGCCCCGCTGTGGTCTCCATCCAGGTCCAGGCCCGGCGGTTGATACCGCGCGGGCGCGCGTTCTTCGACTTCTTCATGTTCCCCGGCGAAGAGGAAGAAGCGACCCGATCGTTCGGTACCGGCTTCGTGCTGCGGCAGGACGGGATCATCATCACCAACCAGCACGTCGTGGCTGGCGCAGATTCGATCAAGATCTCGCTGGCCGACGGCACCGAGATGCCAGCCACCCTGCTGGGCGAAGACCCGACGACCGATATCGCAGTCCTGCGGGTGGCCCGGAGGGATCTCCCGGTCGTCACCATCGGTCGTTCCACCGACCTGATGATTGGCGAGTGGGCGATCGCACTCGGTAATCCGTTCACCTTCCTGTTGGGCGATGCGCAACCGACGGTCACCGCCGGCGTGATCAGCGCCACCGGCCGCAATATCCTGCCGAGCCCCGACCAGCCCGGGATGTACCTGGACATGATCCAGACCGATGCCGCCATCAACCCCGGCAACTCAGGCGGGCCGCTGGTCAACTCACTCGGCGAGGTGATCGGTGTCAACTCGTCGATCTTCAGCAACCAGGGCGGCTCGATCGGGCTCGGCTTTGCCATCCCGATCGAACGGGCGCTCCGGGTGGCCGACGAGATCGTGCGGCGCGGTGAAATCCGGCGCCCCTGGACCGGCCTGACCGTGGAGGGTGCCAGTGCGATGCGCGATTGGAAGCGCACCGGTGGCGTGCTGGTGACCGATGTGGTGGCCGGGGGACCTGCCGCCCGGGCCGGTATCCGGGCCCAGTCGGTGTTGGTGGAGGCCAACGGCCGTCCGCTGCGGAACTTCCTCGACTGGGAGGCGGTCAAGCTCGACCTCCGAGTGGGTGACGCCGTTGAGGTCCGGGTCCGGGAGGGCAGCCGCGCGGTGGTGGCCCGCCGCATCGTCACGGCGGACCTGCCCACCGTCACCGCAGAGAAGGTTTCGGTGCTTCGGGGGATCCAGTTGATCACGGTAACCGCGGCCATCCGGTCGGAGCGTCGTATTGCGACCGAGCAGGGCGCGCTGGTCTTCCGGGTGCAGCCAGATATTGCCCGCACCACCGGGCTGCGGGACGGAGACGTGATCGTGGCGATCAATCGGACCGCGGTGTCTTCCGCGGCGCAGGTATCACAATTGCTCGGGGCGGTCCGCCCCCGCCAGAACTTTCGGCTGGTCTTTGAACGAGGTGGCCAGGTGACCTTTGTGGATTTGAGCTTCCAGTGACCGCGCCCCGCTGGCAGTCACCGCTCGGAGGCCGCTATGCCTCGGCAGAGATGCAGGAGTTGTGGAGCGAACCGCACCGGATCGGACTCTGGCGCCGGCTCTGGCTGGCGCTGGCCGAATCGGAGCAGGAACTCGGCCTGGGCATCCCGCCCGAGGCGCTGGCCGCCATGCGAGCGCACCTGGACGATGCCGACCTCGCCGCCGCTGCCGACTTTGAACGCCGGTTCCGCCACGACGTGATGGCGCATGTCCATGCCTTCGGTGAACAGGCACCCGCCGCTCGGGCGCACCTCCACCTGGGTGCCACCAGTGCCTATGTGACCGACAACGCCGACCTGATCGTAATCCGCGACGGGCTCCGGCTCGTCCTTGGCCGCGTGGTCGGGGTCATGGAGGCGCTGGCCGCCTTTGCCCAGACCCACCGTGACGTACCCTGCCTGGCCTACACTCATTTCCAACCCGCCCAGCTGACCACCGTCGGGAAGCGCGCCACCTTGTGGATCCAGGATTTTGCGCTCGACACCGAGGAGCTGCTGCACCGGATCGAGACGCTCCGGTTTCGTGGCTGCCAGGGGACGACGGGCACCCAGGCGTCGTTCCTGCAATTGTTCGATGGCGATCACGACAAGGTTCGGGAGCTGGAGTGCCGGGTTGCCGCCCGGATGGGGTTCGAGCAGGCCTTTGCCGTGACCGGGCAGACCTACCCCCGCAAGACGGACAGCGCCGTCCTGGACGTCTTGAGCGGTGTGGCGCAGTCGGCGGCCAAGATGGCGGTGGACCTGCGACTGCTGCAACATGAGGGCGAGCTGCTGGAGCCGTTCGAATCCGAGCAGATTGGTTCGAGCGCCATGGCCTACAAGCGGAATCCGATGCGCGCCGAGCGGATCGGGGCGCTGAGCCGCTTCGTCATCTCGCTCCAGGCCAATGCGGCGCACACCGCGGCCAATCAGTGGCTGGAGCGCACGCTCGATGACAGCGCCAACCGGCGCCTCACCCTTCCCGAGGCGTTCCTGACCACCGATGCCACCCTGTTGCTCGCGGCCAACATCGCCGGCGGCATTGAGGTGCGCCACGCGGTGATCGAGCGCCACGTGGCGGATCAGATGCCGTTCATGGCCACCGAGCGGTGGATGATGCTGGGCACGTCAGCAGGGGGCGACCGTCAGGTGCTTCATGAGGTGATCCGCCGTCACAGCCTGGTCGTGGCGGAGCAGGTCAGCCGTGGTGAACCGAACGACCTCCTCGACCGGCTCGCGGCCGCGCCCGAGTTCGGGAACGTCCCAGTCGAAACCCTCCGGGCCGAGTTGGCCCCCTCCCGCTACGTGGGCCGCGCCCCGGAACAGGTCGGCGAATTCCTGACCGAGTTCCTTGCCCCGCTCCTGGCACGGGCCCGCGCCGAGATGCGCGCGGTGCCTGCGGGAGAACTCCGGGTATGAGCGCTCCTCTCGCCGGCCTGGTCCCGCTCCCCCTCTGGCGCCGGGGCAAGGTGCGCGACGTCTTCGAGGTCGACCGCGAGCGCCTGCTCCTTGTGGCCAGCGACCGGGTCAGCGCGTTCGACGTGGTGATGAACGAGACCGTCCCCGACAAGGGCCGGGTGCTGACCCAGCTGAGCGCCTTCTGGTTCCAGACGCTGGCGCCGCTGGGGCCGAGCCACTTCCTGACCGCCGACGACGCGGCGATCTTGGCCGAACTGCCCGTGCTGGCCCCGGTGGCCGCCGAGTTGGCCGGTCGGTCGATGCTGGTGCGGCGGACCGAGCCAGTCGCATTCGAATGCGTGGTCCGCGGGTATCTGGCTGGCAGCGCCTGGGGTGAGTACCATCAGTCCGGAACCCTGGCGGGTGAGTCGCTCCCGGCGGGGCTTCAGCAGTCCTCCCGGTTCGCGGAGCCGATCTTTTCACCAGCCACCAAGGCCGAGCACGGGCACGACGAGAACGTGACCATTGACATCATGGCAGCGGCGCTCGGTGCGGCACGGACGGAAGAACTCCGGACCCGTAGCCTGGCGATCTATGAGGCCGGGCAGGCGCACGCCGCCGCCCGTGGCATCCTCGTGGCCGACACCAAGTTCGAGTTCGGGGTGGCGCCGGATGGCACCCTCCTGCTGATCGATGAAGTGTTGACCCCGGACTCCTCGCGATTCTGGCCGGGGGCAGGGTACCAGACCGGACGGACCCAGCCCAGCTTTGACAAGCAGCCGCTGCGCGACTTCCTGGCCGGCCTGCGCGACTGTGGCCAGTGGAATGGTGAGGCTCCGCCCCCGCCGCTGCCGGCAGAGGTCATCAGTGCCACGACCGTGCGATATCGCGAGGCCTTTCACCGGCTTACCGGGACGGAGCTTTCCCCATGAGAATGCCAGTGGCCCGTGAAGGGCTCCCCTTCATCGTCATCGCCTGGCTGATGGCCGGGACCCTGGCCTGGGCGTCGTGGTGGCCCGCGGTCCTGGTCTGGACCCCGGTGGCAATCTGGGTCATTGCCTTCTTTCGTGATCCCCTGCGCCCCGGGCCTCGCGGGGCCGGGCTCGTCATCGCCCCGGCCGACGGCAAGGTCGTGTCGGTGATCCAGATTGACGAGCCGACCTTCCTGGGCGGCCAGGCCACCCGCATCTCGATCTTCATGAACGTCTTCAACGTCCATGTGAACCGGTATCCGGCCAGCGGCACCGTGGCCTGGCGCGAATACCATCCCGGGCAGTTCTGGAACGCTGCCACCGAGAAGGCAAGCCTCGAGAACGAACAGTCCAGCGTGGGCCTCCAGACCGAGCGGGGGCCTATGCTGGTGCGACAGATTGCCGGGCTGGTGGCACGTCGCATCATTACCGATCACGGCGAGGGGGCGGTGGTGGAACAGGGTGCCCGGATGGGCCTGATTCGGTTCGGCTCCCGAGTGGACGTCTTCCTGCCCGCCGGTGCCGAACCGCGCGTCCGGGTGGGCCAGACCACCAGCGCCGGCCAGACGGTGATCGCCGAATGGGTCTGAATCCCTTCCCCAAACCCGGTCGCAAGATGCGCCGGGTGGTCATCGTGGTGCCAAGCGCGTTCACCCTGGCCAACCTCTTCTTCGGGTTCTGGTCGATCGTCTCGGCCTTCAACGGCAACTACGCCTGGGCCGGCTGGTTCATCGTGCTGGCCTCGGTCCTCGACATGCTCGACGGCCGGGTGGCCCGGATGTCTAATTCCGGCACCCGCTTCGGGGCGGAACTCGATTCGCTGGTGGACGTCATCTCGTTTGGCGTGGCGCCGGCGCTGCTGATGTATTTCATCGAGTTCTCCAGCGCCGGACGGTTCGGCTGGGTGGTCTGCTATCTCTATGTGGTGTGCGCGGCGCTGCGACTGGCACGCTACAACGTGCAGGAGCATTCCGGGCAGGAGGAAGCCCCTTCCGCGTCCTTCACGGGAATGCCCTCTCCGGCCGCCGGGGTGATCCTTGCCACATGGTATCCGTTCAGCCAGACCCGCGGCTACCGGGAGTCGATCGCCTACCTGGACCTCCAGCACCAGGGGTTGGTGTTCCTGGTGCTGATCGTCGCCGCGCTGATGGTGAGCAACGTCCGGTATCCCAAGTTTCCACGGGTCGGCTTCCGGTCGGTCCAGGGCTGGCTCGGGCTGCTCTTCCTGCTGGGCCTGGTCGCGGGTTCGATCATCGCACCAGCCTCGCTGTTCTTCCCGCTCGGCCTCACCTATCTCCTCTATGGTGTGTCCCGCGCCATCATCCTGAGCCTGCTCGACAAGAGCGAACTGGCCGCCCTGCAGGGTCGCCGGGAGAATCCCCGATCATGAGCTATCGCATTCACGTCCGCGTCCTCCCCCGCACTGGCCTGCTCGACCCGCAGGGACAGGCGGTGGAGCACGCCCTGACGGCCCTGGGATTTGCCGGAGCCGGCAATGTCCATGTCGGCAAGGCGATCACCTTGGATCTCGAGGCGGAGTCCCGCGAGGACGCCCTGGCCACCGCCACCCGGATGTGCGACACCCTGCTCGCCAATCCAGTCACCGAGGATTACACCCTCGAGGTGGCAGGCTGATGCTCGACGTGGCCGTGATCCGCTTTCCCGGATCCAACTGCGACGAGGATGCCCTGCGCGCGGCGGAGGGGGCCGGTGCCGCGGCGCGCTTTGTCTGGCACCGCGAGGCCTCCCTGGGCGGGGCAGATGCCGTGATCCTGCCTGGCGGGTTCAGCTACGGCGACTACCTCCGCTCCGGGGCGATTGCCCGGTTCAGCCCGGTCATGGCCGCCGTTCGCGATCATGCTGCCGCCGGAGGGCCGGTGCTCGGGATCTGCAACGGCTTCCAGGTGCTCTGTGAATGCGGGCTCCTTCCCGGTGCGCTGATCCGCAACGCCGGGCTGGCGTTCCAGAGCCGGCCGGTCGATGTCCGGGTGGAAACGACCGCAACGCCCTTCACCTCGGCCTATCAGGCGGGCCAGGTACTGCGGTTGCCGGTGGCCCACGGGGATGGCCGCTATGTGGCCTCCACGGAGGTGGTCGCCCAACTCGCCGCCGAAGGTCGCATCCTCCTCCGGTATGTGCGCGGCGGTATGCCGGACGCACCCGCCAATCCGAACGGCTCCCTGGACGACATTGCCGGGGTGATCAATGCCGCCGGCAACGTCGCCGGCATGATGCCCCACCCTGAGCGCGTCGTCGACCCCCGATTCGGGCGCCCCGACGGCGCCGGATTCTTCGCATCCCTGGCGGCCTGGGCCCCGACCCCCGCCTGACTCCGATCACCCTTGACCGACCAGGATCCCCGATGAGCACCGAGAAGCCCAGCCGCAACGAGGACGAATACTTTGCCCGCCAGGAAAAGGAATTGCTGGACCAGCAGCGGGCGGCGGCGGCCCAGGCCGCCAGGGAGGCGGAGCGCCGCAGTCACCACATGAAGTGCCCCAAGTGCGGCCATGACCTCGAGGCGATTGACTACGAGGGGATCACCGTGGACCGCTGCACCAGCTGCGCCGGCATCTGGCTGGACCCGGGTGAGCTGGAGCAGCTCCGCAACCTCAAGGACGGCAACATGCTTTCCCGGATGTTTGACGACGCCGCCGCGTTTCTTGCCTTCAAGAAGAAGAAGGCCGGCGAGTGACAGGGTCCGGCACCACCCCCCGCGCCGAGTCGTTTCCGGGTGAACGCCCGGTGACCCCTGAGGTGGTGCGCGAGCACAACCTGAACCAGCGTGAGTACGAGGCGATCGTGGCCATGCTGGGTCGGGAGCCGACCCTCACCGAGCTCGGGGTGTTCTCGGCGCTCTGGTCGGAGCACTGCTCCTACAAGCACTCCAAGCCGATTCTCAAGACCTTCCCCGTCACCGGCGACCAGGTGGTCCAGGGCCCCGGGGAAAACGCTGGAGTCCTGCGGCTCCCCGACGGTTGGGCGGTGGCGTTCAAGGTGGAGTCGCACAACCACCCCTCCGCAGTGGAGCCGTACCAGGGCGCGGCGACCGGGGTCGGCGGGATCCTCCGCGATGTCTTTACCATGGGCGCCCGACCGGTGGCAGTGCTCAACTCGCTGCGACTTGGTCCGCTCGAGGAGCCCCGCAATCGTTACCTCTTCGGGGGTATTGTCCGCGGCGTCGGGGACTATGGCAACTGCGTCGGGGTGCCGACCCTGGGTGGCGAGGTGTATTTCTCGCCGGGGTACCGCGGCAATCCGCTGGTCAACGCCATGTGCGTGGGGCTGCTGCGCGAGTCCGACCTGGCCACCGCCCGGGCGCATGGCGTCGGCAACATCCTGCTGACGGTCGGTGCCCGCACCGGTCGGGACGGCATCCACGGGGCCAGCTTTGCCTCCGAGGAACTCTCCGCCGCCAGCGAGGCGCGCCGGCCGCAGGTGCAGGTCGGGGACCCATTCACCGAGAAGCTGCTGCTCGAGGCCAGCCTGGAATTGATCACCAGCGGCCAGATCGTGGCGATCCAGGACATGGGGGCCGCCGGCCTCACCAGCTCCAGCGCCGAGATGGCCGCGCGGGGTGGCGTCGGGGTCCTGCTTGACACCTCCCTGGTGCCGACGCGTGAACCGGGAATGACGCCCTACGAAATCCTCCTGAGCGAGAGCCAGGAACGGATGCTCGTGGTGGCCGAACCCGCCAGGGTGGCCGCCATCCAGACCATCTGCGCCAAGTGGGAACTCTCCGCCACTCCGGTGGGGCATGTGACGGACGATGGCCTGTTCCGGGTGGTGCACGACGGACTCCTCGTGGTGGCCATCCCGGGCGGCGACCTCGTCGATGCCTGCCCCATCTACCATCCCGAGGCCGTCGAGGGTGCCGAGGCAATCGCTCGGCGTAGTCGCGTTCCGAGCATCAAGGCTCCCGACCTGACGGCGGCCCTCGAGCAGTTGCTCGATGCGCCGAGCCTGGCCAGTAAACGGTGGGTTTTCGAGCAGTACGACAGCACGGTACGTGCGTCCACCGCACAGGGACCTGGCGGGGATGGCGGCGTGGTGGCGGTGCCCGGCACCGCGTTTGGCGTGGCCATGACCATCGACTGCAACAGCCGGTATGTGGCGCTCGACCCCTACGAGGGGGGCAAGGCCACCGTGGCGGAAGCGGCCCGGAACATTGCCTGCACCGGTGCCCTTCCCCTGGGAATCACCGACTGCCTGAACTTTGGCAATCCGGAAAAGCCGGAGGTGTTTTTCCAGTTCCGTGAAGCGTGCCGCGGCATCGCCGATGCCTGCCGCGCATTCGACACCCCCGTCACCGGCGGCAATGTCTCGTTCTACAACGAGAATCCCACTGGCGCCATCGATCCGACCCCGACGGTTGGCATGGTGGGGCTCCTCGCCGATCTCTCCCATCAGGTTTCCAGTCACTTCAAGGCCGCGGGAGACGCGATCGCCATCCTGGGCACCAGCACCGGGCACCTCGGCGGCTCCAGCTACTGGGCCGAAGTGCTGGATGCGTTCTGCGGCGCGCCGCCGCCGGTTGACCTGGACGCCGAACTCCGATTGCAGCAGTTCCTGGTGGCGGCCGCGCAGGGCGGGCTGCTGCGTTCCGCCCACGACCTCAGCGATGGAGGCCTCGCCGGGGCGCTGGCCGAGTGCTGCATTGGCGGCCCGTATGCCGATCAGACGCTCGGTGCGAAAGTGACTCTGACCGGCCACGCCGACCAGGTTGGCGGCGAAGGACTACTGTTCGGGGAGGACCATGGTCGTGCGCTGGTATCGTTCCTGCCCGGCGCGGCCGCACAACTGGCACAGCTGGCAGCCGAGCACGGTGTCCCCTGGTTCCCGGCGGGTGTGGTTGGCGCGGTCGATGGCACCCTCCACCTCACGTCCCCCTCCCTGGACCTCCGGTGGGAGACGCCCCGTTTGCGACAGATCTACATGGATGCGATTCCCCGGCGGATGCGCCAGGTCGCTCCTTCCGGATTGGAGCAGTAGACGATGTGCGGCATCATCGGCGTATCCGCGATCCCCGACGCATCCCGGCTGACCTACCTCGGGCTGTACGCGCTGCAACACCGGGGTCAGGAGAGCGCCGGAATCGCGGCCCTCGACGCCGAGGGGGTGCCCCGCATTCACCGCGGCATGGGGCTCATTGCCGAGCATATTGACGACGACGTCCTGCGCGGACTCCCCGGCGATGTCGCCATCGGCCACACCCGATACGCCACCGCCGGCAGCACGGTGCTGGCCAATGCCCAGCCCTGCCTCGTCAACTTCCGCGGCGGGCCGCTGACCCTGGCGCACAATGGCAACCTGACCAACGCCGTGGAGCTCAAGCGTGAGCTGGTCGAGGCCGGCGCCATCTTCAGCTCCTCCAGCGACTCCGAGGTGATCGTCCACCTGATCGCCCGGTCCCCGGCCGACAGCGCCGAGGACCAGATTCGCGACGCACTCTCCCAGGTCGACGGGGCCTACAGCCTGGTCATGACGGTCGGGCGCGATCTCTACGCCATCGTCGACCCGCGTGGTTTCCGGCCCCTGGTCCTGGGCCAGCTCGGCGAGGGGATGATCGTCGCCTCCGAGACCTGCGCACTCGACCTGGTCGGCGCGGTCAAGGTGCGCGAGCTCCAGCCGGGTGAGTTCATCCGGATCCGCGAAGGGGTGGTGGAATCGCTCCGGACCCTGCCGCCCAAGCCCGCCAAGCGCTGCGTCTTCGAGCTGGTCTATTTTGCCCGGCCCGACAGTACCGTCTTCAGCCGCTCCGTCGATGCCGTCCGGCGGGAACTGGGCCGGCAGTTGGCTGCGGAACACCCCGTCCCCGGCGGCGAGGTGGTGTTCAGCGTGCCGGACAGTGCCAACGCGATGGCCCTGGGATTCAGCGAGGCTTCGGGGATCAAGCTTGAGCATGGCCTGATCCGCAACCACTACGTCGGCCGGACGTTCATCAACCCCAGCCAGGCGCTCCGGGTGGCCAAGGTCCGGATCAAGTTCAATCCCGTGCGCGAGGTGATCAAAGGCCGCTCGGTGGTCGTCGTCGATGACTCGCTGGTTCGGGGGACGACCAGCAAGGGCCTGGTGGCCATGATCCGGGGCGCCGGGGCGCGGGAGGTGCACTTCCGTTTCGCCTCGCCGCCGATCACCGGCCCGTGCCACTACGGGATCGACACCCCGACCCGCGAGGAACTCATCGCCGCCACCCACTCCATCGAGGAGATCCGCGAGTATCTTGGCGTGGATTCGCTGGGGTACATCTCCCTCGACGGCATGCTCAAGGCGGCCGGCGGACGTGAGGGGTATTGCCACGCCTGCTTCTCGGGCGACTATCCGATCCCGGTTGGCGCCGATCAGCCCGCCGCCCGCCACCTCGACCCTGTGACAGCGAGCCAGCCATGACCGACGGACGGATGGTTTTCAACTTCGGACAGGGCCGCGCCGATGGCACTGCGGCCATGAAGGACATCCTTGGCGGCAAGGGCGCCGGGCTCGCCGAGATGACCAACATCGGCATCCCCGTCCCGCCGGGGTTTACCATCTCGGCCTCGCTTTGTGCCAGTTGGCTGGAATCCAGGACCCTCCATCCCCAACTACGACGCCAGGTGGATGTGGCGCTCCAGCGGATCGAATCCATCTCCGGGCGGGTGTTCGGCGATGCCCAGCGCCCGCTGCTGGTTTCCGTGCGCTCCGGTTCGGCGGTGTCGATGCCCGGCATGATGGAGACGATCCTGAACCTGGGACTCAATGACACCACTGTCGCGGCGCTCAGCCGGGAAAGCGGCAATCCCGGGTTCGCCCACGACACCTACCGCCGGTTCGTCCAGATGTACGGCAGCGTGGTGTATGAGGTTCCCAAGGCGGCGTTCGAGGAACGACTCACCGCCGCCCGTACCGCCCGCGGCGTCTCCCGAGACATCGACCTCCCCGCGGCGGACCTGCTCGCGCTGGCCCATGCCTACAAGGAGATTGTTGCGGCGCGGTCGGGGCACCCGTTCCCCGACGATCCCCGCGACCAGCTCTGGGGCGCCATCGAGGCGGTGTTCGAAAGCTGGAACACGCGCCGGGCCCAGGACTACCGCAAGCTGCACGAGATTCCCGACACCCTCGGCACCGCCGTCAACGTGATGGCGATGGTCTTCGGCAACATGGGTGAGGACTCCGGCACCGGCGTGGTCTTTACCCGCGATCCCAGCACCGGGGAGCGGACCCTCTACGGCGAGTTCCTGCTCAACGCCCAGGGCGAGGACGTGGTGAGCGGCGCCCGAACCCCGTTGCCGATCGACCAGTTGCAGGCCGCCATGCCGGGGGTGTACACCGACCTCGAGCGGGTGGCCCAGACGCTGGAACGCCACTTCAGGGATGTCCAGGATCTTGAGTTCACGATCGAGCGCGGCCACCTCTACCTCCTCCAGACTCGCCGGGCCCAGCGCTCGGGCCATGCCGCCGTGCGCATCGCCTGCGAAATGGTTGATGAGGGTGTGATCTCCTCCGAGGAGGCGGTGGCCAGGGTCCCGCCCAAGGACCTGGAGCAGCTGCTCCACCCCACGATCGACCCGAAGGCGGAGTTGGATCTCCTGACCACCGGGCTGCCCGCCTCGCCGGGCGCCGCTTCAGGTATCGTGGTGTTCGATGCCGACACCGCCGAGTCGCGCGGGCGGCAGGGAGAAGCCGTGATCCTGGTGCGCCGCGAAACCAGTCCGGAGGATTTCCACGGGATGGTGCAGGCCAAGGCGATCCTGACCGCGCGCGGCGGGATGACCTCCCATGCGGCGGTGGTGGCCCGCGGCATGGGCACACCGTGCGTCGCCGGTGCCCATGAGCTGGACATCCGCGAGGACGATGGCCACCTGATCGTCAGCGGGCGGATGGTGACGACTGGCGACTGGATTACGGTGGATGGCACCTCGGGGCGGGTCTATCTCGGCAAGACCCAGCTGATTCCAGCCGAATTGACCGACAACTTTGCCAAGCTGCTGGGCTGGGCGGACAAGACCCGGCACCTGCGGGTCCGGGTCAACGCCGACACCCCAGCCGATGCGCACCGCGGCCGGGATTTCGGCGCCGAGGGCATTGGCCTCTGCCGGACCGAGCATATGTTCTTCCAGGGCGACCGGATCCACGCCATGCGCGAGATGATCCTGGCCCAGGACACCGCCGGCCGCCAACGGGCCCTTGCCAAGCTGCTGCCGATGCAGCGCGCGGATTTCGAGGGAATCTTCCGGGCCATGGAAGGGTTTCCCGTCACCATACGGCTGCTCGACCCGCCGCTCCACGAATTCCTGCCCAAGGGCCGCGACGAAATCGAGGTCGTGGCCCAGGATATGGGGCGAGACCCCGATGAAGTGGCCCGCATCGTGGCCGACCTCTCCGAGGTGAACCCCATGCTCGGCCTGCGGGGATGCCGGCTCGGAATCATCTACCCCGAGGTGACGGCCATGCAGGTCCGCGCCATCTTCGAGGCCGCGTGCATCGTCGCCTCCCGAAAGGGGAGGGTAATGCCGGAGGTCATGATCCCCCTCGTGGCCCATGTCGTGGAGTTCCGTCGCCAGGCGCTGGTGGTGCGCCAGGTGGCAGAAGAGGTCTTTCGCGAACGGCAGATGACCGTGCCCTACCTCCTGGGGACGATGATCGAGCTGCCCCGGGCGGCGCTGACCGCCGACGAGATCGCCCGGGAAGCGCAGTTCTTTTCCTTCGGGACCAACGACCTGACCCAGACTACCTGGGGGCTCTCACGGGACGATGCCGGCCGGTTCCTTCCCCAGTATCTGGAACTCGGCATCATCGAAAACGATCCCTTCATGGTCCTCGACGAGGGTGGCGTGGGGCGCCTCGTCGCAATGGCAGTGGAGCTCGGCAGGGGAACCCGCCCAGACCTCAAGATCGGCATCTGCGGCGAGCATGGCGGCGAACCGCGGGCGATTGCGTTCTGTGAGGCCCAGAAGATGAACTACGTCTCCTGTTCGCCATTTCGGGTTCCCATTGCCCGGCTCGCCGCCGGTCAGGCGGCCCTGGCCGAGCGCGGGACCATGGATCGCACCAGGGCCACCGTATGAGCCAACCCCTGGTGGGTGTCGTGATGGGAAGCACCTCCGACTGGGAAGTGATGCAGCACGCCGTGGCGCGGCTGGAGCAGTTTGCTGTGCCCCATGAGGCCAGGGTCGTCTCGGCCCATCGGACGCCCGACCTCCTGTATCAGTATGCCTCAGAGGCGGAAGCCCGGGGCCTCTGCTGCATCATTGCTGGTGCCGGCGGCGCGGCGCATCTGCCGGGGATGCTGGCCTCAAAGACCCCCGTACCGATCCTCGGCGTGCCGGTGCCGTCCCGGCACCTCAAGGGAATGGACTCGCTGCTGAGCATTGTCCAGATGCCAGCGGGAATTCCCGTCGCCACCTTTGCCATCGGCGAGGCGGGCGCCCACAACGCCGGCCTCTTTGCCGTGTCACTCCTGGCCCGGACCGATCCCGGCCTGGCCGCCCGATTGGCGGCCTTCCGGGCCGATCAGGAGACGATCGTTCGCAACGCCGTCCTTCCCCCCGACGGATCATGATTCTCCCTGGCGCCACGATTGGCCTCCTGGGCGGCGGCCAACTCGGTCGGATGTTCACCGCCCGGGCCCGGACCATGGGATACAGGGTCTGGGTGCTCGACCCGGATCCGGAGAGTCCAGCCGGGCACCTGGCCGACCGGCACCTCCAGGCTGGGTATGAGGATGTGGAGGCATTGGCGGAACTCGCCGCCGGGTGCGCGGTCATCACCACGGAGTTCGAGAACGTTCCCGCCGCCACCCTGACCAGGCTCCAGGCCGACCGCCGCGTCTACCCTCCGCCGGCGGCCGTCGCCATTGCCCAGGATCGCATCCTGGAGAAGCAGTTCCTGGCCGCCCATGATTTCCCGACCACCACCTTTTCGGCCGTGGTCACCGAGAGTGAGCTGGAGGGCGCATGGCTCGCCGTGGGTGGTCCCGCGCTGCTCAAGACCAGTCGCCTGGGCTATGACGGCAAGGGTCAGGCTGGCGTATCCTCGCTGGCCGAGGCGCGAGCAGCCTTTGCCAGGTTTGGAGGGGTGCCGTGCGTGCTGGAACGCCGGCTGGAGCTGGAAACAGAGCTCTCTGTGGTGCTGGCACGGAGCGAGCAGGGCACGGTGATAGCGTTTCCGACCGGTGAGAACCGCCATGTCGACGGCATTCTGGAGACGACGATGGTTCCGGCGATGGTCTCACCCGCGCTGGCTGCGGAGGCGCAGCGCCTGGCGGGAGACCTGGCCACCGCGCTGGAATACGTCGGCGTCCTGGGCGTGGAGCTGTTCGTTGCAAACGGGGGAAGGTTGTACATCAACGAAATGGCGCCGCGCCCGCACAACAGCGGCCACTTTACCCAGGATGCCTGCGTCACCTGCCAGTTCGAGCAGCAGCTTCGCGCCATTTGTGGCCTGCCACTCGGCAGCCCGGAGCTGCTCTCACCGGTGGCGATGATCAACCTGCTGGGGGATCTCTGGGCCGAGGGGGAACCGCGTTGGGATCATCTGCTCCGGGATCCGGGCGCCAAGCTACACTTGTATGGCAAGCTGGAACCGCGCCCGGGCCGCAAGATGGGACACGTCAACATCCTCGCCCCCACCGCCGCGCGGGCCCGGGAGCGGGCGTGGGAGGCGCGCCGTCTGCTGACCGACCACCGGGGCTAAAAACCGGGACGCCGGACCCCAAGCCCGAGTCGCATCCTTGCCCGCCAGGACGCGTCGGCGTTGACCCCATTCTTCTCCAGATCTTCCATCGCTTGCCGTGCCACGGCGCCAAGGCCGGCGGCCTTGGCACTTCGTGCCAGTCCCCCGAGTGAGATGCTCCGCATCGGGGCAAGCTCCAGCGCACCCTGATAGGCTCGGACGGCAGCTGCCGGTGCCGTTCCCTCCAGCAGGCTGCCGAGCAGTTCGTGACTTGGTTGGGCAACGGCCGGCGGCCCGAACTCCACCGGCAGCCGTTCCTGCAATGCCGCGGCCTCGCGAAGCACGGCGACAGCGTCAGTCCGTCGCCCGGCCAGCAGCTGCGCATGGGCGCGCAGCTCGAGCAGTTGGACGTCCAATTCGCCCAGCGATGGTGAGTCAGGCTCCTGCCGGGCCAGTTCCGCCCGGAGGACCGCCAGCGCGGTGCGGGCCGAATCCAAGGTGTTCCGGTCCTGGAGCCGGTACCCTGACAGACCACGGAAATAGAGCTCCGGCGCCTGCCCGGTGGCCGGGAGCCCGGTGACATCAATACTCCAGAGCGCGGGGCCACTGTCCCATGCATCGGTCGACAGGACATGGGCCAGTCGCATCCACGCCAGGACCCCTTCCCGCTGAAGGCGCTGCGACTCCATATTCTCGCGCATCTCCTCCAGGAACGCCGTGGCCTCGGCGAGGCGGCCCTGCTGCAGCAGTCCGTAGTGCAGCCAGCTGGTGTAGTGCCCAGGGATACGCGCGGTGAGCCCCATCGCCACGGTGTTCCGGGCTACGACTTCTTCCCACATCCCCATCGCCAGGAAAATGTGGGTCGTCATGTGCTGGGCGTGCGCGGCGTCGGGAGCAATACCGCTGTAGGCGTGCGCCGCCGCCAGGCCCAGGGGGGCGTGCCCAGGATCATCCCAGGCGTGAATCAAGTAGTGCGCAGCGCCGGGGTGCTCCGGGTTGGCCGCGAAGACCGTATCCGCCCAGGCAGATGCCCGGCGATACGTCGTGGTGTCGCGCACGCCCTGGCTCAGGCCGATCAGCGACAGGGAGTAGAACGCCTTGGCCTCGAGGTCCTCGGGATGCGCCCGGACCAATCGTTCCATCGCCTGCGAATAGAGGGTGTCGCGGACTTCCTTCCCCCCTGCTCCATACAGCGCCTCCACGGCGTCCAGGTACAGCTGCTCACGAGCGGTCGCGGCTTTGCCCCGGCGGGTCTCCGGGCCCGCAGCCAGGCGCTGGAGTATGGCCCGCGCCGCATCAAGGTCCTGCTCGTTCCAGACCGGGTGGGTGTGAGTCATCGCCTCACCCCAGTAGGCCATGGCAAAATCCGGGTCCAGGCGCTGCGCCCGCTGGAACGCCGCTGCCGCACGCGAATACTCGAAACTGTGCATCCAGAGGACCCCGGTCACAAATTCACGGTGGGCCTCGGGAGACCCGGAGGCGGGAAAATCAATCCGGCCAAGTTGCGGTGCCCCGCCCTGCGCACTCAGGGCGGGGCTGCCCAGGAGGCTGAGCAGAAGGGTGGCAGCAGCGACTCGAAGCATGGGATATCCGCGGCGAAAAGGAAAAAATCGAAATGGTACGGTGGACCGAGACTGGACCCAACGGCAGACACCCCGACCTGGCAACGCAAACAGGTGGGGCCGGGCAAGCCCGATCCCACCTGTGCCCTGCTTGCTCCTTACGACACACTGCTTGCTTCCCACTTCTCACTTCGATGGAGGCGCAGGGAATCGAACCCTGGTCCGAACCAGCTTCCACCACGATGTCTACGTGCGTAGACCGGTGTTCATGCCCTCGCCCCGATCCGGTCACCGACCATCCTGACCAGGACTGACCTCCCTTGAATCTCGCCCGTCGCGCGGGAGGACCACGCCGGACCAGCCCGAATTTTCGATCCGATGCCGCCGCCTCAGGCGAGCTGCAAACATCGGAGGTGCGTAAGCGAGCTTAGCTCAGCTTAGGCAGCCAGTGCCAGTTGAGAGTTGGCAAATGACTCTTTCCACGGGGATTATCCAGGACCATGGACCTGGGCACGCTATCGCAGTTTCTACCGACCCGTCGAAGCCAGTCGCCCCCGGGTGTGGATGGAAGATAGTCTGGGGGGCCGGGGAATGGGTATCGGGTATCGGGTGGCGGGTATCGGGTGCCGGGTGGCCGGTGTCAGGCATCGGGCCCCACGATCACTGATACTCGTGGAGGAACACCTGCCCCCTGATACCTGATACCTAATACCCGATACCTGCCACCCGGCACCCCTCAGCTTGCCGTGACGACCCGGTTTCGGCCACCCTCCTTGGCCTGGTAGAGCGCCTTGTCGGCCCGGGCGGCGAGGTGCTGGACACCGGGCACGGTCTCTGGACACCCCGCGACCCCGAAGGAGGCCGTCAATGACCACGGGGTGCCCTGCCAATCCCAGGCCCCTCCCTCCAATCCGGCCCGTATTCGCTCGGCGGCGTCGGCCCCCTCGACCAGCGAGGCGCCAGGCAACCAGATGGCGAACTCCTCGCCACCGATCCGGGCCACCACATCCCCGGTTCTGGTGCCCTGGCCACAGACTCGGGCAAAATAGACCAGTGCCGAGTCGCCTGCGGCATGACCGAGGGTGTCGTTGAGCAACTTGAATCGGTCCAGGTCGGCGTACACCAGGGCACCCTCCCCCGGCGCGACGCGGCTGAGCGCCAGCTCAAGCCCCCGGCGATTGCGCAGGCCGGTGAGCGGATCGCTCATCGTGGTCTCATGCAGATCCTGCCGGTCCAGCGCCTGCACCAGGCGGGGCCCCGCGGCGTGCAGCGCCTGCAGCAGCTCCCCGGTCACCGAGCCAGGTGGCAGCAAACCCTCTGGCGTGGACACCACCACCGCCCCCACCGCGAGGTCGGAGGCGGGAATCGGGAGGATCACCGATCGGGGCCGGGCCCGGCGACGCTCCTTCCCCGCCCGACCCAGCGGATCATCCGAGACCAAGGGTCCGGCCTCGATGCCGCGCCCGACCCGGTCGAGCGGGCTGCCGGGGGCTGCCAGTGCGAGCAGCAACCGAGGGTCTGATCGCAGCGACACGCCCAACACCTGGACACCCTGCGGACGCGCCAGCGCAACGGCGACCTCGGTGTCCAGCAACCGCTCCACCTGGTGGGCCAACCGCATCGCGATGCTCTCGACCGATTCCTCCGGGCGGCCCTGGGCCCGGGACACCGAAGCAAGGATCGGTTCACGCTGGAGCCGTCCCAGCAATTCGGTCAGGTCGAGTCGTGCCGCCTCAAGGCCGCCCTGGGAAACGCCACTCGGCAGGAGCACCATCGCAATCCGGCCGGTCGCTGCCACGTGCACCAGCACCCCATGCTCCAGCAGTTCAGTACCGCTGCCACTCTGGGCGGCAAGGCGAGGCAGTCGCGCCTCGATCAGTTCCTCACCACTGGTTCCAAGGCTCGCCACGACCGCCCGCAATCGGCCCCGCCCACCGCCATCCCAGACCCAGACGCCGTGCGCCTGATTGGCTCGCAGCACGAGGGACAGCAGAGGGTCGCAGTCGGGGCCGAGATCCTCAGGAAGGAGGCGGCGTCCCTGGGAACCGAAGAGACGTCGCGCAAGCAGGAGGGCCACGGCCGCCGTGCTGGCGGCCGTCAGGGCAATGATCGCCAGCGTGCTCATCCGCCGGGGCGGCCGATCCAGCCCCGGCGTTGGAACCAGACGAAAATGGCCACGCACACGCCGGCCATCAGCGCCAGCACCAGCGGATACCCCCAGCGCCACTGCAACTCGGGCATGGCTGCGAAGTTCATGCCATAGACGCCGGCGATGAACGTCAGCGGCAGGAAGAAGGCGGCGAACACGGTCAGCACTCGCATCACCTCGTTGCTGCGGTGCGACGCCATCGCCAGGTGGACGCCGAGCAGATTCTGCGCCTCCTCCAGCAATTGATCGGCCCAGAAGTGATACCCCTCGGCGGTCTCCCGGAGATCCTGGAAGTACGGCTGGGCGCGCTCCGCCGATACGACCGTCTTCTGGAGCACCCCCATCGACTGCCAGAGGATGCGCTTGATCAGGGCCACCCGGCGCTTGAGGAAGTGGATTCTCCGGAACGGGGGCGAGACGTGAGTGGAGTCGAACACCTCCGCCTCGAACGCATCCATCGCCCGCTCCATCTCTTCCAAGGGGCGGTCATACGACGCAAGCATCGCCAGCGTCTGCTCGGTGAGCACCGCGGTCAGCGAGCGGTCGGTGCAGGTGTCGGCGGCAAACCGCTCCCGCACCGCGGCCAGGATGGGTTGGTCCTTGCGATGGATCGTCAACACCAGGTCGGGGCGGTAGAACAGCGCCAACTTCCGGGTGATCCCCTGGAGGTCATCGGCTTCTGGTTCCGCTGCCTCGTCCCAGGTCCGCATGATGATGAAGGTGACGTCGTCGATGCGCTCGTGCTTGGGGAGGTGCTCCGGATCGAGGCAGTCCGTCACGGAAGTGGCATGGAGGGAGTACGTCTCCGCCAGTTCCAGGAGTTCCGTCCGGGAGGGACCGACCACGTCGATCCACCGGAGTCCCCCCGGTCCCCCATCAAAGACCACGGTCTGCATCAGGCGGCTCCACTGCGAGCGAGGTTCGGGCTCACACCGCGACCGCGGCGTTCTCGAGGTACTGCGTAAAGATCGCTTCGGCCTCCCGCATCGACTCAACGTGGAACAGGCGTTCCCGAAGCGCCGAGGACCCGGGAAGCCCGCGGGTGTACCAGCCCAGGTGCTTCCGAAACTCCACCACCGTCTTGCGGCTGTCACCCTGGAGCCGAAGTGCCAGCTGCGCATGCGCCAGCGCCACGCTGAATCGGTCGACCGCCCCCGGCAGACCCGGCGCCTCGAGGCCGGCCAGCCGGGCCCGGGCATCACGGAACACCCAGGGATTGCCGAAACTCCCCCGCCCGATCATCAACCCGGCGCACCCGGTGTGGGCTCGCATCCGGCGGGCATCTTCCCCGCTGGCGATATCCCCGTTGCCGATCACGGGAATATCCAACGCGTCGACCACCGCGGCGATCTCATCCCAATTGGCCTTGCCCGAAAACATCTGGGTCCGGGTCCGGGCGTGCAGCGTGAACGCGCGGGCACCTGCGTCCTGCATCCGGAGCGCAATCTCCACCGGATCGCGGCAGAGCTCGTTCCACCCGCTGCGGGTCTTGACCGTCACCGGCAGGTGGCTGGCAGCTGCCGTCTGGCGAATGATCCTGGCCACCAGATCCATGTCGCGCAGGCAGCCCGAACCGCCGTTGCGCTGGACCACCTTCTTGACGGGACACCCGAAATTGATATCGATGAAATCGGGCTGGTACGCCTCGGTCACAATGGCGGCGGCGCGTGCCATGGCATCGGGATCGGCCCCGTAGATCTGGACCCCGATCGGGCGCTCCACCACCTCGAATTCAGCCCCCTCGATCGTCCGGCGAATGCCACGCTGGATCGCCTCCGACGAGAGGAACTCCGTCATCAGGACATCGGCACCCAGCGAGCGACACACCTGCCGGAATGGCGCCTCGGAAACCCCGGCCATCGGGGCCAGGATGAGGGGGCAATCCACCTCGGGGGCATAGGGTAACCGCATGGGGGAAAGTTACTTGCCGCTCGGGGTGGGGGCAACGTGACGGGGAATTCATCCCTCGCAACGCGCCATACCGGTGGCTAGATTGCCGCGATGCAAATCCAGGATTTCCTCGAACCCAGCGCCATCCGGTTGGATCTCGGAGGCTCGACCAGGGAAGCGGTGCTGCAGGAGATGGTGGCCCTGCTCAGCCTCCAACCGCGCGCCTCGGAGGCGCTGGTCCACCTGGCGCTGCGCCGCGAGCAGCTGGGTTCCACCGGGTTCGGGCTGGGCATTGCGATTCCGCACGCCCGGTCATTGGTGGTCCACCGGCTGCGGCTCGCCTTCGGCCGTCACCCCGCCGGCATCGAGTACGCGGCGATGGACAGGGCCCCGGTTCGGGTCTTCTTCCTCATCGTGGCGCCCCCCCATGAGGTCTCCAATCAGTATCTGCCGATCCTCGGCAAGGTGGCCCAGCTCTGCCAGCACCCCGGGGTCCCCGCCCGACTGGCCAATCTCCCTGATCCCGCCGCACTGTTTGCGCTCCTGAACGAATATGGCCTCTAACCCCGGCTACCCAAACACCCCGCGGTAGTCATGCGCAAACTCCCGGAACGGGCGGGGCTCAACACCCGCCAACCGCTCCACCCCATCCGCAACCGGCATGACCGTGCCGCAGCTGGCGTCCTCCAGCAGGGCAAGGTCCCGCGCCAACCACTCGGGGAGGCCGGCCGCGATCATGCCGGCACGATAGGCATCCGGCGGCAGGTCCACATACGCCACCGGACGACCGAGCTCCTCGCTCAGCTGGCCCGCAAGGTCGGCATAGGAGTGGGCAGCCGGGCCGGTCAGGGTCACGTCCTCGCTGTGGTGCTTCTCCCGCATCAACGCCCCAACCGCGGCAGCGGCGACATCCCGGGCATCGACAAACGCCACCCGACCGTCCCCCTGTGCCCCGAAGAACTGCCCAGCGCGGCGGATCGTCTCGACCGAGCCGAGCAGGTTCTGCATCAGGCTGGTCGGCCGGAGGTTCACGGCAGGAATGCCGGAATCAGCCAGCACCCGTTCCACCGTGCTGTGCCATTCGAGGATGCCCGCCGCCACCGGAGTGCCCACCCCCTCGACGGAAATCCGGACCAGTCGCTCCACCCCGGCGGCAGCGGCCGCTGCGATGGCCGCGCCCTGCAGGTGGACGGTCTCCGGTCCTGGGGAAGTCACCAGGAATACGCGGGTGATCCCGCTGAACGCACCGGGCAACGTCGCCGGGCGCGCCAGGTCGCCCTGGCACAGCTCAACCCCGGGGCCGGCAAGCCGGGAGGCGGCGAATGGATCGCGCACCAGGGCCCGACACTGCTGCCCCTGCCCAGCCAGCAGGCGAATCACCTCGCCACCGATCTTGCCCGTTCCCCCAATCACCAGAATCATCGGACACTCCCGTTCAGATGGAGATCACTCCCACTCGATTGTGGCGGGGGGCTTGCTGCTCACATCGTACACCACCCGGTTCACACCCTGGACTTCGTTCGCAATGCGATTGGAGATCAACGCCATCACTCCCGGGGGGAAGGCAAACCAATCGGCCGTCATGCCATCGCGGCTGGTCACGGCGCGGAGCGCCACCACCTGGTCGTAGCTGCGGCCGTCCCCCTGCACACCCACCGAGCGGATGGGGAGGAGCACCGCAAAGGCCTGCCAGATCTCATCGTACAACCCGGCGGCACGAATTTCCTCGATGTAGATCGCGTCGGCCTTGCGGAGCACCTCCAACGCCGGCTCCGTGATCTCGCCCAGGATGCGAATGGCCAGCCCGGGGCCGGGGAACGGATGACGCCCCACCATCTCCTCGGGCAGGCCCAGTTCCCGCCCGGCGGCCCGGACCTCGTCCTTGAACAGCTCTCGAAACGGCTCGATCAATTTGAAGGGGAGCCGCTCCGGCAAGCCCCCCACATTGTGGTGCGTCTTGATGGTGACCGACGGCCCCCCGGTGGCGCTGACCGACTCGATCACGTCGGGATAGAGGGTGCCCTGCACCAGGAACCCGACGTCACTGCCGACGGACTTGGCCTCGGCCTCGAAGACATCGATGAAGGTGTGCCCGATCCGCCGGCGCTTCTCTTCCGGGTCGGCCACGCCACGCAACCGGTCCAGGAACTGCGCCCGAGCGTCCACCACCCGGAGGTCAATGCCGAGGTGGCGCCGAAAGGTCTGCTCCACCTGATCCCGCTCGTGGAGCCTGAGGAGACCGTGATCCACAAAGATGCAGGTCAACCGGTCCCCGACCGCGCGGTGGACCAGGGCCGCCGCCACCGAGGAATCGACCCCGCCCGACAGGCCACAGATCACCCGGGTGGTGGGTCCCACGCGCTGCTGGATCCGGGCAATTTCTTCCTCGATGAAGTGCCCGGCGGTCCAGTCGGGGGTGCAGCCGCAGATCCCGAACAGGAAATTGCCAACGATCTCGCCCCCGCGGGCGGTGTGCGCCACCTCGGGGTGGAACTGCACCGCGTGGATCGGCTTTGACTCGTGCTGCAGCGCGCAGACCGGCGAGTTGTCGCTCGATGCCGTCACCCGGAAGCCGGGGGGCGCCGTGTCGACATGGTCGCCGTGGGACATCCAGACCGGTGTCTCCTCGCCCTCGTCAAATCCGGCAAAGAGCTCGCCCCCGCGCACCCGCACCAGCGCTCGGCCATACTCCCGGCGAGCCGAGGCAACCACCTGCCCGCCGGCCAGGTGCGACAGCAGCTGCATCCCATAGCAGAGGCCAAGGACAGGAATGCCGAGATCGAGGATGGCTGGGTCGAGGGTCGGCGCACCGTTCTCATAGACCGAATTCGGCCCGCCGGAGAGGATGATCCCCTTGGGGTCCCACTCCCGCACCCACGCTGCGTCGCGATCGGGACGGTGAATCTCGGAGTAGACATGCGCTTCGCGCACCCGCCGGGCAATCAGCTGGGTGAACTGGGAGCCGTAGTCGAGGATCAGGATCCGGTCGTGCTGCATCAGGGGTTCACTCCATCCAGCGGTGACACCACCTCACCGCCCATCAGGTCGTCGATCGTTTCGCGTCGCCGGCAGATTCCCCAGCGGCCGCTGTGCACCAGCACCTCCGCTGCCCGGGGGCGACTGTTGTACTGGGAGCTCATCGAGAATCCATAGGCCCCCGCACCGAGGATCGCCAGGCAGCTGCCCGCAGGCAGGTCGGGGACGTCGCGGTCCAGGGCCAGGAAGTCCCCGGTTTCGCAGATCGGCCCCACGACATCGGCCCGCACCCGCCGGTCTCCCGCCTCCCCGACCGCCACGACCGCATGGTGCGCCTGATAGTGGCTCGGCCGGACCAGGTCGTTCATGGCCGCGTCAACGATCATGAAGTCGCGACCGCCGGAATGCTTGCGGTACAGGACGCGGGTCAACAGCACCCCGCTGCTCCCCACCAGGTATCGACCCGGCTCGAGGTGCAGGCGCATGCCGGAGGCGCGCACACCGGGGACAATCGCGGCGGCAAAATCCTCCACCGCGAGCGGCTGCTCCGACCCGGTATAGCGAATCCCGATTCCTCCGCCCAGTCCCAGCGAGGTGACCGTGCCGTTGGCGGCCGCCTGGACCTCCGGCAGCAGCGTCATCAGGCGGTCGAGAGCCTCCTGGTACGGAGTGGCAGAGAGCAATTGACTCCCGAGGTGAACCGCCACCCCGGTCAGGGTCAGGCCGGGCGCGGCGGCGACCATGGCCGCCGCCCGCACCACCTGGTCGGCCGGCACCCCGAACTTGATGCCGTTCTTGCCGGTGGAGATATAGGGATGCGTGTCGGTCGTCACATCGGGATTGATCCGCAGGCCGACTCGCGCCGAGGCGCCCGCACTTGCCACGATCCCGGCCAGCCGCGCCAGTTCCTCGAGCGATTCGGCATTGATCTGCCCGACGCCGGCCGTGACCGCGGCCAGCAATTCGTCGTCGCGCTTCCCCACCCCGCTGAAGACGATCTGCCCTGCCGGGAACCCCGCCCGGAGCGCCCGGGTCAGCTCGCCAACCGAGACGATATCCGCGCCGGCCCCCAACCCGGCCAGGAAGCGCAGCACGGCCAGGTTGCTGTTGGCCTTGATGGCATAGCAGAGGGTGTGCGGCACCGCGGCGAGGGCACCGGTCAGTTCCCGGTAGCGTGCCTCGATCACATCGGCATGATACACGAACGTCGGCGTACCAACCGCGCCGGCGATCTCGGCCAGGCTCACCGTCCCCGCACAAAGAGCGCCCGTCGCGGCCCGCGCCAGTCCGGCGTCGGCCAGCAACGGCGCGACTGCTTCTGGCGTCAGTACGACTTGGCCCACAACACTTCGTGCATGGCGGGCCGACCGGTCCAGATGCAGGTGGTCGGTGCCTCGGCGGAACGGAACTCCTGGTCCGGGATGACCCGGATGGTGGCCTTGGTCTGCTCCTTGATCTCCGCCTCCACCGCCGGGTCCCCGCACCACCCGGCGTAGACAAACCCACCCGAGCCCTCGAGGAAGTCGATGAATTCCTGCTTGGACTTGGGGCCCCGGAGGGTGGCGGCTTCGCGGCGGGCCTTGGCGGCCTCGAGCAGCTCCGCCTGCATTCGATCCATCGCAAGCGGGAACCAGGCGGCCAGTCCCTCGACCGGTAGCGACTCCTTGGGGCCACCCATGCGGTGAGCCACCATCACGGTGCCGCCGGCCAGGTCGCGGGGGCCAATCTCGATCCGGAACGGGACCCCGCGTCCCTCCCAGTCGTAGTACTTTGCCCCGGGCTTCATCCCCTCGCGGGCATCGACATGGCAGCGGATCCCGACCGCCTGCAGCGAAAGCCTGATCTTGAGGGCCGCGTCGAGAATGGCAGCCCGTTCCGCATCGGTCTTGTAGATCGGCACGACCACGACCTGCCACTGTGCCAGGCGGGGCGGGCAGATCAACCCGGCGTCATCTCCATGGGTCATGATCAAGCCGCCGACCAGGCGCGTGGAGACGCCCCACGACGTGTTCCAGACATGCTCGAGGCCCCCTTCCGCGGTCTGGAAGGTCACCTCGAACGCCTTGGCAAAGTTCTGGCCCAAGTTGTGGCTGGTCCCCGCCTGGAGCGCCTTGTTGTCCTGCATCATCGCTTCGCAGGAATAGGTCCGCTTGGCGCCGGCAAAGCGCTCGCTGTCGGTCTTGAGCCCCGTCACCACCGGCATCGCCATCCACTCTTCCATGAACCGGCGGTAGATGCCCAGGATCAGGAGCGTCTCTGCCTCGGCATCGGCCTCGGTGGCGTGCGCCGTGTGTCCCTCCTGCCAGAGGAACTCAGTGGTCCGCAGGAACAGCCGAGTCCGCAGTTCCCAGCGGACCACATTGGCCCACTGGTTGATCAGCACCGGCAGATCGCGGTAGCTCTGGATCCATTTGGCATACATGTGATAGATGATCGTTTCGGAGGTCGGCCGCACCACCAGCGGCTCCTCGAGCTCCTTGCCGCCGCCGTGGGTCACGACCGCGGTCTCCGGTGCAAACCCCTCGACATGCTCGGCTTCCTTGGCCAGGAAACTCTGGGGAATGAACAGCGGGAAATAAGCGTTCTGGTGCCCCGTCGCCTTGAACATGTCATCCAGGGCGCGCTGCATTCCTTCCCAGATGGCATAGCCGTTGGGGCGAATGACCATGCAGCCGCGGACCGGGCTGTAGTCGGCCAGCTCGGCCTTCATGATCAGCTCATTGTACCAGGCGCTGAAATCGGTGGCGCGTGGGGTGAGACCCTTCGAATCAGCCATGGGACGGAGCACCGGAAACTGGGGACGAGGAGGAGGGACGGCATGCCCCCAGGATCGATTCAAGCACCGACTGGAGTTGCCCTTCGGCAACCTCCGACTGGCCGCCATGGACCAGATCCTTCACCTGCACCACCCCGCGGGCGCGTTCGGCCTCACCCACCACGAGGACGATCCGGGCACCGCGGGCGTCCGCCTGCTTGAACTGTTTGCCAAGGTTCTGGTTTGTCAGCGCAAACTCGGCCCGCCACCCAGCGTCGCGAAGCTGGTGGGTCAGGCGATGGACGGTGGGGCGATCGGCGGGATCCGGACCGGCCACGAAAAGGTCGATGGCTGCTGGCGCGGCGGGCGCGAGCCCGCGCTCGCGAAGGAGTTCCCCGAGAACGACGTCGCCCATCCCGAAGCCGAGTGCGGGCAGGTCCACCCCGCCGATCGCGGCGAGCAGGTTGTCATAGCGACCACCGCCACAGATGGCGCGGAGGGAGCGGGCGGCATCGAACAGCTCAAAGACTGGCCCGGTGTAGTAAGCCAGCCCGCGCACGATGGTCAGGTCAATGTCGATGAAGTCGGCGAGCCCCATTTGGCCCAGGATGTCGACGATCTCGCGCAGCGGACCACAAGCTTCCAGGGCCGCAGGAAATCCCCGGGCGAGGCCGTCCACGGTCTTGATGTCCCGCAGCGAGGCCAGCCCCGCGACCTGTTCCTCGGTGGCGCCAGCCGCCCGCAACACCGCCTGCAGGGCAGCATCGTTGCCGCGGCCCATCTTGTCCAGAAACTGGTAGGCGGCGCCGTGGCTGGCCGCGGGAAAGCCCAATGAATCAAGAATGGCGTTCAGCACTCGGCGGTCCGACAGGCGGACCCGGACCTCGGTCGATCCCAGTCCCAAGCGCCGCATGATATCGATCGCCAGGGCGATGATCTCAGCATCGCCGGCGGGGCCGGCCTCACCGATCAGGTCACAGTTGAGCTGGAAATGTTCCCGCAGGCGCCCGCGCTGCTGGCGTTCATAGCGAAAGAGCTGGGGAATGGAAAACCACCGGATCGGCTTGCGGAGCCCGTTGGCGCGGGCCGCCACCATGCGTGCCAGCGTCGGCGTCATCTCCGGCCGAAGCGCCACCGCGCGATCGCCCTTGTCCACGAAGTGGTAGAGCTGCCCGACGATCTCCTCGCCGCTCTTGGCGGTATAGAGATCAAGGGGTTCCAGGGGCGGCCCGTCGTATTCCTCAAACCCGTAGCTGCGGGCCACCGAGCGGAACGCCTCAAAAAGATGGGCGCGAAACGCGAAGTCGTCGGGGTAGAACTCCCGGAATCCCGGCAGCGCATTGGAGGACATCCCTGAAAGATAAACCTAGGCAGGGACTGGCGTTAGG
>JAWXBA010000251.1:0-2747 GCA_034439775.1 Gemmatimonadota bacterium | reverse complement strand
GGCACGATGAAGATCTCGGTGGACGCGCACCAGACCATCACCAGCCGGTCGCAGCCGTTCTTTGCCTTGAAGTCGCGGATATCCTGCCGCAGCGCCTCGGCCAGTTCCCGCTTGGTCTTGCCCGCCTTGACGTTGGTGCCCACCAGCCGCTTGACATAGTGCTGCTCAAAGACCGCTGGCATCGGCATGATCGACTTGAGGAAATCGCCGATCGGGAAGATGTGCTCGTGCTTGTCCAGCACGCCGCATTTGAGGCAGGAGTCGTAGGCGTTGTCGGGAATCGGGTCCCAGGCGCCGAAGACCAGGTCCTCGAGTCCGGCCAGTGGCACAAACTCGCGGATCAGCGGGTTGCGGCCATCGGTCCGCTTGCCGAGCCGGATCCGCCCCAATTGGGTCAGCGAGCCGTACGGCTGTGCCAGCCCGCGCCGCGCCAGCTCGACGCCCGCGATGAAGGTGCTGGCCACGGCCCCGAGACCGACGGTCAGGACACCAAGCTTGCCGGTCGCCGGCGCGGTGGGGCGTGCCTCAGTCATTGCCACTCCTCAGGTCCTTTCTTTCCGGGCAACCGGGCCATCAGGCCTGGTCCGCCACTCGATAGACATGCACGAAACGCTGGAACACGGTGATGGTCGACAGCACCGCGAGAATTGCCACCACGACCTGCAGCACGATGCCGCCCGGGCCGGCGCCCAGCACCAGCGCCGGGAGCCCCACCCCGATCAGCCGCTCGGCTCGCTGCGCGATCCCCACCTTGCACTCGACGCCCAATCCCTCGGCCCGGGCTCGCTGGTACGACACCGTATAGGCGGTCAGCACTGCGATCATGCAGACAATGGTCCACAGGATGGGCCGCTGGACTTCGGGCGTCGTCAGCATCCAGATGGCAATACCGAAGAAGGTGGCACCATCGCCCACCCGGTCGAGTGTCGAATCGTAGAACGCGCCGAACTTGGTGGTCTTGCCACCCAACCGAGCCACCTGGCCGTCCAGGGTGTCCACCACCCCGGAAAACAACAGCAGCCCGCCGCCGAGCCGGATCCATCCGAATCCGAACGCGACGGCGGAGGCCACCACCACGAGGGCTCCCACCGTAGTGAGGAGGTTCGGCGACGCTCCCCGGCGGATCAGGAACTGGACCGCCGGTGTCGTGGCGGACAGGAACCCTTGTTCTGCCGCCTTGGGAACGAGTTTCACGCGCCTCCAGCCGGTCAGCCCGTTGTCATTGCACCCGATCGAACGCGGGACAAGAATAATGGCCGCCGCCGCTCAGGGGTAGAGGAGGAACCCCGCCCGCCGCTCCTCAAAGGCCCGGAGAGACGGGCCCCACGCGGCCGTGATCTCCCCGACGGACACTCCCGCCACGACGGCCTCACGAAGTGCCGAACCGCCGGCCAACCGGTCAAACTGGCGCGCGACGAAGCCGATCTGGTCGGGATGGACTGCCTGTATCGCGGCCAGCAGCGCCACTGCCGCCACGGTCGGGTCATAGTCCGCCGCCGAGGTCATTTCCAGCCGGATCCCGGCCAGGTGCACACCCGAGTGCTTCTGGTCACCTGGATCCACCGGGGTAAAGGTGTCGGAGACGAACCGGACCCCGGGCGTCGAGACCTGGCCCAGCCGACGGAGCACCGCGGTGGTGTCCAGCCACGGCGCGCCGACTTGCCGGAATGGGGCCGATGTGCCCCTCCCCACCGACAATGCCGTCCCCTCGAAGAGGCAGGTGCCCGGATAGTGAAACAGGCTCTCCAAGTCTTTCAGGTTGGGACTCGGCGGCAGAAACGGCAACCCGGTGACATCGAGCGTCTGCCCGCGCGTCCAGTGGGCAGCCGGCACCACCAGCAGGTTCACCTCAACGCCAAGATCGGCGCGGGCCAACCGCGCCTGCTCGGCAAGGGTCATCCCATGACGCATTGGCACGGCGAGCATCCCGACACCAGAGCGGAACGCGGTATCGAGGACATTGCCCTGTACCATTCCCCCGATCGGGTTGGGCCGGTCGAGCACGATGACCGGGATCCCGGCGGCACCCGCCGAACGCATCACGCCGACCGTAGTGGTCAGGTAGGTGTAGTACCGGGCGCCAACGTCGGGGAGGTCCACCAGGATGACGTCGAGTCCGGCCAGCATCTCGGGGGTCGGCGAGCTGGTGTTGCCATACAAACTGTAGATGGGAAGACCAGTGGCGGAATCGACGGTGGACGCGACCCGCTCACCAGGGCCGGCCGACCCACGAAAGCCATGTTCGGGGCTGAACAGCGCCACAAGCTGGACGCCGGCGCCGCGGAGCAATTCCACGCCGCTGGTGCCGAATCGGTCCACCGCGGCCATATTGGACACCAAGCCGACTCGCCGCCCGCGAACCAGGTGGGCGGAGTCGGCCAGCAGCACCTCGATCCCCGGCAACACCGCCGCCAGGGGACGGTCCGCCTGGGCCAGCGGAGTTTGACAGCCCGCGGCGCCGCACCCCGCGATCATGACCACCAGCCATCCTGCGAGTCGCCTGTGCATCGTCCGTTGTCGCTCCTTCTCTGCCTGCTGCTCGTGATCGGGGCTTCCAGCTCGGAATCCTCGGCGCAAACCTCTCCGGCCAGCCCCAGGGTGTCCCGGCTGCTCGACAGCCTCTCGCTCCGGGCGCGGATCGGCCAGCTGGTCATGCCGTGGGTCAGCGGCTCCCCGGCGGCCACCGACAACGGGCTGGCGCGGATCCACGGCCTGATCGACTCGCTCGAACTCGGCGGGATCCTGAT
>JAWXBA010000250.1:0-3630 GCA_034439775.1 Gemmatimonadota bacterium | reverse complement strand
CGCGATATCAAGCCGGAAAACATCCTGCTCCAGGGCGGCCGGCCGATGGTGGCCGATTTCGGCATTGCCCTGGCGGTGAGCGCGGCGGCCGGCGGCCGGATGACGGAAACCGGCCTCTCGCTTGGCACCCCGCACTACATGAGCCCGGAGCAGGCAACGGCGGAGCGGGAGATCACCGGGCGCTCGGATATCTATTCGCTGGGCTGTGTGCTCTACGAGATGCTGACGGGGAACCCACCGCACACCGGCGCCTCGGCCCAGCAGATCATCATGAAGATCGTGACCGAGGAGGCGGCGCCGGTCACCAAGCTGCGGAAGGCGGTGCCGGAGTACGTGGCCGAGGCGGTGGCCCAGGCGGTGGAGAAGCTGCCAGCGGACCGCTTCGAGAGCGCCAAGGCGTTTGCCGACGCGCTCGCGGGGCAGGGGACCGCCGCCGGGCCGCGCCGCACCCGGACCCAGTCCTCGGTCGCAGGCGCGCACTCCCGCTCCATCACCCTGTCCGCCCTCTCCGCCTTTGCCGTGCTTTCCGTCCTCCTCGCCCTTTCCGTCCTTGCCGCCTGGGGCTGGCTCAGATCTGATCCCCCTTCCGCCGGCCCGGTGCGCCTGACTGTGGAACTCCCGGACTCCCTCGAGGTGCGCGGCGGTCAGCTAGCCTTTCTCCCCTCGATGGCGTTCTCCCGCGACGGCAGTCTTCTGGCGTTCGTCGGGGACCCGGGACGGACGGCGGGAGGCGTCGCCTTGCCGCAGCGGCTCTTCGTGCGCCGCCTTGCCGACCCGGAGGTCCGCGAGCTCGCGGGCACGCTCGGCGCCTCGGGCCCCGCTTTCTCCCCGGACGGCGAGTGGATCGCGTTTGTCGGAGCCGATCGGACGCTGCGCCGGGTTCCGGCAGCGGGAGGCACGGCACAGGTCCTGATCGACTCGGTGACATCGCTCAGCTGGGGCGATGATGGTGGCCTGTATTTCACCCGCCCGAGCGGGGTCTGGGTCCTGGGCACCGACGGCGCGGTTCCCGAACTTCTCGTTGCGGTGGACAGCAGCGCGGGGGTCTTTGCCCTCAGTTTCCTTGACGTTCTGCCGGGATCCCGGACTGCGCTGGCGAGGGTGCGTGACGTCAGTGGCACCTTGTATACGGCGATCGCCGACCTCGGTGCGGGCCGCTTGAGGGCCGAACGCCTCCCCGGGCTCTCCGCCCGCTTCGTCCCGCCCGGGTGGCTCCTGTTCGAATCCGACCAGAGTATTCTCTCGGCTATCCGGTTCTCGCCGCGAACCGGCCGCACCGAGGGATCGGCGGTCCGGCTGGCGGAGCCGGTCGAGCGCTTGCAGAACGGCGGGGTGGACTTTGCCGTGGCGGCCAATGGCACCCTCGCCGTCCGCTGGTCGCGCGGCACCCGTCTCGGCCCGACCCGGCTGGTCCAGATCGATCCTCGTGGCGGCAGTCGGATCCTCCGCGATGACGGCCGCCGGTACGACCAGCCGCGCCTCTCCCCCGACGGGCGCCAGCTCCTGGTGCGCGTCGACGCCGCGGCCTTCAACACCGGCGACCTCTGGGTGATCGAGCTGGCGAGTGGGGCGATGACCAGGCTCACGACCGGGAACAACTCCTACCGCGCGTCGTGGTCCCGCGATGGTTCGCGGGTCTTCTACATGACCGGTAACGCGTCCACGAGCCGGGTCATGACCAAGCCCTGGGACGGGAGTGGGGCGGACTCGGTGGTGCTGGACCGCACCGGGATCGCGGAATTCGCGGAGGGGCCGGTCGGCGGATGGTCGCTGCTCCGCACCTATGAACAGCGCGATATCCTGCTCGTGCCTACCGACTCAATCGCCGCCGCAGAAACCCGGGCGTTCGTGACCGGGCCGAGCAACGAAACCGATGCCACCCTCTCGCCCTCGGGCCGACTGGTGGCGTATCAGTCGGACGAGACCGGGCGGGGTGAGGTCTACCTGCGCTCGGTGCCGGGTCCCGGATCCCGGATCCCCGTCTCCACCGCCGGCGGATTGCACCCGAACTGGTCGCGGGACGGGCGGATCCTGTACTTCCGGAATGGCACCATGTTGATGGCGGCGACCATCGGGCAGATACCGGCCCTGGCCGTGGTGCGGCGCGATTCCCTCCTCTCGGCCGACTTTCTCGAAGATGGCCTGAATGTGACCGCGCTTCCTGACCAGCGCGGGTTTATCGCAGCGGTCGGTGCGGAACGGCGCGCCCTGGTGCCCTTCCGGCTCGATGTCATCACCAACTGGCAGTCGCTGTTCGAGCCCTCCCGGGGGCGACGGTAGGTGCCCCCGGCGATCCTGGCCGGACGGCTCCCATGCAGGCCCACGGTGGTGCGGCGTTCGGCCGTACCGGAAGCGAGGCTACGACTCCTGCGGCAGCAGTTCCTCCAGGGCCAGCCGGGTCTTGACCGGGATCTGCGACTCAGCAAAGTATCGGCTCACGATGGCGAGGGCGTCCGCCGCACTGGTAAGGTTCAGGAACCGGAGCAGGTAGCGGACATCGTCCAGGTCATGAAACTCCTCACCGAGGCGCATCGCCATGCACTTCATCGCCAACAGATATTCCGGTTGGGCCACGAAGACTTGCAGGTGCGGCCGTTCCAGGTAGGGGTTGAATGTTCCGTGGGGACTCAACCAGGCCTTGACCGCGTCGTTCAACCAATGCTCGGGGACGCCGGCCACGTGGGCCACCCGGACCGCCGCTTCGCGGACCCGCCCCACCGGCTGGAACCACCCGTCCACGTCGCGCGTGGCGGCCCGGGTCCCCAGGGCAAGGCACATGACCGCCCCGCCCACCAGGTAGAGTTCCCCGTGTGTCTCGGTGGCCGCCAGCTCCGCATCGAGGAGCTCGAAGAGCTTCAGGATGTCCGCCTTGGTGAACTGCATCGGTTTCGCCACGATCAGACCCTTGCCCCGATGCCGCTGTCCACGAAGATGTTGCGGCGCTTGAAGGGGACCGGGGAGGAGCGCAGCAGGTGGAGGCGCAGGCTGGCCATCGGGGTGACGAAATGGGGTGCCGGGAGGGGCGCGATGCCCTGGGTCCACTTCGGGGGAGCCACCCCTTTCAGGGCCGCCGCCTGCTCGACCATCGCGGCGACATAGTTCTGGAGGTAGGGGGGCAGCGGGGTGACCAACGCCAAGGCCACCGCGTCCTGGAAGAGCACCGGCGGACAGCCGGTCAGAAAGTCGTTCAGCTCGGCCAGCACAAAGCGGGGCTCGCCTGAAGCGAGCGCCGCCAGCAGCTCGGTAAACCGGTCGCGCCGAGCGGGGACGAGGCGGGACAGGACGTAGCTGGAGAGGTCATGGCCCGCGGCGGCGGCCTGGCGCTGCAGGGCGGCCTTCTGGCCAGGGGTCACGCGAATTTGCAGCTGCTGGGACTTGGTGACCATGGTCGAAAATGGTCGGCCTGGCGCGGTATGTCAATACGTCTGTCATGACATTGATGGTGCTCGGCATTCGAAGTGCGCCGGCCATCGCATCTCTTGCTCCGGGGGGGCATCGTGTCCGTCTGCATCACTACCGCTAACGGCTCCGTCGCCACCTTGCCCTCCGAGGCAGGCGGCTCCCGGAGCATGCCGTGATCATCGGCCGCCCCTCCACCGCTCCGTCAGCGGCACCGCGCACGAGGTCCTG
>JAWXBA010000249.1:0-4935 GCA_034439775.1 Gemmatimonadota bacterium | reverse complement strand
CGCGATATCAAGCCGGAAAACATCCTGCTCCAGGGCGGCCGGCCGATGGTGGCCGATTTCGGCATTGCCCTGGCGGTGAGCGCGGCGGCCGGCGGCCGGCTGACCGAAACCGGCCTGAGTCTCGGCACCCCGCACTACATGAGCCCCGAGCAGGCCACCGCCGAGAAGGAGATCTCGGCCCGGTCGGATGTCTATTCGCTGGCGAGCGTGCTGTACGAGATGCTGACCGGCAACCCGCCCCACACCGGCGCCTCGGCCCAGCAGCTCATCATGAAGATCGTGACCGAAGAGGCCGCGCCGGTTGCTCGGTTGCGGAAAGCGGTGCCGCCCAATGTGGCGGCGGCGGTGGCCAAGGCGCTGGAAAAACTGCCTGCCGACCGATTCGGGAGCGCCAAGGAGTTTGCGGACGCCCTGGGGAATGCGTCATTCGCGCGGGCTGGCGACAGCAGTGACCGGCCACAGGACGGCGGAACTCCCCGTTGGCAACGCCGGGCGTTTGTCCTGATGACCGCGGTGGCGCTGATTGCCAGCGTCGCCGCCATTTGGGGGTGGATGCGACCACCCCAGGTGCGCCCGGTCGCCCGTTACCATCTCGTGCTCCCCGATTCGACGCCGATCTTTGGAGCCAGCGGACGCATTGCCATGTCCCCGGATGGGTTCCGCCTCATTTACCGATCGAATGCCGGTGACGCAAACACTGGGGGGACCCTCTGGGTTCGCGAGCGTGACAACCTCGGCGTCACCAGGCTGGCAGGTACCGCGGTAGCGCAGTCGCCGTTCGTGTCTCCCAATGGGGAAGCCGTGGCGTACTTCGCCAACAATGCCGTCTGGACCATCCCGGTGCGCGGCGGGGCGCCGGTCATGATCGCGGCGGGGACGCTCGGAGAGTACGGAGGGTCGTGGGGAGCAGATGACATGCTCTTCGTCTCCGGCGACTTCTCCTCCCCGCTGATGAGGGTCCGCGCCACCGCGGGGAGCGTCCCGGAACCGTTCACACGCCTCGACTCGACCAGTAACGAGAGCGGTCATGCCAATCCTGAGTCCCTGCCGAGCGGCGAGGGGGTGCTCTTCGTCGTGCGGATCGGTGGCTACGACACCTGGGAGATCGCGGTCGCCGATGTCAAGACGGGCACTCACCGGCGGCTGACCCGGGGTGTCTACGCCCGGTACGCCCGGTCGGGGCACCTGCTGATCGTGACGGCCTCCGGCGCCCTGGCCGCTGCGCCGTTCGACGAGCGATCGATGCGACTCACCGGGGCGCCGGTGGCGCTCGAGGAGAAAGTGGGTCTCCGCGGCTTCAGCAGGGTGGCGGATCTGGCCATCTCGGAGCAGGGCACCCTGGTGTATGCGCTGGACGCCACGTCGTCAGGAGGAGAGGGCGGAGAGCCGGTCTGGGTCGAGCGAGACGGTCGGGCGGTTCCGGTGGCCCCGGGGTGGACATCCGAGGCGCGCTTCCCCTCGCTCTCGCCCGATCAGCGCCATCTGGCCTTGAGCATCGCAGACGGTAATCAGAACCTCGATATCTGGGTCCGGGATCTGGAGCGGGGAACGACGACCAAGGTTACCCATGATGGCGCGGGGAACTGGCGCCCGTCATGGCTGTCCGACAGTCGTGGCCTGCTGTACCTCTCCAACCGGAGGAGGCTCGGCGAGCTGTTCCGGCGGCCCCTCGATGGCTCCGATCGCGATTCCCTGGTGCTCACGCTGCCGTCGGCGATCTCCGAGGCGTTCACCACTGCCGACGGCGAGTGGCTGGTGTATCGGGTGGGCGCCAATGCCACCGCGGACCTGTACGCGAAACGCCTGACCGGCGATCCGACACCAGTCCCGCTGGCCACGAGCGAGTTCCAGGAGCGGAGCCCGGAGGTGTCGCCGGATGGCCGGTACCTGGCCTACACGTCGAACGAGACCAGGCGAGACGAGGTGTACCTCCGGCCGTTCCCGCGGGCGAGCGATGACAAGTGGCTGGTGTCCACGGCAGGCGGCCTTAATCCCCTCTGGTCGCGCGACGGCAAGGAACTCTTCTACCGGAACGCCAGCGGCGACCTGGTCGCGGTCGAGGTGACTTCAGGCACCCCACCGATCGGTCGCCAGCGAGTGCTCTTCTCGGCGCTTCCCTATCTGTTCGTTCCCACCCATCGGTCGTACGACGTCACTCGGGACGGAAGCCGATTCCTGATGCTGCGGCGCGTCGGGGACCCTGCGGTGCCCCGCGTTCCGCTGGTCGTGGTGGAGAACTTCTTTGAGGAACTCAAGGCCAAGGTGAAGAAGTGACCGGCGTTCCGGATCGCCTTTCCGCCGCCCTTAGCCGGAGCTACCGCCTCGAGCGCGAGCTCGGCCAGGGCGGCATGGCCACCGTGTACCTGGCCCGGGACTTGAAGCACGACCGCGAAGTGGCCATCAAGGTCCTCCACGAAGACCTCGGTGCCGCGCTCGGCGCCGAACGGTTCCTGGCCGAGATCAAGACCACGGCGCGGTTGCAGCATCCGCACATCCTGCCCCTGCTGGATTCAGGCGCAGTCGCCGGCCGCCTCTTCTATGTCATGCCGTTCGTGGCCGGGGAGACCCTGCGCACCCGGCTTGACCGCGACCGCCAGCTGCCGCTCGAGGAGGCGCTCCGCATTGCCCGCGAGGTGGCCGATGCGCTCGGCCACGCCCACGGCCTGGGCATCATCCACCGCGACATCAAGCCCGAGAACATCCTGCTCCAGGGCGGCCACGCCCTGGTCGCCGACTTCGGGATCGCGCTCGCGGTCCAGCAGGCCGGCGGCCAGCGGATGACCCAGACCGGTCTCTCGCTCGGCACGCCGCAATACATGAGCCCCGAGCAGGCGATGGGGGAACGTGCCATCGATGCCCGGAGCGACCTCTATGCCCTGGGCGCAGTGACCTACGAGATGCTGGTGGGCGAGGCCCCCTTTACCGGCCCGACCGTACAGGCCATCGTGGCTCGGTTGCTCACCGAGGAACCGCGACGGATTGCGGCGCAGCGGAAGGCGGTGCCGGCGCACGTCGAGGCGGCGGTGTTCAAGGCGCTGGAAAAGCTGCCCGCCGACCGGTTTGCCTCTGCGGCCGAGTTCAGCGCGGCGCTCGCGGGGGGCCACACGGCCAGCGGGCCAGTGGGCCGGAGAACAGCAACCGCGCAGCGGCATCAGGCCCTCCAGCCCTCCAGCCTTCCGGCCATCCTCGGGGTGGCCCTCCTCCTGGCCGGAGCCGCAACGGGGGGCTGGTTCGCGGGGCGACAGGCATCCGCGACCGGGGAGCCAACACCGGTCATCCGCGCCCGGTTCGATCTCCCACCCGGCACCCGGATCGCCGACGCACTCTCGGGTTCCACGGTCGCCGTCTCTCCTCGGGGCGACTTGATCGCATTCACCACCGTCACCCAGAATGGCTTCCGGATGTACCTCCGCCGAGTCGATGAGCTCTCGGCACGGGAGCTCGGATCGGAGGGGGTCGGCGGCCGCAATCTGGCCTTTTCGCCGGATGGACTGTGGCTCGCCTTCACGGAAGGGAATGCCATCAGGAAGATCGCGGTCGATGGTGGCCCGCCTGTAAACCTGGGCACCAGCGGAGGCGGGGGGACGGTGCCCTATGGCCTTGCGTGGAGCACGTCCGACACCATCTATGTCGGGAGCTTCTCCGGCCTCCTCGCCGTTCCCGCATCCGGTGGAACCGCCACCCGGGTGGTGCGCGCCGATTCCGCCTCCCCGCGGTTCGGGCAGCGCTGGCCGCTGCTGCTCCCGGGGGGGAGAGCCATTGCCTACGTCCGCGGGAACAGTTCGTCGCCGCCCGGGCAGCTTTCCGTGCTGGATCTTGTCACCGGGCAGGTCACTGACCACGACTTGCAGGTTTCCGTCCCGCTCGGGGTGCAGGGTGACCAGCTGGTATATGTGTCGGCGAGCGGTGAACTCATGGCAGTGCGGATCGAAGCGCCAACCGGCCGCCTATCGTCCGATCCGGTCCTGCTCGAGGAGGGAGTCCTCATTGATCCCACTGCCGGCGCCAAGGCCGCCCTCTCGGCCTCGGGGAGCCTGGTCTTCCTCCGCGGTCGGTCCCAGTTCCTGCCGGTGCTCGTTCCCGAGATCGGCACCGCGGTGCCGCTCCGGGACGAGCTGCGCAGCTACGCCACGCCGCGCTATTCGCGCGATGGCCGTCGAGTAGCTATCGGCGTCTTCGGCGCCACGACTGCTGACATCTGGATCAATGACCTGGGGCGGAACACCTTTTCACAGCTCACGACGATCGGCGCCAGCATCCGGCCCGAATGGACACCGGATGGTCGGCACTTGGTCTTCATCGCCGAGGTGGGTGGCCGTGCCGGCATCTACCGCCAGGCGTCCGATGGCAGCGGCGCAGCGGAACTCCTCTACCAGCCCGACCAGGAGCCGTTCGAGGCCATCGTTTCGCCCGACATGCGCTGGCTGGTGTTCCGGACCTCACCCGGAATCGAGTTCCCGCGGGACATCCTCGCGATTCCCTGGCCCGAGTCGGGCGCCGCCAAACCACCGGTCATTCCGGTGGCCACCGGGCCCGAGACGGAGAGCCAGCCACGATTCTCGCCGAATGGGAAATGGCTGGCCTATCAGTCCAATGGATCGGGTCGTTTCGAGATCTATGTCCGCCCCTTTCCGGAGACTGCCGGCGCGGTGCAGGTCAGCGCGGACGGAGGCACCGAACCGATCTGGGGATCGGATGGCCAGAGCCTCTACTTCCGCGGGCCGATCGGCGAGGTGGTGCGGGTCGAGGTCTCCACGGGAGAGGAGTTCACCATTGGCACGCGTCGCACCGTGCATCGTGGCGACTACCTCATGGATACCTCGCATCCCAGTTGGGACGTGGCGCCGGATGGACGCTTCCTCCTGCTCCAGCGGGCCGGTGAAGAGTCACAGTTGCTGGTGGTGCATGGATGGGGGAGGGATCTGCGGGCCAAGG
>JAWXBA010000248.1:0-3053 GCA_034439775.1 Gemmatimonadota bacterium | reverse complement strand
TCAAGATCGGGCGCCAGAGTGCCTCATGCCGAAAGACAGTGAGCCCGGCTCGCACCACCCAGGGCATGCCGATGGCCGCGGCGATGTCGGCCCTTGCCGTCTCGAGCGCCTGGCCGTATCCCACCCCCGAGGGGCAGGCTGGCTCACAGCCACGGCATCCCAGGCAGGCATCGAGGTGATGACGGAGCGAGGGGTCGGTGGCCGGCAGCTCGCCCGATTCGAGGGCACGCATCAGGACAATGCGGCCGCGGGGGCTGTCGTTCTCGTCGCCAGTGGCCAGGTAGGTGGGACAGGCCGGCAGGCAGAACCCGCAGTGGACGCACGGGTCGAGCGCCGCGTATCCGCCCCGGGTGGCGGTGTCAGTCACCGGGCTGACCCGACAGGCAGACCTTGAGGAGCGCCCCCGGGTCGAACTGCGCTCGGAGCTGCTCGACCAGAGGGCCGACGCCCTCGCGATAGGCGCCGAAGTGGCCGACCGCCTGGCGCAGCTCCCACGGGGCACGTTCCAGGGTCACCGGAATTTCCCGCGCGGCAAGCAGGTGGCGGAGCTCACGGATCGTGCCGGCGTTGGTGTCACCGCTCCAGCGGAGGCCGCCCCGGGAAGCGCCCGCCGCCACCAGGCCGGTGCCCATCCGATGGTGCAGCAGGTCAATCACCTCATCGAGCCCCTCGGCCAGTACCCCCAGACGGAAGGAGACCTCTCCCCCACCCATGGCGTGGGACACGCCATGCCAGAACCCCACTCCTTCGGTGCCCTCCATGGTGCGCCATGCCATCGGGCCCGCCAGCTGCTGGAGCCGCTGCTGCTCACTCGACACCGCCGCCCCGGGGCCAATCAGGCGGATGGCCAGGGTCCATGTCGCCGAGGCCGAAGCGGCGGGTGAGAGCAGCTCGCAACAGGCCGCATCCATCCCGGATTCTTCCAGGTTTCTGGCCAGCAGGGTGAGAGGATCCCGGTCGCCATGGGTCACCAGGGTCACATCGGCTTCGGGCAGGGCGCGGAGGCGGAGGTGCAGTTCGGTCACGAAGCCGAAGCCGCCGAAGCCACCCACCTGCAGCTTGGTCAGGTCGTACCCGGCCACGTTCTTGGTGACCCGGCCACCGGCCTTGATGATCCTGCCATCGCCAGTGACGACGGTGCAGCCCACGATCTGGTCGCGCACCGAGCCGAGGGCATGCCGCAGCGCGCCGGTGGTGCCGGTGGCCACGACACTGCCGAGCGACCGGTCGGGACGGCCAGGCGCATCGATGGCCAACCAGGTCCCGGCCTCCTGGAGTCGATGCCCCAGCTGGTCCATCGGGATACCCGCCCCCGCACTGGCCATCAGGTCGGCAGCGTGCACGGCGGTCACTTGATCGATGGCTGCGCTGCTCAGGGTCAGGTCGGCAGGGGCATCGGTGGGCTGCCAGCTGCCCCGGCCCTCCAGCCGGACGTGCCAGCCCGAGGTGAACGCCTCGAGACAGACTCGTGCGGCCGCCTCGGTGGAGTCGGGCAGTGCCCGGGGGACATGGTCGGGACTCCACTCCACCCCGTCGGGCCCAAGCAGCTGGCGCAGGCGCTCGGCGATCCGATTGCTCATCCGACGCCCCCCGCGCGCCATTCGCGACAGCTGCGCAGCGGCACCACCTTGCCCGGGTTGGCCCGGCGTTCGCGGTCAAAGACGCCGCGCACGTCGCACATCATCTGCAGCGTCTCCGGCGAGAAGATCAACGGCATGTACTCCAGCTTGTCCTGTCCCACCCCATGCTCCCCGGTAATGGTTCCCCCTGCCGCCACGCACGCCGCCATGATTTCACGGCTGGCGCGGGCCACCCGGGCAGTCTGGTCGGCATCGCGGCTGTCAAAGCAGAGGTTGGGGTGCAGGTTGCCGTCGCCGGCGTGGAAGACATTGCAGATCGTCAGGTCGTGGCGACGGCCGATGGCCGCGATGGCATCCATGATATCCGGCAGCGCGCTGCGGGGCACCACCGCATCCTGGACCAGCAAGTCGCGGGTGACCCGGCCCATGGCGCCGAACGCCTTCTTGCGGCCCTGCCAGAGCCGGGCCCGTTCCGCCGCGCTGCTCGCCGAGCGAATGGTGCGGGCACCGTGCCGAGTCAGAAGTTGCTCGGCCAGGGCGGTCTCCGCTGCGACACTGGCGGGCCTTCCGTCGAGTTCAACCAGCAGCACCGCGCCGGCATCGGTCGGGTAGCCGGCGGCGTAGATCGAAGACTCGACCGCCTGACACAACGCCTGGTCCATCAATTCCATTGCCGCCGGCACGACCCCAGCGGCAATGATCGCCCCGACCGCCTCGGTGGCCGTCCGCACCGTGACAAAGTCGGCCAGGAGGGTGTGAATCTCGGCCGGGTTCGGGGTGAGCCGGACGGTGATCTCCGTCGCGATCCCGAACATCCCTTCCGAACCGACGAAGAGCCCAACCAGGTCGGGGCCCCATGGTTCGCCCTGTGGACTGCCGAGTCGCACCAGCTCGCCATTGGGGAGGAGCACTTCCAGCGCCACCACATGGTTGGTGGTGACACCGTACTTGAGGCAGTGCGGGCCGCCCGCGTTCTCGGCCACGTTGCCGCCCAGGGTACAGGCCGATTGGCTGGACGGGTCGGGTGCGTAGTGGAGCCCGTGGGGGGCAATTGCCTCGGAGAGCCGGGCATTGACGACTCCCGGCTCCACCACCGCGCGCCGCGCTGACGGGTCCACACTCAGGATCCGGTTCAGGCGAGTCAGCACGATCAGCACCGCATCCTGGCCGGCCACCGCCCCACCCGAGAGGCCGGTCCCCGCGCCCCGGGCCACGAACGACAGGCCCGCCGCGTGGAGCAGGCGCACGATTGAGATGAGTTCCTCGCGGGATCCCGGCAGGACGGCCAACCGGGGCGCCCTGGCGTGGGCGGGGAGACCATCGGACTCGAACGCCTTGAGTTCCCCCGGACGGTGGCGCACCCAGCGGGCGCCGACGATCCGGGTCAGTTCATCGTGCAGAAGATCGACGGTGGCGGGCATGGCTGGAATCTACCCGAAGACACGACCCCCCCGGCACCCGAGGGCGCTGGGG
>JAWXBA010000247.1:0-3005 GCA_034439775.1 Gemmatimonadota bacterium | reverse complement strand
GACGTGCCGGACCTGGAAATCCCGACCTTCATTCGCAGGCAGATGGACTGATGCGGCGGCTGGCCCTCCTCCTGTCGGCGATCGTCGTGATCGCCGCGGCGACCTTTGCCTTCTCGGGAGAGTGGCCGTGGCAGCGGCTGCCGGCGGCCCGGCCGATTGTGGTCACCAGCGCGGTCCGTGAATCGGCCGACACCCTCCATCGGGGCGAGACCCTTTCCGCGCTCTTTGCCCGCAACAACCTGGGTGGTGCTGAAATCGGCCAGGCGCTGGCCACGATCGGACTCGAGGCCCGCCGCCTGCGCGAGGGCCTCGTGTTCCATTTCCGGCACCGGTCTGGCGAAGTCGAGCCGGTCGCTGTCATGGTGCGGACCAGCCCCGATGAACGCCTGCAACTGGTGCGGGCCGACCAGCGATGGACGGGGGAGCGGCTGCCGGTGGCGTGGCACGCCGAATCGATCCGGATCGAGGGAACGATCGACTATTCGCTCTACGATGCCCTGGACCGGACCGTGAGCGACGCCCTGCTGCCTGGACCCGAGCGGATCCGTCTGGCGTGGGACCTGGCCGATGTCTTTGCCTGGAGCGTCGATTTTTCGCGCGATATCCAGACCGGCGACCAGTTCAGCGTGGTGGTGGAGCGCCTCGTCTCGGAGGAGGGAGAACTCCGGCTCGGTCGTATCCTCGCCTCGGAACTCAGGGTGAATGGCAAGCCGCTCACCGCCTTCCGGTTTCACGATGAGGATGGCAAACCGAGTTTCTTCGACACCGAGGGCAACGCACTCCGCCGAGCATTCCTGGTGGCGCCGGTGGAGTTCCGGCGGATTTCCTCCGGCCTCAACCGCGCCCGCTTCCATCCTGTCCTCGGCGGCTATCGGGCCCACAACGGGATCGACTACTCGGCTGTATCGGGGACTCCGGTGCGTGCGGCGGGGGACGGCACCATCGTGTCCGCAGGACGCTCGGGCGGTTATGGCAACCTGGTTGAGATTCGGCACAAGAACGGGATCACCACCCGATACGCGCACCTGCGCAGTTTTGCCCAGGGCGTCCGCGGTGGCAGCCGTGTCCGCCAGGGCGATGTCATCGGCTATGTCGGGTCTACCGGCCTGAGCACCGCGCCGCACCTGCACTATGAGTTTCGGGTCAACGGGACTCCGCGCGACCCTCGCCGGGTCGATCTGGGCAACGGCCAGCCAATCGCACCCCGTCTCCGCGGGGCGTTTGAGCTCGAACGCGACCGCTTGGGCATGATGCTCCGAGCCCGCTCCCTCCCGATCGTGGATTGAGCCCGACCGCTCTGGCTCTCCTCGTCGCCCTGCTCGCCGCCGCTCTCGCGGCGGCGTCTTATTTCATGGGCGGTAGTCCCGAACGCAGCCTCTGGCCCGCCGTGGCTGGGCGCACGGTGTCGTGGGTGGCGCTGGCGCTTCTCCTCGTCAACGTCGGGTGCCCCACCGTCCTCCGCAACGAACCACCACTCGTCCTGCTCGATGTCTCGCCGAGCCTGAGCGCGGCGGGCGGGCAGATGGAACTGGCGCGCACCACAGCGGCCGACGCAGGTGAGGTGGTCGAGTTCCTGGGCAGCCGGCTCCTCGAGCCCCTGACTACCGCAGTGGCCAGCGGTCGCGCCGTCATGGTGGTCACCGATGGCGAGATCGTGGACGCCGCTGGGCTTCCTCCCAGCCTGGTTGCCAGCGCCAGCATCCGGGTGCTGCCGCGTCTGCCGCAGCCCGACGTCGCGATCATTGGCGTGGAGGGGGCTGGCCATCTGGCGCAGGGAGATACCCTTCACCTTGTGGCCGACCTGCGGGCCTTTGGGGACTCCTTTCCTGCCGGGCTGTCTGTCCAGGCGGTGGTGGGAACAGAGGTTTTGGCCCGGGCAACCCTCCCTGGCGGCGCCGAGGGGCATGCTCAGGTCGCCCTTGCCACCGGTCCGCTGACTCTACCCCCGGGACCGCATCTGGTGGTGGTACAGCTGGTTGGTGGGCAGGATGCCGAGCCCCGCACCGATCGGCGTCTGCACCACCTGACGATGTCTGCCACCCCGGGGATCGTGGTGGTCGCCAACCCCGCGACCTGGGATTCGCGTTTCCTGTACCGGACGCTCGTGGCCGTGGCGGGGCTGCCGGTGGAGGGGTACTTCCAGATCGTGCCGGGATCGTGGCGGCGGATGAGTGATCTCCGACCCACCACCACCCAGTTGGTCCAGGCGGCGGTCCAGGGGGCCGATCTGCTGGTCAGCTTCGGGGCCGAACCCGCCGGATCCGGATCGAGCCGGGCTCGGGGGAGGTGGCAGTGGCTGGACCAGGGTGCCGTCGAAGGGGACTGGTACCCGGAGGTGGAAGCGGGATCGCCGCTGGCGGCGGCGTTTGGCGGCGTCAGCACGGATTCACTGCTGCCCGCCGACGGGCTGGTCGCGGCTGAGGCTCCGGCGGGCAGCTGGACAGCGCTGTCGGTCCGGCTGGGACGGCGGGGGGCGCCGCGCGCCGCGGTGTACGGTAACGAGGGCCCCGCTGGTCGGAGGCTCGTGGTGGGTGCCACCGGCCTCTGGCGCTGGGCGTTCCACGGTGGCATCCAGGAGCAGGCGTACCGCGGTTGGGTGGCCGGCGCGGTGACGTGGCTGCTGGCGCGGACCGCCAACCCGGCGGAAGGCCTCGCCGTTCCGGTTCGGCCCGTCGTGGAGCGCGATGCCGCAGTGGTGTTCCGATGGAACGGCCCTGCCGCTCCGATGCCCGTGGGGCTGACCCTGACAGGTCCGGGTGGACCTCGGGTGGATACCCTGCGGTTTGATGGTTCGGGGAGAGCAGCGTTGCCACTCGACATCGGCGCCTGGAATTACACCTTGGATTCCGGTGGCAGCGGGCTCGTGGCCGTCGAGGAATACAGTTCCGAGTTCATTCCCGGCCCACAGACCCTGGACGCGCGCGATGCCGAGCGCGATCCAGCTCGACGGAATCGCGGCAGCCGGGAGCTGCCGCGATTCCGTCGAGCTGGATCGCGCTCGGCAT
>JAWXBA010000246.1:0-5217 GCA_034439775.1 Gemmatimonadota bacterium | reverse complement strand
GCCCTTGACTTCCCCTTCCCCGGGGTGATCCTCCTAGCAGGAGGAATACCCGTGCCCCGTCAACGCAGCGTTGTTTTGTCCCTCATGATCCTCATCATTGGAGCGTTTCTGGCGCTCCCGGTGCTGACCCAACTTCTCGCCGAGTGGTGGTGGTTCCAGGAGGTGGGCTACCAGGTGGTGTTCCTCACCGAGTGGAAGACCAGGATCGGGCTCTTCCTCGGCGCAAGTACGGTGATCACCCTGGTGATCTACCTCAACCTGCGGATCGCCCAGCGCGGGGTGCCGCCGCCGCCCCGGGTCTTTCAGGTGGGCGACGCCATCCACCAGTTCAACATGCCCCATGCGATGCGCCGGTTCTCCCTCCCGGTGTCACTCGGTGCGGGGCTGCTCGGCGGGCTGGCGGCGGCCACGCTCTGGAAGACCCTGCTCCAGGCCACCAATGCCACCAGTTTCGGCATCGCCGATCCCGCCTTCGGGCGGGACATCGGCTGGTATGTCTTTACCCTTCCGGCCGTGACCGCCGGGATCGGGTATCTGGCCGGGCTCACCATGCTGACCCTGCTGGCGGTGGGGGTTATCTACCTGCTCCGCGGCGACATCATCCCCCTGCAGCGCTCGCTGCGGATCGAGCCGGCGGCCGGGATGCACCTCGCGGTTCTCATTGCCATCAGTTTTGGGCTCACCGCACTGCGGCTCTGGCTGGTGGACATCCCGGCGCTGCTCTACAGCAGCACCGGCCCGCTGGTCGGCGCCAGCTATTCCGACATGAACTCCAGTCTGCCCGCCATCAAGACCACCGCCGTCATGGCATTGATTGCGGGCGTGATCGTCCTGGTGGGCGGCATGCGTCGGCAACTGCCCCGATATGGGTTCCTGGCCATCGGCGGCTATTTCGCGGCGGCGCTGGTGGGACGCGGGCTCTTCCCCTCGGCGATCCAGAAGTTCGTGGTGGCCCCGACGGAACTCACCAAGGAGATGCCCTACCTCGTCTCACATATTGCCGCCACACGGCAGGCCTGGGGCATTGACAGCGTCGACACCCGCGAGCTGGACGGCGAGGCCAACCTGACCCTGGCCGACATCCAGGATAACGCATCGACTATCGAGAACGTCCGGCTCTGGGACCGCGCGCCGCTGCTCCAGACCTTTGGCCAGCTCCAGGAAATCCGCACCTACTACGATTTTGTGTCGGTGGACGACGATCGCTACATCATCGACGGGAAGTACCGGCAGGTGCTGCTCTCACCGCGGGAGCTCAATGTCGGCTCGCTCCCCACCCGGACCTTCATCAACGAGCACCTGACCTTTACCCACGGCATGGGGCTGACCATGAGCCCGGTGAACCAGGTGACCATCGAGGGGCTGCCGGTGCTCTTCATCCGCGACCTCCCGCCGGTCTCCGATGTGTCCCTGAAGGTGACCCGACCCCAGATCTATTTCGGCGAAATGGTCAACGAGTACGTCTTCGTCAACACCAAGCAGCGGGAGTTCGACCATCCCAGCGGCGAGGCCAATGTCTATAGGGCCTACACCGGCACCGGCGGGGTCCCGGTCAATGGCCTGCTGCGGCGGCTGATCCTGGCCGGCCGGTTCCAGTCCACCAAGATCCTGCTCTCCGGCGACATCACCAACGACAGCAAGATCCTCTATTATCGAGAGATCGTGCAGCGCACCGCCAAGGCGCTGCCGTTCCTGACCTTTGACCGCGACCCCTACATCGTGATCGCGGACGACGGCACCCTGAAGTGGATCCTTGACGCCTACACCACCACCACGCGATACCCCTATGCCGCCCGACTCAGCGACGGCACCAGCTACATGCGCAACTCGGTCAAGGTGGTGCTCGACGCCTATCACGGCACGATGGCCGCCTACGTCAGCGACCCGAACGATCCGCTGATCCAGACCTGGGCCAGGATCTTTCCCGGCATCTTCCAGCCGCTGGAGTCGATGCCGCCCGATATGCGGTCCCATATCCGCTATCCCGATGATCTCTTCCGGGTCCAGTCCAACCTGTACACCACCTACCACATGGACGCGCCGGAGGATTTCTACCACCGGGAAGACCAGTGGCAGATTCCGGCGGTGACCCGTGCCGACGGCTCGGTGCCGTTCATGCGGCACCTGGTGATGCGGCTGCCCGACGAGCCGAACGCGGAGTTCATCTACATGGTGCCGTTCACCCCGCGCGGCAAGGACAACCTGGCGGCGTGGATGGTGGCCCGGAACGATGGCGACGCCTACGGCAAGCTGCGGGTCTACCACCTGAGCCGGCAGAGCCTGGTCTTCGGGCCGACCCAGATTACCAATCGGATCAACCAGGACACCGAGGTGTCCCGTCAGGTGACGCTTTGGGACCAGGCCGGCAGTCGGGTCATCCGGGGCGATCTGCTGGTGATCCCGATCGAGCAGAGCCTGCTCTATGTCCAGCCGCTGTACTTGCAGGCCGAGGGGGGCAAGATCCCCGAGCTCAAGCGGGTCATCGTGGCGTTCCAGAACCAGGTCATCATGCGGGAAACGCTGGACGGGGCGCTGGCGGAGTTGTTCGGTGGCAATGCCACCGTCCGGGCGGCTGTACCGGCGACCGCGGTCGCCGTCCCGGGCAGCCTCGACGCCGGGGGCACCGTGAGCGTCGAAGCCCGGTCACTGCTTGCGGAGGCCCGGCAGCGCTACGAATCGGCGCTGGAGGCGCAGCGGGCCGGCGACTGGTCGCGCTACGGGGAGGAGATCAAGCTGCTGGGCGAGCTGCTGGATCGGTTGGCACGGATGCGGTAGGGGGAGGAATCCCGAGGCTCAGGCCTCGGGCTCGCCGGGGGAGGTGGCTTTCGCCACCAGCAGGGAAAGCGCTGCCGCGCCAGCGGCATCCCCAGGCCGAGCCCTGGGCGGAAGCCCAGGGTTGACCGTTCCATCCGCACGCCCAGATGATTGGCCACCCACTACTGCGATCGAGACCATGAAATCCATCATCCACTCCCAGGCCGTCGACATTCCGCACGATATGACCACCACCGGCTTTGACATGCCGGGCTTCCGCATCGTGGAGAGTCTGGGAGTGGTGCGCGGTGTGGTGGTTCGGTCCCGGTCGGTCTTCGGCACCATTGGCGCCGGATTGCAGACGATTCTCGGTGGCAACATCTCGCTCTTCACGGAGCTCGCGGAGCGCACCCGTCAGCAGGCCTTCGACACGATGTGCCATCAGGCGCACCTGGCGGGAGCCAACGCCGTGATCGGGATCCGGTTTGATGCCAATGAAATGATGAAGGGGGTGACCGAAGTGCTCTGCTACGGGACGGCCGTGGTGCTGGAGCCCCTGGAGGACTGATCGCGACTGACGTCGCGAGTTCTCGCAAACACTCCGCCCCACCCGACGCCTCCGTCGAGTGGGGCGGTCTGGTGCTTGGCGATGGCGCTGTTCATGCCGCGACCGAACTGCGGGCCGGCAATCAGGATCGTCAACCCCGCGAGCACCTCGAGGACCAGTGCTCGCCCCGTCTCGGCGTGGAGCGAGTCTCGTGCGCTACGGCGTCGTCTTCACCACGAAGGTCGCGTTGCCGTACTGCATGTTGTAGGTGTCCTCCCGCGCTTGGATGGCCGATGGGATGGTGCCACAGCCCCCATCCAGGGGCACGCCCCAGAAGGTGCCCCCGTTATAGACATCCAGGATGTTGCCCATGTTGGTGACGCCGGTGATGACCTTATGAATGGTGGTGCCGAGCGATGAATTGACGATGCCAGTCACGGTCAGATCGTAGGAAGTGGCCCCGGCCACCTTGGGGATGATGGCGTCGGCGGTCTTGCAGGCGCCGCCCGGGGTCGGGATGGTCCGGACCGTGAAGTTGGCCAACAGGGTGCTCGGTGCCACGTCAAGAAAGGCACTTTCCGAACCGCTCAGGACGTCAAACCGTGCGACCGTGCTGTCCTCCCTGATCCTGGTAAACCCCAGGGCCGAGAGGGTCGTGGTGTAAGTCTTGTAATACCCGACATAGAAGTCGACCTCGACTTCGTCGACGCGGGGCGGCAGCTTGTTTGACTGGTTGGCCGTCTTGGCCGTGTAGACGCCCTGGTCCACGTCCGTCTTGTGATTCGGGTTGTGGATATCGAGGTCACCGTGGAATTGGCTGGATCTCCACACCTTGAGCACCGGCAGGTTGGCGAGATTCTGGTAGATGCTGCCGTCCGCGTTGCGGATCCGCGCGATGACGGTCTGGGTCGCCCCGAAATCCGGCTCGCTGAAGTCCGGCAGGACCTCGTACAGGAACTGGAGGTTCGCGTTGACGGTGGCCTCGGCGCTGGCGAGCGGCACCAGGACGTTGGGCAGGCTCGGATCGATATTGCCCCGGATGATGACCTGGATCTGGTCCAGGTCGCCCGGGGGCAACTGGGGCTGGGTCATGGTGTACTGCGCATCAGCGCCGAACAGCGGGCTGATCACCCCGTTCCGCCCGGTCCCGGTCCAGGCATAGGTGAGGCCGGTGGTGGTATGACCGGGAATGGACGCGGTAAAGGTCACGGAGCGCTGGATGAAGTTGATCGATCCGACCGTGGGGGTCAGGGCGCCCTGCGGCAGCCGGACGCCCACCGTGAACGGGCTGAACGAAGTGGTCTGGGCCGTCACGGTGCGCGCCACCGGGTCCACGACGAGGTTGGGCAGCTTGACCCAGGCGCCGCCGGAAAAGTGATACAGCGCCAGATCGGTCGGCAGTGCCCATGCCGGCATCTTGGCCGGATCGTACCTGACCGTGACGCTGACCGGGGCCGAGAACGTGGTGCCGGCCGGGCCGAGGCTGTAGCCAGTGCCGACCACGGCGTAGGCGCCGGCCACGAGTTCCACCGTCGGCGCGGTGCTCGGCGCCACGGTGATCAAGACGGGAGCCGCCACCGCTCCCGCCGGCACCACGATCTTGACCGCCCCCCCCGCCGCATTGACCGTTCCGCCGGTGATCGGGAGCTGGCCCCCGTCGGCCACGGTGATGGTGGCCGAGCCGGACTTGGTTTCGCTGGTGGCGGTAATCGTGGCCGATCCGGGGGACACCGCGGTCACCAGCCCGGACAGGTTGACCGTGGCCACCGCCTGCGCGGTGGAGGTCCAGGTCACGACCCGCCCGGGCAACGGGTTGCCGGCCGCGTCCAACGTGGTGGCCGTGAGTGTCAGGGTCTGGAGCGGAACCAGCGACGCCGTGCCCGGGGCGACGGTCACCGTGGCCACCGGGGCGGGGG
>JAWXBA010000245.1:0-10474 GCA_034439775.1 Gemmatimonadota bacterium | reverse complement strand
CGTCTGGGCCGACCTGACCGCGGTGGCCAGCGTGGTACACCACTGCGCCAAGTGCCCGCTCTGCCGGGAACGGAAGAACACGGTGCCCGGAGAAGGGAATCCCTCGGCGCGGTTGATGCTGGTGGGGGAGGGCCCAGGGGCCACCGAGGACGAGACCGGGCGGCCGTTCGTAGGGCGAGCCGGGGATCTGTTGACCACCATCCTGGAGTCGATCGACCTGACGCGGGAGCAGGTCTTCATTGCCAACGTGGTCAAGTGCCGGCCACCGAGCAATCGCAAGCCGCTTCCCGACGAAGTCGCGGCCTGCCTGCCGTATCTGGAGCGCCAGGTGGCGCTGATCCGGCCCAAGGTGATGCTGGCGCTGGGGGCCACCGCAGCAGAGGCGCTGCTGGGGGTTCGCAAATCTCTCGGACAACTCCGGGAGAGAGTACATTCGTACCATGGGATCCCGCTGGTGGTGACCTACCACCCGGCGGCGCTCCTCCGGAACCCACACTGGAAGAAGCCCACCTGGGATGACGTTCGGATCGCCCGCCAACTCCTCGAACGGTGACGCCCCGGCGCACCGCGCCGCACCCTGGAGCCAGGAAGCCGAGCAGGCGGTGCTCGGCGCCATGCTGCTCGACCAGGATGCGGCGCTGCGTGCGGCCGAGTTCCTGGATGCCAACGCCTTTTATCAGGAAGGACACCGGCGGCTCTATCGGGCAATGATCGCCCTGACCGAGCACCGGGTCGTCATTGACCACGTCACCCTGCGCGACGAGCTGCAGCGCCGGGGCGAACTCGATGACGTCGGCGGCACCGACTATATCGCCGAACTGGTGGATGCGGTCCCCACCGCCGCCAACCTGGAATTTCACGCCAGGATCGTCCGCGAAAAGGCAATCCTGCGGCAGCTGATCGACGCCTCCACCCAGATCATTACCCAAGCCTACGAGGCCAAGACCCCGGCCAGCGAGCTTCTCGACCAGGCCGAGGGGCGGATCTTCCGGATCGGGTCGGACCGCCGCGAGGCCGGGTTTACCCGGATCAAGGAGATGCTCTGGCCGACGATGGAGCGCATAGAAACGCTCCATAAGAGTGGTAAATCGATTACCGGGGTTCCGTCCGGCTTTGTAGACTTGGATGAGTTGACCAGTGGGTTCCAGCCGTCGGAGCTGGTGGTGGTGGCGGCCCGTCCGTCGATGGGCAAGACGGCGTTCTGCCTGAACATTGCCACCCATGCCGCCGCCAACGATTGCGGGGTGGCGCTGTTCTCGCTGGAAATGTCCAAGGACGCCCTGGTGCAGCGGATGCTGACCGCCGAGGCGCGGGTCGATGGGTCACGGGTCCGCCAGGGTTCGCTGCGCGATTCCGACTTTGCCAACCTGGCGCGCGCGGCGGGGATTCTGGGTTCCTGCCCGATCTGGATCGACGACACCCCCTCGCTCTCTCTGCTGGAGATGCGGGGCAAGGCCCGCCGGCTGCGGGCGGAGAACGAGGTCAAGCTGATCATTGTGGACTACCTCCAGCTGATGAAGAGCCCTGAGTACTCGGAGAACCGGGTCCAGGAGATCTCCGATATTTCGCGCTCGCTCAAGGGGCTGGCGCGGGAACTCAACGTGCCGGTGATCGCGCTGTCGCAGCTGTCCCGTGCCTCGGAGCAGCGCGGCGGCGATCGCAAGCCGATCCTCTCCGACCTGCGCGACTCGGGCGCCATCGAGCAGGACGCCGACCAGGTCATCTTCATCCACCGGCCGGAGTACTACGACCGCGAGGACGAGAGCAAGCGCGGCATTGCCGAAATCATGCTCTCCAAGAACCGGAACGGGCCCACCGGGCATGTGGAACTCTGGTTCCACAAGGAGTACACCCGGTTCGACAACTACACCGGCCGCGACGGCGGCGGGGCGGGCTGAGATGGCCCGGCCGCGCTCGGTCTATCGCTGCGCCGAATGCGGCCACGACCATCCCAAGTGGGCGGGGCGGTGCGAGGGGTGCGGCGAGTGGAACACCATTGCCGAGGAACCGTTGACGCTGGCGGCTGTCGCACCCGGGGGACGCCGAAGCGCGGGGGCGCGTACCGGGCCATTGGCCGCTGCCCGGCGCCTCGATGAGGTGTCCGCCGACAAGCTGCTGCGCTGGGGCACCGGGCTCCCGGAACTCGACTTCGTGCTGGGCGGCGGGCTGGTCCCTGGCTCGATGACCCTGATCGGCGGCGAACCTGGGATCGGCAAATCCACCCTGCTGCTCCAGGCCGCGGCGCGGCTCGAGGGGGCCGGCCGCCGGACCCTCTACGCCAGCGGCGAGGAGTCGGTGGAACAACTGCGGCTCCGCGCCGACCGGATTGAGGAGGACGCCGGCGCGGTGCTGGTGGCGGGGGAGACCCGGCTCGAGGCGATCCTGGAGCTGGCCCGCGCGGTCCGCACCGAAGTCCTGATCCTCGATTCAATCCAGACCGTCTATACCGACCTGCTCGAGAGCGCTCCCGGCAGCGTGGGCCAGGTGCGCGAGTCGGCGGCCCGCCTGATGCGATTTGCCAAGGACAGCGGTACCGCCGTGATCGTGGTGGGACACGTCACCAAGGGCGGCGGGATTGCCGGACCCAAGACCCTTGAGCACATCGTGGACACCGTCCTCTACTTCGAGGGCGAGGCGTCGCTCGACTACCGGCTGCTGCGCGCCACCAAGAACCGCTACGGCTCGGTGGACGAGCTCGGCGTCTTCTCGATGACCGGCCGCGGCCTGGTGGCGGTGCCCAACCCGTCGGCGGTGTTCCTCGCGGCGCGCGCCACCGGCACTGCCGGCAGCGCGGTGACCGCGCTGATGGAGGGCACCCGGCCGGTGCTGGTGGAAGTGCAGGCGCTCGCCGCGCCGTCGGGATACGGCACCCCGCAGCGGGTGGCGACGGGACTCGATCCCAAGCGGTTGGCGGTGCTGCTGGCGGTGCTGGAACGCCGGGGCGGGTCCAGCTTCAGCCAGCTCGATGTCTTCGTGCAGGTCAGCGCCGGTGTCCGGCTGACCGAACCTGGCGCCGACCTCGCGGTGGCCGCGGCGTTGCTCAGCAGTCTCCACAACCGCGCCACTCCAGCCGACGCCATCTACCTCGGCGAAATCGGCCTCGGTGGCGAGATTCGCCCGATCGCCGGGCTGGAACGGCGTCTCGGAGAGGCGAGCCGACTCGGCTTCCACCGGGCCTACGGCTCCGCGCGCGGCGGTGCGGTGGGGGTCGAGGGGATCCGCCACGTGGGGCTGGAGCATGTTGGCCAGCTGGTGAAGGACCTTGCGGCCTGACGTCGGGGTCATCGTGGTGGCCGCCGGACAGGGCGTCCGGCTGGGCGGCACGGTACCCAAGCAGTTCCAAAAGGTGGCCGGCGCCCCGCTGGTGCTCCACGCCATCCGACCGTTCCTGCGTCACCCAGCCGTGAGCACTGTGGTGCTGGTACTTCCCCCCGAAACGGTATCCGATCCGCCGGACTGGCTGGCACCACTCACCGGCGAGCGTCTCCTCCTGGCCGCCGGTGGGGCCACTCGCACCGAATCGACCCGGAACGGACTGCGTGCACTCCCCGACACCGCGCTGATCGTGCTGGTGCACGACGGCGCCAGGCCCAATCCCGATCCCGCAGTGATCGATGCGATCATCGCCGAGGCGCGCCGCGGGCATGGTGCCATCGCAGCGATTCCCGTCCGCGATACGATCAAGGAAGCGGGTGACGACGGTACCATCCGCCGGACGGTGCCACGTCAGGGTTTGTGGCGGGCCCAGACGCCGCAAGGGTTTCCGAGGCCACTCCTGGAACAGGCATTCGCCGCTCATGACGGCACCGGCGGCGAGACCGATGACGCCATGCTGGTGGAGCAGATTGGCGGAGTGGTGCGCCTGGTGCCGGACAATCCCCAAAACCTCAAGGTGACCACCTCCGGTGACCTGCTGCTGGCCGCCACGCTGCTGGGCGGTGCACCATGATGCTCCCCTTCCACGACACGGCCGACATCGATGCCGCCGTCCCGATCGTCCGGACGCACTTGGCCGCCGGGGGACTGCTGGCCTATCCCACCGAGACGGTCTACGGACTCGGCTCGGCGCCGCAGACCGAACCGCTGTCACGACTGTCGGCACTCAAAGGCCGCCCGCCCGGCAAGCCATTCCTGCTGCTGGTTTCGGGACGGCTGATGGCCGAACGGTGGGGGCTGGTGTTCAGCGCCGCGGCCAAGGCGATGGCCGACGAGTACTGGCCCGGGCCACTGACGCTGGTGCTCCGTGGGGGGGAGGGTCGTCTGCCCGACGCCCTGCGCGGTGCCGAAGGCGGGATAGCGGTGCGTCATACCGGCCACGCCGGGATGGCGCGGCTGATCACCGCGCTCGATCACCCCGTCACCTCCACCTCCGCCAATCGCCCCGGTGGTCCGCCAGCTCCGGGTGCCGCCCGTCTCCTGGATCTCTTTGCCGACGCGGTGGCGGATGGCACTCTGCTGGTGCTCGACGGCGGGGTGCTCGGCAACGTCCCGCCTTCTACCCTGGTGGACTGCACCACCAATGTCCCGCTGATGATCCGCGAAGGGGCGATCCCCAGGGCAGAGCTCCGACGCCGGGTTGGACGGCTCGCCCCATGAAGTGTGACTTCTCGCTTCTCCCTTCTCCCTTCTCCCTTCTTCACCCGTGAAGATCCTCTTCGTGTGTTCCGGCAACACCTGCCGCAGCCCGATGGCGGAAGTTCTGATGGGTCAGGCCGCGGTCGAGCATGGACTGCCAGGCTTGTCGGCGGAATCGGCAGGGACCGGGGCGCTGGAAGGGGAGCCCGCCTCAGAAGGGTCATACCTCGTGGCGCTCGAGGCCGGCTTGGATCTGTCGCGCCACCGGGCGCGCCAGCTCACCCCGGAACTGGTCAACGCCGCCGACCTGATCCTGACGATGTCCCGGAGTCATCTGTCCCGGGTGGAAACGATGGGGGGCGGGGGAAAGAGTTGGCTGCTGAGCGAGTACGGTGGCCAGGCGGGTGGTACCGCCGAGGTGAGCGACCCGTTCGGGGCCGTGGTCGAAGTCTATCGTCAGACCTTTGCACAGGTTGAATCATTGGTGGCGGGCGTGGCCCACCGCCTCTCGGATCGGCGGGAGCCATGATCACCTCCCGGACCCGCCTCTTCGCATTGCTCGGCCGACCGGTGGGGCACTCGCTGAGCCCCGCGATGCACAACGCCGCCTTCCGGGCGCTGGGGATCGACGCGGTGTACCTGGCCATGGACTGTGCCGGGGAGCTGGTGGCCCCGCTGATGCGAGGGATTGCTGCGGCGGGGGGAGGCGGCAACATCACCGTTCCCCACAAGGCCGCCGCCGCGGAGGCGCTGGCCGACCCGGGCGACATCACCGACGCCGTGTGCAATACCTTCTGGCAGGCGGACGGCGTCCTTCGCGGGGCCAACACCGATCCGGAGGGGATCGTCCAGGCGCTGGGTGTGCTCGGAGTCTCGTCGGGTCGCTGGCTGGTGGTCGGTACCGGCGGGAGCGCCCGTGGGGTGCTGGCGGCAGCGGCAACGATGGGCGCGCGGATGGCGGTGCAGTCGCGCAGTCCTGCCAATGCCGAGTCGCTCCGGGCGGTGGCCACCCGACTCGGGGTGGGACTGGCCGATGCGGTCGAGTGCGACGTAGTGATCAATACGACGCCACTCGGGCTCACGCCGGGGGACCCGGTGCCGGTATCCCTGGGCGAGCTTCCCGGGGTCCGCACGGTGCTGGACCTGGTCTACGCCCGGGGTGAGACGGCGCTGGTCCGGACCGCGCGGGCCCTGGGGCTGCGTGCGGCCGACGGCAGGGGAGTGTTGCTTGGGCAGGGCGCCGCCGCATTCCGGCACTGGTTTCCCGGTGTCGTGCCGCCGATCGAGGTGATGCAGGCAGCGCTGCGTGACACTCTGGACTGAGCTGGCCGACTCGACGGCGTCGCTGGAGCGCTGGTTGCTGCCCCCCGCCTGCCTGCTCTGCGGCGACCCGGTGGCCAGCAGCGATGGCGAGTCGCTGGCGTGCGGACTCTGTCGCTCGCGCTGGGAGCCTGTTCCGGCGCCGTGGTGCCAGCGTTGCGGCCAGCCGAGCGATGCCGGCATGGAGTGCCGGATCTGTCCTGAGTGGCCGCCGGGGTTCGGGCCGGTGCGCAGCGCGGCCTGGCTGGGAGATTCGGCCCGCCGCGCCGTCCATCTGCTCAAGTACGAGGGCTGGTGGCGGATCGGCGAGAGCTTGGCGCTGGCCATGCGCGGGCTCGACGCGCTGACGGGAGCCGACACCCTGGTGCCGATACCGTTGGGCCGGGCCAGACAGCATCGGCGCGGTTATAATCAGAGCACGGCGATTGCCACACCGCTTGGTGCCCTGGTTGGCCTGCCGGTGACCGCCTCGGCACTGGTGCGCCATCGGGAAACGACCAGCCAGACCCGCCTGACACCCGACGCGCGGCGCGCCAACCTGACCGGGGCGTTTCGGCCCGGGGCCGGGGTTCGGGGTCGCCGGCTGGTGCTGGTGGATGATGTATTTACCACCGGCGCCACCCTGGCCGAAGCCGCCGCGGCCCTGCTGGCGGGCGGCGCGCTGGCGGTGCATGCCGTGACTTTTGCGCGGGCCCGGCGCCCGCTCGACGACCTGACACACATCGACTCTTACCGGGACGGGACATGACCAAGCGGATTGCCATCAACGGCTTCGGCCGGATCGGACGCAACGTGGTGCGGGCGATGACGCAGCTGGGCGCAGGCGACCTGGAGCTGGTGGCGGTGAATGACCTGACCGACACCGCCACCCTGGCGCACCTCCTCAAATACGACTCGGTGCACCGCCGTTTTCCGGGCACGGTCGAGGCGGGGGCCGGCGGGCTGGTGATCAACGGCCACGGGGTCAAGGTCCTGAGCGAACGGGACCCCGCCAAGCTGCCGTGGCAGGCGCTCGGAGTGGATTATGTGCTTGAATCCACCGGACACTTCACCGACCGGGACAAGGCGGCCCTGCACCTCGAGGCGGGGGCGGGAAAGGTGGTCATCTCCGCGCCCGCGAAGAAGGAGGACATCACCATCGTGTACGGGGTCAACCACACCAAGTACGATCCCGCGGTGCACCATGTCATCTCGAACGCCAGCTGCACCACCAACTGCCTGGTGCCGGTGGTCCACGTGATCCGGGAACACTTCGGCTTCGTCCGGGGCTTCATGACCACCGTTCACTCCTACACCAATGACCAGATGATCCTGGACCTGCCCCACAAGGACCTCCGGCGGTCGCGGGCGGCGGGGATGTCGATCATCCCCACCAGCACCGGCGCCGCCAAGGCGACGGCACTGGTCATTCCCGAGGTCAGGGGCAAGATCGACGGGGTGGCGCTCCGGGTCCCCACACCCGACGTGTCGCTGGTGGACCTGACCTGCGTGGTGGAGAAGCCCACCACCATCGAGGAAGTGAACGCCGCCTTCGAGGCCGCCGCCGCCGGGGTACTCAAGGGCGTGATCGACGTCAGCCATGAGCCATTGGTCTCGATCGACTACACCGGCAACCTGATGAGCAGCACCGTCGACGCCCTGAGCACCAACGTCCTCGAGGGGACGATGGTCCACGTCTCGTCGTGGTACGACAACGAGATGGGCTACTCGGCGCGCTGCGTGGACCTGCTCAAGTACATGAGCTGCCGCGCTTGACCAAGCGCTCGCTCGCCGACCTCGAGGCGGTACGTCTGGACGGGCAGCGTGCCCTGGTCCGGGTGGATTTCAATTGCCCGGTCAAGGACGGGCAGGTTACCGACGACACCCGAATCCGGGCCGCGTTGCCGACGATTGCCCACCTGCGTGAGCACGGCGCCCGAGTGGTGCTCTGCTCCCACTTCGGCCGGCCAAAGGGCACGCCCGACCCGGCGTTTTCACTCCGGCCGGTGGTGGATCGCCTCGAGCTGATTCTTGGCGCGCCGATCCTCTTCCTGGAATCGCTCGACGACGGCGCCATCGCCAGCACCCGCCGGATGCCGCGCGGCTCGGTGGCGGTGTTGGAGAACACCCGCTTCCATCCCGGCGAAGAGGCCAACGACCCGGCGTTTGCGCAGCGGCTAGCCGCGCTGGGTGACCTCTATGTCAATGACGCCTTCGGCTCGGCGCACCGGGCGCACGCCAGTACCGAGGCGGTGGCGCACCTGCTCAAGCCGGCGGTGTCCGGCTTCCTGATGGAAAAGGAACTGCGGTTCCTGGGCCAGGCGCTCGACCACCCGAAGCGGCCGTTCGTGGCGGTGCTCGGCGGGGCCAAGATCTCCGGCAAGATCGACCTGATCGAGGCGCTGCTCCCCAAGGTCGACCGGATCCTGATCGGTGGGGCGATGGCCTGCACCTTCTTCAAGGCGATGGGACTCGAGGTGGGCAACTCACTGGTGGAGGACGACCGGATCGAGATGGCCGCGGCGTTGCTGCAGCGCGCCGGCGACAAGCTCATGCTGCCGGTGGGCGCCATGGTGGGCCCGATGCTCGCGCCCGGGGTCACCACCCAAGTGGTCCGGCGGGACAGGGTGCCGCCGGGGTGGTCCATCTTTGACATCGACCCCCGGACGGTCAAGATGTTTGGCGCGGAGATCCTTGCCGCCGGCACCGTCATCTGGAATGGCCCGATGGGAGTCTTTGAGACCCCGCCCTTTGACCAGGGCACCCTTGGGATCGCCCTGACGATGGCCGCAGCCACCCGGCGCGGCGCTGTGACCGTGATCGGCGGGGGCGACTCGGCCGCCGCCATAGCCAAGGCCGGACTCAGCGACCAGGTAAGCCACGTCTCCACCGGTGGGGGCGCGGCACTCGAGTTCCTTGAAGGCCGCACGCTTCCGGGTGTGGCGGCACTGGACAACGCCTGATGCGAACCCTCCTTTTTGCGGCCAACTGGAAGATGCACATCGGGCCTACCGAGGCCCGGCGGTACGCAACGCGGTTTCGGGAACTGCTCCCGGCTGGGTATCGGCACGACCTGGCCTTCTTCCCATCTGCGGTGTCGCTGGAGGCCGTCGCGATCGCATTCGAGGGCGAGCCGCGCATCCAGGTCGGGGCCCAGGATGTCCACTGGGAACCACGCGGCGCATATACCGGGGCTGTTTCGGTCCCCCTCGTCGCCGAGGCGGGCGCTACGATGGCGCTGGTAGGGCATTCCGAGCGCCGGCACGTGTTCGGCGAGACCGAGGTGGAGTCGGCCCGAAAGATCAGGGCCGTACTCGCGGGTGGATTGACGCCGATTCTCTGTGTCGGGGAAACGCTCGACGAACGCGAGCGGAAGGCCACCGAGGCTGTGGTTCTCCGCCAGCTGGCGGCCGCGCTCGAGGGGCTGGAGTCGGCAGACGTGGCGCGGGTTGTGGTGGCCTACGAACCCGTCTGGGCCATCGGGACTGGTCGCAACGCCACCCCGGAGGATGCGGCGACGGTGCATCGGGTGCTGCGTGCGGAGCTTGCGGAGCGGGGAGCTCGAAATGGCCGCATCCTCTACGGCGGCTCCGTGAACCTGGGAAACGCGGCGGTCCTGCTCGCGGAGGACGAGGTGGACGGGGTCCTGGTCGGTGGGGCGAGCCTCGACCCCGACGGGTGGGCCACTCTGGTCCGAATCGGCGGGTAGGCCGGGTGGGCTGATGGTGGTCGGGGGATGAATCCCGATCTGGCAGGTTCCCAGGGTCCCGCCAGAATGGACGCCGACGGCCCCATGGGCGATAGGCCAGAGCCGCCTCAGTAGACCCTTGGATCTGGTCCTCAATCCATCGGATCTGGTCCGTAATCCATGCTTCTGATCGATTGGGTACCCTGCTCTGCGGCAGTAACCTTGAGGCACTCGATGGGCGCGCCGCGTCCATGTCCTCAGGAGCCGGAGTACCGCATGCGAAGACTGTGTCTCACGATGCTGGCTGCAACACTTCCCTCGATGCCGTTGAGCTCGCCCTTGTTTGCCCAGGGAGGCGTCCCTCCGTTCGGAACCGCCCAGCAGTTCGGGGTGCCTGGGGCTGCGATGGTGACCAAGACGAATGCGACCAGCGTATTCCATCGCTTCGCCGGGTACAGCCCCTTTACGGACCTGTCCGGGTCGGACTTGGGAGGGCGGACGCTGTTGCCGGGGGTATACCGTTTCACCTCCTCGTCGCAGCTGACCGGAAAGCTCCAGCTGGACTTCCTCGGCGACCCCAACGCGGTGTTCGTCTTTCAGATCTTCGGCACGCTGACGGCCGCCAGCGGTTCGACGGTGTCGGCCCTGAATGGCGTTCCTGGCGGTGGTGTGTTCTGGCAAGTCGGCAGCTCCGCGATGCTCGGATCGGGCACGAGGTTTCTGGGGAATCTTGTGGCGCAGGAGAGCATCACCATGGCATCCGGGGCAAGGATCCGATGCGGGACGGCCATTGCACTGACCGGCGCGGTGACGATGGATCACAACGCGTTCTCGGACGACTGCGGCACGGTGGGTGACCCTTCCGCGCCGGTCAGTGCAATGGCCGTCCCGCATCGGATCCTTGCCCCGGAT
>JAWXBA010000244.1:0-4261 GCA_034439775.1 Gemmatimonadota bacterium | reverse complement strand
CCCCTTCCCGTACCCCGTCAGCTCCTCATGTCCTCGGCCAAGCGGCTGACCGGCGGGCCCCCGCACCCGGACCGATCCCCCGGGTTGCATGAGGTTGCGGATCAGCCATTGCCGGTGGGATACCGCCGTCCTCCAGGCAAACCGGCCGCTGGTACTCCATAAGGTCCGGCCCTTCATCAAGTGCTCCCCAGCCATCGCCACCGTCCCCGTGGCGGGCAGACGAGGCTGGCTGCAGGAGGGACTTGCGAGTACCTCGCCGATGAAGTGGCGGCGAGAATCAGCCGGCTGCCGCTCGATCCGCCAACACACGCGCCTGGCCGGTCGCGACGCGGCCGGCCGGGATGCCCGGGTCACCCGCGATCAACCGCGCCAACGCCCCGGCCTTTCCGGCGCCGGCCACCACCCAGAGGATCGCGCGGGCCCGATTGAGCACGGGATAGGTAAGGGTCATCCGCCGGTGGCCGCGATAGCTCCCGGTCACGGCAACGTCCCCGGTCGCCTCCAGCGCCGGGTCACCGGGCAGCAGCGACGCAGTGTGGCCGTCGTCGCCGAGGCCGAGGTGGACCAGGTCGAGCACCGGTGGGGTGCCGGCCTGACGATGCAGCGCATGACCGTAGCGGCTGGCCGCCGCATCGAGGTCAGGCATCTCGACCGGCATCGGGTAGACGGCCGGAAGCATCGGCAGCCGGTCGAGCAGGCAGCCCCGCAGCTGGGTGAGGTTGCGCCCGGGGTCTCCCTCGGGGGCCACCCGTTCATCGACCTGGAACAGCTCAACCTGCTCCCACGGCACGTCCGCCTCGGCCAGCATCTCGAACATCCGCATCGGGGTGCCACCGCCGCTCACCGCGAGGACGAACCGGCCGCGAGCTTCCACCGCCTCCCGTGCCGCCTGGGCGATCACGGCGGCGGCCCGGAGCGCCAGCGTCTCCGGATCGGGCAGCACCTCCACCGGCAAGGTGCTCAGCGGGCCGGCCTCACGACTTCTCCTGGTGCCCGCCAAAGGCGTGCCGCATGGCGGAAAGCAGCTTGTCGGCGTAGTCGGCCTCGCCGCGCGAGGAGAATCGCTGATAGAGTGCCGCGCTCAGCACCGGGGCGGGGACCGACGCATCGATTGCCGCCCGGATGGTCCAACGCCCCTCGCCTGAATCGGAGACCCGACCGGCGTACCCCTCGAGGTCGGGCTGCTCGAGCAGGGCACCGGCGGTCAGATCGAGCAGCCAGGAGGCGACCACGCTGCCGCGGCGCCAGACCTCCGCGATGTCGGCGACATTGAGGTCGTACTGGTAGTGCTCTGGATCGCGCATCGGCGTCGTCTCGGCGTCGTGCCCCTGCGCCTGTCGACCGACGTTGGCATGCTTGAGGATGTTGAACCCCTCGGCGTACGCCGCCATGATGCCGTACTCGATGCCGTTGTGGACCATCTTGACGAAGTGCCCGGCGCCGGCTTGCCCGCAGTGCAGGTAGCCGTGCTCCGCCGTTCCTGGCTTCACATCGCGCCCCGGCAGTCGCTCGGCGGCGGTGATTGGTGGGGCCAGCGCGGCGAACACCGGCTCCAGCCGGGCCACCGGTTCGGGTTCGCCGCCGATCATCTGGCAGTAGCCGCGTTCGAGGCCCCAGACGCCGCCACTGGTGCCGACGTCGACATAGTGGATGTTGCGGGTCGCGAGCATCTTGGCGCGTCGGATATCATCGACGTAGTACGAGTTGCCCCCGTCAATGATGGTGTCACCGGCCTCGAGCAGTGGGGCGAGCTCGTCGACCACCAGATCGACCACCCCGGCCGGCACCATCAGCCAGACGGCGCGCGGGGTGGGAAGCTTTGCCACCAGGTCCGCGACCGAGCTGGCTCCAGTGGACCCCTCCGCCGCCAGCGCCTCGACCGCGTCGGTCGCCCGATCGTACACGACGCAGTGCAGGTTGGCGCGAGCGAGACGGCGAACCATGTTGGCGCCCATGCGCCCCAGGCCGATCATGCCGAGTGTCATCGTTCCTCACGGGGTGGCGACGGGTCCTGCCAGAGGCGGAAACCGCCGATGTCGATCGCCAGCACGTTCATGCCAGTACACCAGGATCGTCCCACCCCCCGACGTCGGCGGTGAGCCGGTCGGCCTCCGCCGGGCCCCAGGTGCCGGGCTGGTAGGGGTGGAGCGGCGTGGCATCGCCGAGCACCTGGTCAACCACCGACCACGCCGCCTCGACCGCGTCCTGCCGGGCAAACAGCGTCTGGTCGCCGACCATGGCGTCGCCGAGGAGCCGTTCGTAGGCACTCATCTCGTCGCAGACCGTTCGCTCGACGAGGGTGAGCTCGGTCGGCTCGCCGATCATCGCCTCACCGGGCTGCTTGATCAGGGCGCCAAGGCCGATCGAGAGGTCGGGGGTGAGGCGGAAGCGGAGGTAGTTGCCTGAGCCGGGGGCGAGGGTCGTGAGGGGTGGCCGCTTGAGCTCGACCCGCACCTCGGTGGCGGTGAGCGGTAGCGACTTCCCGGCACGGATGAAGAACGGCACCCCGTCCCAGCGCCATGAGTCGACCACCAGCCGGAGGGCGGCATAGGTCTCGACGGTCGAGTCCGACGCCACGCCCGCCTCCTCGCGGTAGCCCACGAACTGGCCGCGCACCACATCGCCAGGCACCAGCGGACGGATCTGGCGGAACACCTTCACCAGCTCGTCGCGGATCGCGTCGGTGTAGCTGGTGGCGGGCGGCTCCATCGCCAGGAAGCCGACGACCTGCATCAGGTGGTTCTGCACCACGTCACGGATCGCCCCGGCCTCCTCGTAGAACCCGCCACGCCCTTCAACGCCGAAGGACTCCGCCATCGTGATCTGCACGCTCTCGACATAGTGACGGTTCCAGATCGGCTCGAGGAATGTGTTTGCGAAACGGAAGACGAGCAGGTTCTGCACCGCCTCCTTGCCGAGGTAGTGGTCGATCCGGAACACCGCCGACTCGTCGAAGACGGTGTGGATCGTGTCGCTCAGCGCGCGGGCGGAGGCGAGGTCGCGCCCGAACGGCTTCTCCACGATGACCCGGGCGTTGGCGGCGCAGCCGGAGTCGCCCAGGTGCTGGACAACGACGGGGAACATGCTGGGCGGAATGGCGAGGTAGTGGATCGGGGCCGAGGCGCCGTCGAGCGCCGTGCGCAGCGCGTCGAAGGTGGTGCGCTCGTGGTAGTCGCCGGCCACGTACTGGAGGAGCCCAGCCAGCTTCGCGAACGCCGCCTCGTCCACACCCCCGCCGTGCTCCTCGATGGAGGCGCGGGCACGTTCGCGCAGCCGTTCGAGAGACCAGCCGGGCCGCGCCACGCCGATGATCGGCGCGTCGAGGTGGCCGCGCCGAATCATCGCCTGCAGGGCCGGGAAGATCTTCTTGTAGGCGAGGTCACCGGTGGCCCCGAGGAACACGAGTGCATCGGAGCGTGGCTGAGCTGTCATGGCACGTCCGTGTCTGGGGCTGGCTCGGGGGGCACGACCGGGACGGTGGAGTCGCTGCCCTGCCACGAGTCATCGAGGGACCAGTGGAAGGTAAGGGTGATCGCGGTCCAGGGGGCGAGGTGGTCGGTGTCGAGGTCGACCACGTGGGGCCCCGACCGCAGCAAGCGCGTGTCAGCCGGCCCCTATTTCCCCTTGGCCACATAGCGGACGTTTGGGAGCCCCTCGAAATCGGAATTCATGGTCCACAGGGTCGCGCTGAACTGTTGCGCGGTCGCGAATATGATGCTGTCCGCCAAGGGCAACTTGTTCTCCACGCCAAGCTTCGCCGCCGCGAGCGCCAGTCCGCTGTCCAACGGCACGATCTCGCCCTGGTGCAGCAAGGCGGCTGCCTGGAGCGCGGCGTCCTCCCCGCGCTGCTGCATCACTCGGCGGGTGACTTCAAGGAGGACGATCGACGGGACCAAGAGTTCCTCAGGTGCCTCGATGACCCTGGCAAACCGCCCCGCGTGTGGCCCGGCCGCAAAATATTCGAGCCAGGCTGACGAATCGACGACGTTCACACCCGATCTCGGTCGCGCGGGACAGTGGTGTCGATGCCCTTGAGGAAGCCACGCATTGCCCGCATGGGGCGCACGGGAATGAATTCAATCCGGTTCTGGTATTGCAGGGCCTGCACTTTCTGCCCCGGCTGCAGCCCCATGGCCTCGCGGATAGCAAGCGGGATCACCACTTGGAATTTGGGGGATACGGTAACAATCGACATCAAGCCCTCATCGATGACGTGATCGTAGTACGGTACAGCTATCGATCGCGCCTCGCAAGCCCCCTG
>JAWXBA010000243.1:0-3585 GCA_034439775.1 Gemmatimonadota bacterium | reverse complement strand
GCGCGAACTGCAGGGCGCGAAGGGCCGCAGGCCGAGCGCCAGGCACCCGAATCCCGCTGGTGCGAACGCAGTGCCCGGAGGTGGCTGCGCCTCCCGATGGGTGGACCAAGGTGCCAGTTCTGGCGCCGTTTCCAGCCAGCCGGTACTATCCTGTTGACGCATTCCCGCACCCACAGAAGGCACCCCATGCCCCGCTTGCTGGCCGCACTGGCCCTCCTGGCGCTCGGCGCCCCCGTCGTAACGGCGCAGACCCGCCCGATCCCGTCGCCCGAGTCAGTCCTCGGGTTTGTTCCCGGCGCCGATCGCCAGCTGCCCACCTGGCAGCAGGTTATCGACTATTTCACCCGACTCGACGCCGCCAGTCCACGGGTGTCGGTCCGCACCCTAGGCAAGACTGTGCTCGGCCGACCATTTCTGGTGGCGTACATCGCGGATTCCTCCACCCTGGCCAATCTTGAACGCTATCGCACCATCCAGCGCAAGCTGGCCGATCCGCGGCTCCGCGCAGCCGGGGAGCTGGAGCAGCTGATCCGCGACGGCAAGAACGTCATCCTGATCACCTCCAGCATTCACTCCACGGAGGTTGGCGGTTTCCTGACGCCGTTCGTCCTGGCCGACCGGCTGGCCCGGGCCGAAACCGCCGAAGCGCGCTCGATCCTCGCCAACACCATTGTCATGCTGGTGCCGTCCCAGAATCCGGATGGCGTGGACATCGTGGGGGACTGGTACCGCTCCACTCTCGACACCCCCGCCGAGGGGAGTGGGCCACCGGTGCTGTACCACTACTACACCGGGCACGACAATAACCGGGACTGGTACGCCTTTACCCAGCCGGAGACCCGTTACACCGTCGATTCGCTGTACACGCCGTGGAATCCGCAGATCGTCAACGACATCCATCAGCAGGGTGGCAACTCCGGCCGGATCTTCATTCCGCCCTATATGGATCCGATCGAGCCGAACATCGATCCGATCCTGACCGCCGGCACCAACAGCATGGGCCTGGCGATGGCTTGGCGGATGACCGCCGACGGCAAGCTCGGCGTGGCCACCAACGCCTCGTACGACCAGTGGTCGCCGGCGCGGCAGTATTCGCTGAATCATCGGGGCATCCGGATCCTGACCGAGACCGCCAGTGCGCGGCTCGCTTCGCCGGTGGAAATGACCTTTGCGCAGTTGGGCACGGCGCGTGGCTACGACGCCAAGGTGGCGAGCTGGAACTTCCCGGCGCCGTGGCTCGGTGGGCGCTGGGGGATTGGTGACATCGTGGAGTACCAGAGCAGCGCCAGCTGGGCGCTGCTGGTGGAGGCGGCCCGCGACCGCACCGGCTGGCTCACCAGTTACGCTGCATTGGGCGACCGGGCGCTGGCCGCCGACCATCCCTGGCGTCCGGGTAACGATGTTCCCAGCGCGTACGTGATTCCCAAGGCCCAGGGCGACATGCAGGCGCTGCAGCGGCTGATCTGGACGCTGCAGCATGGCCAGGTCGAGGTGCACGAGACGCGGGAACCGGTCACGGTGGTCGGTAGGACCTATCCCGCCGGGAGTTACCTCGTCCCGGTGCGCCAGATGTTCGGCAGCTATGCCAACGCGCTGCTCGAATGGCAACAGTATCCGAATCTGCGCGAGTATCCCGGCGGCCCTCCCAAGGCGCCGTATGATGTCACGGCGCATACGCTGCCGCTGTTGTTCGGCGTGGAGGTGGCGGCGGTCCGTGGGGCTGCGCCCGCGGCCAGCGCACCGATCGCGGCAGTGGCAGAGCCGAAGTACACCGTGGCCGGCCTGAGCGACGGGGCGGGAAAGCGGATCGGCATCTACAAGAGCTGGTCGGCCTCGATGGACGAGGGGTGGACCCGGTGGATGTTCGACGCCAACCGGATTCGCTACACCTCGCTCCACGACAAGGAAGTGCGCGCCGGCAACCTTGGCAGTCGTTACGATGTCATCATCATGCCAGACCAGTCTGCGGGGCAGATTGCCCGCGGGCTGGGCCGCACCGCTCCGGATTCTCTCCAGGGCGGGCTGGGTCAGGAAGGCGCCGCGGCGCTCAAGGCGTTCGTGGAGGGCGGAGGGACGATCCTCTTCTTCAATGATGCCAGCGACTACGGCATTGAAGTCCTCGACCTGCCGGTGCGCAATTTCACTGCCGGAATCGGCCGCACCGAGTTGTACGCTCCCGGCTCCTTGCTGGGCATTGAGGTCGATCGCAGTCACCCGATCGCGGCCGGGCTGACCGCCCCAGTGCCGACCGTCTGGTTCGAGAACAGCCCGACCTTCGAGGTCACCGATCCCAGCCGGGCCAAAATAGTGGCGCGCTATCAGGCCACCGGCGATCCGCTGCGCTCCGGGTGGTTGCTGGGTGGGGACAAGCTCAATGGCAAGGCGGCATTGGTCGAGGTGACGGTAGGAAAGGGGAGGGCAGTACTCTTTGGGTTCCGTCCCCAGTACCGGGGCCAGACGATGTCGACGCAGCCGTTCATCTGGGACGCGATTGGGCGGACGCTTCTTCCCTGAATCCGCCCAAAGTGTTGTTTTCCAACGACTTGACACATTACCGTACTAATGGTACGCTTTTCCATATGAAGACTACGCTTATTCTTCCAGATAGCCTGGTGGTGGAGCTGAAGCGGCGGGCCGCCGACCGGGGATCCACTCTCTCTGCGGTCGTCGCCGAGGCGCTCCGGCGGGGGCTGGAGCCAGTGGCCGAAGCGGAATTGCCGCCTCTGCCGGCCTGGTCCATGGGCCGGCCACAGGTGGATATCGCTGATCGCGATGCCCTCTTTCAGGCGATGGAGGGGATCTAGGTGTTTGTGGTGGACACCAACCTGCTGCTCTACGCCGTCAACCCGGATTCCGCCGACCACGCGCGCGCCCGGGTACTGCTCGAGGAGTGGCGAAAGGGAGATCGCTCCTGGTTCCTGACCTGGGGGATCGTCTATGAGTTCCTGCGAGTCAGCACGCACCCGAAAGTCTTTGCCAATCCGCTCGACCTGCAGCGTGCCCGGGAGTGGATCGGCATCCTCCTGGCCAGCCGGTCGGCGGGCCTGCTGATGCCGACCGAGCGGCACCTGGCCGTCCTGGACGACGTGACGGTTCGCCATCCGCGCTTGCGCGGCAACATTGTCCATGACCTGCACACAGCGGCGCTCATGCGCGAGCACGGGGTGGCGGAGATCCGGACCGCCGATACCGATTTTCACCAGTTCTCGTTTCTGACCGTGGTCAACCCGCTGGTAGCGGAGCTCTGATGAGACGACGTCGGTTCATTGGTCATGCCGCGTCCCTTGCGGCCATCCCCTTGGTGGTGCGCCCGCCCCGGCGCGCTCCGCTCCAGGTCAACGGCGCCCGGCTCAACAGTTGGTTGTCGCGCTTTGATGCGGTAGGCCGCACCGCCGGCGGCATCAACCGGGTCGGCTACTCCGAGGCAGACCTGGCCGGCCGGGCCTTTGCGCTCGACCTCTTCCGCGAGGCGGGGCTGGCGCCCCGCATCGACGCCGCCGGCAACATCATCGGGCGGATGGCAGGGCGCGATCGATCACTCCCGCCCATCATCATCGGGTCGCACATCGATTCGGTCACCGACGG
>JAWXBA010000242.1:0-17858 GCA_034439775.1 Gemmatimonadota bacterium | reverse complement strand
TGAGAGGTGAGAGGTGAGAGGGGCTAGACAGTAAGAACTAGATCGTCATCTTATCAACAATGTACACACGTATTCGAATTTTTTCAACAAGAGGGGTAAAGGTTGTGTGGAAAACCACGGTTAAGGTTTTGCGGTTGCTGCCGATAACAGGTGAACCTCGACCTCTCCTCACGGCCCCTCAAAGCATCCCTGGGGGTCGCACAACCCACGAATCGGGCGTGGCCTGCCCCGTTCCGGCAAACGAGTGATCCATGCGGGTGTCAGATGGCCATCGGCAACTCACCCTCCTGCGCCAGCTTTCGGCCGGCAGTGAGGCGGTGGCGCGGGCCACGCAGCAGGCCGTCACCGGTCGGCGGGTGGCGCGACTCTCGGAGGATCCGGTGGCTGGCCGGCAGATCGTCGATCTCGACAGTTCCTTGCGCTCCATCGGCCAATTTCAGCGGAACGCCGAGGGCGCCCGCCACAAGATCGAGAGCGAAGAGGCCGTACTCCAACAGGTGACCGACATCTTGACCCGCGCCCGGCAACTGGCCACTGCGGAGGCAGGAAGCACCGCCAGCACCGCTACGCGCGCGGTGACCGCAGCGGAAATTCGCCAATTGCAGGCTCAGGTCATTGCCCTCGGGAACACCAGCCAGGGCGGTGAGTTCCTCTTTGGCGGGCTGGCAACCGGGACCCCTCCGTTTCAGGCCAATGGGAGCTACGTCGGTACACCGACCAGTCGCAAGAGTGAGCTCGGCCCGGGACAACTGATCGACACGGTCCACAGCGGTGAGGAGATGCTGATAAATACCGGCGTCATCGCCGCCCTGGATGCCCTGGAAACTGCCCTGATGGCAGACGATTCGGCGGCCATCCTGGCCAGCATGAGCACGCTGGATGGCGCCTTTGACGCCACCCAGGCGGTTCTGGCCGAGGTGGGTGGCCGGGATCGCTCGCTCGAGTTGACGCTCGCCATGCTTACGACCCGGACGGACAGCCTGGTGGCGCGGCGTTCCGCCGTGGCCGATGTTCCGCTGGAAGAGGCCATCCTCAAGCTCACCTCGGCACAAACGGCGCTGGAAGCGGCATACCTGGCCACTTCACGCACCCTCACCCTCTCGCTGGCGGGGTACCTCCGGTGACGGCAACGCTTTCCAAACCCGCGCCGATCCGCTTGAGCACCCTGCGGTTCGGCGAGCTCGAGATTCCGGCCAGCGACATCTTCACCTTCCCCCGCGGGCTTCCCGGCTTTGACGGACTGGACCGGTTTGCCCTGCTCCCGATCCGGGACGGGCTCGGGTGGCTCCAGTCTGCCGAAGTCGGCTCGCTGGCCTTCCTGGTCGCGGAGCCGCACCGGATTGTCGCGGCGGCCTGGGAAGGGACCCCAGGGGCCTGGGCCATCATTACCCTGGGCGATACCCCGGAACACTGCACTGCCAACCTGCGGGCACCGCTCATCCTGAATCCCGATAACCGCCTGGGAGTACAGTGGATAGCCTCGGACTCGAGGCTGTCCACTGTGGAACCGGTCAACCTCCTGAACCTGTAACCTCTCCCCCCGGTTTGGACCCCGGCTCTCGCCGGGTTTGTCCCCTCAGGTTTTTCCAGCCCAGGCCGATAACAACGATCCGGCGGTTACTTCGAACCGCCGGCTCGTTTGCGGAGCACGGACGCTCCGTCATCACTGTTAAGGGAGTAACAGGCCATGGCCAGCATTGTCACGAACATCGCAGCAAACTCGGCTTTCCGGAACGTGCAGGTGTCGAGCGCCGGACTCGACAAGCAGATTGCCAAGCTCTCCTCGGGCTTCCGCATCAACCGGTCGGGCGACGACGCCGCCGGCCTGGCAATCGCGAACAAGTTGCGCGCCGAAGTCCGCAGCCTCCAGCAGGCCTCCCGCAACGCGGCGCAGGGCATCTCGATGCTCCAGATCGCGGACGGCGCGGTCAACACGATCAGCGGCATCCTGGATCGGATGAAGGAGCTCGCCTCGGCCTCGAACTCGGCCTCGATCGGCACCGAACGGACCAAACTGGACGCGGAGTTCCAGACGCTGAAGGCGGAAATCGGCCGGATCGCCGCCACCACGCAGTACCAGGGCTCCGCGCTGGTCAACGGCACCCTCGGCAACGCGGTGTCCGCGGCGACGTACACCGGCCAGGTGGCCCTCAATGGCGCCGTCTCCGGGGTGTACACCTTCGCATCCGCAGCGGGCGTTGCCACGTTGAGCTCCGCCGCGGGCGCCGGGCAGGTGACCCAGACGCTGGCGATGCCGGCCGGTGCGGGCACCTACAACTTCGACCGCCTGGGCATCACGGTGACCAACGCGGCCGGATACGTTGTGAACGCCGTCGACACCCAGACCATCACGATCGCCGGCAACACGGTGAGCTTCATGGTCTCGTCTTCGGGCAGCTACGCCGCGAACGACCTGGTGTCGCTCAACCAGATCAACCTGACCACCGCAGCGAGCGGCCTGAATGTCGCCACGCTGGACGTGCTGAGCGCAGCCAATGCCCAGGCGGCGCTGGCCGGCCTGGACACGGCGATCAACAACGCCAACACGGCGATCGGCACCATCGGCGCCGCGCAGAGCCGGATGGAGTTCGCCTCCGCCAACGTCGCCACCGTCACCCAGAACGTGCTCGCAGCCGAGTCCACGATCCGTGACGCCGACATGGCAATGGAGAGCACCATGTTCACCAAGTTCCAGATCCTGCAGCAGGCGGGCATGGCGATGCTGGCCCAGGCCAACTCCTCGGCCGCCAGCGTGCTGTCGCTGCTCCGTTAGTCCAAGACCCGGTGAAGGGGCCGTCCCCGTGACGGCCCCCCACCAACTCCTCCGAGGAAGATGTCACGATGACCGCACCACTCTCTTCCGTCCAGGGCCTGATCACGGGATTCAATTCCCGCGATCTCGTGGACGCGATCATCGCCCAGGCGCGCATTCCGGCGGACCGGATGCAAGCCGACATCCTGGCGCTCCAGAAGAAGACCACCGCCCTCGCCAGTTACCGCAGGCTGCTCGACACCGTTCGCACCGCCGCGCGCACCCTCCGCACCGGTTCCGCGTTCGACGCCACCAGCGCCACCACCACCGTCCTGACCGGTAGCCGCGCGCTCGCCAATGTGGTCACCGCGCCATCGGCCACCCCCGGCTCCTTTACCCTGACCGTCAGCACCCTGGCCCGCGCCGAGAAGCTGGCGGGCACCGGGCAGGCCGATTTCGCCACCGCGCTCGGCATGGCCGGGACCTTCAGCATCAACGGTCAGGACGTGGTGGTGACCAGCACCGACTCGATGGTGGCGATCCGGGATCGGATCAACGCCCTCAATTCCGGCGCCACCCCGACCGGCGTCAGCGCCACGATCCTGTCCGTCTCGGGCACCGACCACCGACTGATCCTGACCAGCAACGCCACCGGCGCTGCCGGCACTGCGCTGGCGGAGTCCAGCGGCACGGTGATGCAGGATCTCGGATTCCTCGATGGCGGCGGCGCCAAACTGGCCGGAGCGATCGTCACCGGTGGGGCCGATGCGAGCTTTGCCATCGATGGCATTGCCATGACCCGCACCTCGAATGTGATCACGGATGCGATCACCGGGGTGACGATGTCGCTGGTGAGCGAGGAAGTCGGCGCCAGCACCGTCATCGAGATCGGTCGCTTTGGCGATGCCGCTCGCGACGCGATGCAGCAGTTCGTCGATGGCTACAACGCCGTGGTGACATTCATCCAGGAGCAGGGCACCGTTACCAGCTCGCGTCCGGCGCTCTACGGCGACTCGATCCTGCGCACCGCGCGGTCGGCGCTGCCGGGCGTGCTGCTGAGTGCCGTCGGCGGCGCTGCCGCCGACCTGGCCACCGTGGCGAAGGCCGGGCTCTCGCTGGACCGGAACGGCAAGCTCAGCCTCGATGCGGCGGGGTTTGATGCCAGTTTCTCCGGACGGTACAACGACCTGCGCACCCTCTTTACCGAGCAGTTCAGCGCCACCGGTGCGGACCTGAGCGTAGTGTCCAGCGGCGGGAATCCCACCGGTGGGACTTTTTCGGTGGATATCGCCATCCCCGCCACCCGCGCCAGCATTGCCAGCACGGGGTTCAACGGCACCTACGACGATGGTGGGACCCCGGACACCTTGACGGTAGCCGATACCCGGTCCGGCCAGTCAGTGAACGTGATCCTGACCTCCGGCATGACTTCCGCCCAGATTGCCGCGGCGGTACAGGCAGCGTTTGATGGCGCGGGGATCGCCATCACCGCCATCACGAACGGCAACCAGATAGAACTGGCCACCACCGATTTCGGGATGCTGGCCGGGATTCAAATTGCCGTTACGGGAACGGGCGACGGGGGGAGCGAGCTGTTCAGCGCCCCGACCACCGCCTTCGGGACCAATGTGGTGGGCACCATTGGTGGCGAAGCCGCCACCGGCAACGGCCGGGTGCTGGTCGGCGATGCCGGCACGACCGCGGCAGGGATCTCGGTGCTGTACACCGGCACAGCGGCAGGCGTGGCCGGGGATGTGTCCGTGTCAGTGGGGACGGGGGCCAGAGTGGAGCGCCTGATGGACGCCTTCCTGACCTCAGGCAATGGCATGCTCGACGCCAAGCAGTCACAGATGGAAATACAGGCCAACCGCCTCCAGTCCCGGATCCTGACGATCGACTCCCAGCTCGAGCGGCGCCGTGCGGTGCTGCTCCGGAACTTCCTGCAGATGGAGTCTGCTATCGCGCGCCTCCAGCGTCAGTCCAATTCCCTCCTCAGCCTGACCGCCCAGAACAAGGACCAGTAAGACTATGAGCTATGGATCGATGGACCGGTACCGCGAGATGGAAGTCATGGCGATGCCCCCGGCCCGCCGGCTGGTGGCGCTGTACACCCAGCTCCTGGCAGCCCTTCGCCAAGCCCGGCATCAGATGGAACTCGGCCAGATCGAGTCCCGCACCGAACGGCTCCTCCACGCCGAGGAAATCGTCCGGGAGTTGATGGTCTCGCTCGACCGGGAGCGAGGCGGCGAGCTCGCCCGCCGGCTTTCTGATCTCTATTCGTGGATGCTGACCCAGGTGGCAACGATCCATTCCCGTCCCGAGCTGGCGCGCCTGGACCAGGTGATCCGGATCGTGTCCGAACTGCACGAGGCGTGGGGAGCCGCCGCCAGCCAGGTGACCAGTACCTCGAGCGCCGCGTGAACAACGCCGCCGTGGAGGACGCCGAGGCGCTCTTGCGGGCGCAACTGGCCGACCTGGCGCGGTTCCGACACGTCATCGAGGCCCAGCGGGCGGTCCTCCGGATGGAGGACGCCGGTCTGCTCGGCGCCTTTGCGCGGGAGACCACCGATATTGCCGATGCGGTGGCGGCGCGCGACATGATCCTGATGTCGCTCCGGTCCGCGGCACAGCGAGAACAGGTGGCGGTGCAGCATCTTTGGGATCCCGCCCTGGAATCCGAGGTGCACAAGGCCCGCAAAGTGGCCAGCGATGACTCGCTCTCGCTGGCCCGGCAGATGGAATCGGCGGCGCACGACATCTCCAAGGACCTGGAGGGGGTGGGGCGCCGGCTGGAATCGATGGTGGGCCAGCAGTACCGCCGCGAGTTGCCCGGCCAGCCGCTGATCGTGGACCGGATGGGGTAGTGCCTCAGGAATTGGGGCCACCGACCGATAACAGGTGGGTTGGCGATGGACCGGGGGCAAGGATATCGTTCGCGGGCAGGCGCCTGTCCTTCAGGAGGTCATGATGGCGATTGATCCACTCAACACCCCAGGGGTCCCCGATCCCTCGGTGCGCCGTCCCGACCAGTCGGGACGCCCCGACACGCCGCCCCCGGCCCGCGCGGTGGCGGGCATCGACTCCGGCTCGGAGCCGGTCTCGGACAGTGTGGAGCTTTCGGCCGAGGCGATTCGCCTGGCCGCTGGTGCGGACATTCCCGCCGGCACCATATCGGCCGACCGGCTGGCCGCGGTCACGCACCGCCTTGCCGAGGGCGGCTATGACACTCACGCGGCCCACGACATCATCGCCCGGGCGCTGCAAGGGGAGCTCGACGGTTGAGACACGAACGGGGGCCGCTCGGCCCCCGTCCCTGGTGTACCCGCAGTCCGCTTCCCCTGTCCTGATTCCCCCCGGGCCTAGCGCCCGTTGAGACGCAGGGCGTAACCCAACAGGATCGACAGCGAACGGCTCTTGGCGGCATCGGCAGCTGTTCCGTCGGCAGCGTCATTCAGGTCGGACAGCCCCAGGGTGTACCGGGCGCCGATCGAGAGTCGACCGAAATCCACTCCGCCACCGACGATGGCCGCCAGGTCGGATTTCCTGATTTCTGCCCCGAACTCCTCGCAATCGGCCGAAATGTCAGTCCCCCCGCCCTGCCCTTCGGCGGTACACCCCATCTGAAACGCCATGGCTGGTCCGGCATACAGGAACGGCCTGCTGGCGCCCGACCCGCTCCCCGGAAACGCCACTTTGAGCAGGGCCGCCGCTTCGAGCCAATTCAGCTTGAAGGACACCTCGTTGCCGTCATCGGTGAGCTTGGTGCCACGCATCACGTATGCCACTTCGGGCTGGATGGCCATCATCCGGCTGAGGCCCAACTCGGCGAACGCCCCAAGGTGCAGGCCGAGCCGCTGCTTGACCGACTCGATATCCGCCAACCCCTCGCCGCTGAGTTTCGACATCGCGACGCCTGCTGTTATCCCCAGACGCGAGCCGTTGCCCTGCGCCGCAACCGGACCTGCCAGCAGGAAGAGTGCAACGACCAGCAGGTTCACACGCGGTACGAGTCTCTGCATGCGATGCTCCAAGGTGGTGTCGGCGTGCCGACGGTGAACCGCATATCCCGGCTAAGCCGGACATCAACCGGCATGGATTGGCCTGGAAGGAGGTACCGGAAGGGTCGCCTGAACCCGGCCAGCCCGCAAGCCATTGATCGCCCCTCCGCTCTCGCTGACACAGTCCAGACCGGGTGGGCTCCCCGACCGCTCGCGCCCCTACCGCCCCGGCAGCGGGGGGACGAACACCGCAATGCCGTCGTCGGCCGAGGCGAGCGCGGCGAGTGATTCCTGCAGTTCCCGCACCGCCCCGTGCAGCTGGGCATACCGGCCGACCAGCTCCTGCGTTTCGGCGGTACACGCCGGGATCACCGGCGGGTCGTACAGCGCCAGCCCAAGCTGGGTGCTGAGGTCCGCACTCGAGCGGGACAGGTCGTACTCCAGCCGCGCCGCTGCCGCCACCCCGAGCATGGCCGGTTCCAGCCGCGTAAACGGCAGGCCCTGCCGAGCCTCATCCACGGCGAGATCGCCGTGGGTACGTCGCACGAACGATTCGAAGCTCTCACCGGTCCGATAGCCGACCGCCTCCCGCATCCCGACGCCACTCTGCGCAGCCCGCTCCTCCACCTCCAGGGAGAGCTGCTCGAGGCGACTCGACGAGGCCCGAACCCCACCGAGCCTATCCATCGCCGCCTGACTGACGGCGGCGATGCAGAGCAGGCGGTCGCCGGCCTGCTTGAGCTCCGCCGAGCGTCGGTTGTCCGTCGGCCCGCTGAACGCATTGACCACCACACCCGCCATGGAGCCGACAATGGAGACCCCGGGCACCCCGTCCTTGAGCCACCCGATGACCAGATCCAGGGCGGAGCGCTGGCGCTCGGCGGTGAGCCCGCGCAGCCGGCCTACCGCGGAGTCAAACTCCCGAAAGCTGGCTGGGCTTGCCAAGGCGCCCAGGTCAAACCCGGCGTTGAAGGCCACCGCAGTCCGGTGGAGCGCCTGGGCCTTGAGCCGGAGCGCCTCGAGCCCCCGTTCGATGAGGACCACCCGGTCGGCGGCGCGCACGCTCTGGGCCCGGCTGGTGGCCAGGAGCCGTTCCTCGGTGCGGCGCACCCGGGTCAGCAGGCTCGGCGCGACCTCTGCCAGCGCATCGATCCGTTCTTGCGTGGTCCGGCTCTGTGCCACACTTGCAGTGGTCCGATCCAGTTCGGCGCTGGCGGCGCGAAGCTGGACACCAAATTGTGCCAGGTTTGCCTCGGTGGCCGCATCGCGGCGGAGGGCTTCCGCCCGGAGTCGCGCAACGTCGCTGGTGCGGAGTCGGGCTGCCTCGAGGATCCTGGAAGGGGGCAGTGAATCGGGAACCTGGGCAGGCACTGCCGCCACGGCGGATAGCAGCACAGCAAGGATGGGCAGCATGGGGCAAGCTCCGTTCAAGAACTCAATTCAGTCGGGGTGACCCCAGGATGCGGGCCCGCGTCACCCGCCACCGCGTTGCCTCCCCCGCAAGCTCCAGGGCAAACCGCACCTCGGTGCGCCGGGTGGCCCCGAACGACGATCGATGTGCCAGGATGGTGGTCACGGTTGCCGAAGCGGTAGATCCTGTGATCTCGATCGCTGACGGCTCCTGGCTGGCAATGGTGACACGCCCGCTCCGAACCAGTTCCAGCAGGTCGGCGTGGGACTTGGGTTCGGAAGCCAAGCCAGCCAGGCCAGCCCCGCTGCCCGATCCGATCGCCGCCAGCCAGGTCGCCACTGCGGCCCCCACGGCGGACCGCTCCGCGTTGGCGTCTGGCTCCGGGGGAGACGCCGGGGGGACGACGGCCTCCTGGACCGGCCCCTGGCGTTCGGACGGCAGGGGCTGTCGTGGGGGCGCGGCCGGCGGTGGGGCGGGCTTCTTTGCGCCCTCCACAGGAATTGGTCGAGCCCTCTCGAGCCGTGGATCAGGGGTCGGCGCACTCGGCCGTGCAGGAGCTTCCAAAGGTGGAGGGGCTGGAGCCACGGCCTCCGGGGGTACGCTCACCAACGTGGTCTCGGTCGGCACCACCTCGCGGTTGGCCCGGATGGCGAGCGCCGCGCCGAGTACGAGGACAGCGGCAGCGGCCCAGGCGCGCCAATCCCGTATCCACGCCGAGACCAACGTCGCCGGTTCACCGGCCAGCCGGGTGGGAGCCGGCGCGGGCGGAGCGTCCGGGGCAAGCCGTGTGGCGGGCGGGCTGGCCGGAGCATGGTCGGGCGCAAGCCGGGTCGCGGGCACTGCCGCCGGCCCGCTGGCCGGCGTGTCCCTGACCAGCCGGGTTTCGGGCAGCGGACGCGGCTGGGCAGTCGCTGCCTCGACCGGGGTCTCGCGCACCAGGCGCTCCAGCGCACCACGCATCGCGGAAGCGCTGGCGTAGCGATCGGCCGCCCGCTTGGCCATCGCGCGCCGGATGACAGCGTCCAGGGTGGTTGGGACCCCCGGCACGCTGGTGCTGGGCACCGGCGGCGGCTCGTTCAGCTGCTTCATCATCAGGGAGTAGTCGCTGTCGGCATCGAAGGCGAGCCGGCCGGTGATCAGCTCGTAGAGGACCGCCCCGAGCGCATAGAGATCGGCGCGGCCGTCCACCTCTTCGCCCCGCAACTGTTCCGGCGCCATGTACATCGGCGTCCCGATGGAGCGACCCACCTGGGTCTGCCGGCTCTGCCCGGCCACCCGGGCAATGCCGAAGTCCATCACCTTGATCGTTCCGATGGAGGTCAGCATGATGTTGGCAGGCTTGATGTCACGGTGCACGACCCCCTGGTCGTGGGCATGATCGAGCGCCTCGCAGACCATGGCGCAGAGTTCCGCCGCCCGTCGCCAGGGGAGACCCCCGGTGCGCAGGACCAGCGCTTCGAGGGTCTCACCGTGCAGATACTCCATGATCATCAGGAACTGGGTGCCATCCTGCTCCAGGCCGTGGAGAGCCCCGATACGGGGGTGCGCCAGACGTGCCAGCGCCACCGCTTCGGCCCGGAATCGTTCCACCAGGGCGCCCTGGCTGGCCAGGTCGGGGCGCAGGACCTTGATGGCCACCTCGCGATCGAGCATCTGGTCGCGGGCGTGATACACGGCCCCCATGCCGCCTTCGCCGAGGCGGCCGAGGATCCGGTACTTGCCGAGGACCACACCGGACAGACTCACTCGGTCACCACCGGAAGTTCGCGGGTAGCGCGGGGGGCGTTGTCCCGCCGGGGCTCGGGCACCGCGAGGATGACGACGCTGACGTTGTCCGGCGCGCCGCGTTCGCGCGCCAGGGCCACCAGCCGCTCGCACGCCAAATGGGGCGGCAGCTCCCGCACGATGGCGCCGAGCTCGTCGTCCGAGGTCAAGTCATACAGGCCATCGGAGCAGAGCAGGAACTGGTCGCCTGGACGGACCACAAATGGCCGGGGCCAGACGGTGACCTCCACGTCGCTATGACTGCCGAGCGCACGCGAGATCACGTTCTTGTCGGGATGCTGGCGCGCCTCATCGCGCGAAATGATGCCATCCCGGACCAGCGCCATCACCGCGCTGTGATCCTCGGTCATGAGGAAGATGTCTCCCCCCCTCACGAGGTAACAGCGGGAGTCGCCGACGTGGGCACACCAGGCCAGCCCACCGCGCACCACGAGCGCCGTGCAGGTGGTGCCCATCCCGGCGACGGCGGCGTTCCGGCGCGCAGCCGAGTAGACCGCCTGGTTGGCGGCGCGGACCGCCCGGGCCAGCGATTCGCCGGGGTCTGCGGCCGAATCAGCGTATCGGCGTGCCAGCTCGTCCGCAGCCAGACCGCTCGCGATCTCCCCCGCCGCGTGACCGCCCATGCCGTCGAGCACCGCCGCCAGCAGCCCGTTGCTCTCCACGCCCTCGTCCGTCGGCCGCACCACCCGCACGGCGTCTTCGTTGGCAGGGCGGACACAGCCGGGGTCGGTGGCCACGCCGACGATGATGCGGGCCTCTGCCGCGAGCACTTCGCGTAACGGCAGCATCACTTCCGTGACCCCTCCCACCGGGGCAGGGGGCGCCCTCCGGCGGCGCCAGGGCAACCCAAACCAGGCCAGGGCGAGCACCGACTCTCCTCCATTCATCGGCACGGGTGTGCGATCGTCGCCGCGGCCGGTTCGGCGCGGCCGCATGACGATCGAGTATTCGGAGCGGCCCTCGGTCACCTCGAACCGCACCGGCTCGTCCTCAAATCCCTCCCGGCGCAGCAGGAGGGAAATGGTGTCGCCAATGACAGCGTTGATGCGGAACGGGGTGGACCCGACCCGCTGATCGTTACGCCAGACTTCCGCGATGCCCGCCACGGTATTGACCATGACCACGCGGATGCGCTGCGCGGCCGGGAGATTGGCCGTTGGGACCACCGGAGGCGGGGGGGGGGCCGGGCGGTCCCAGAGGGTGCTGCCGAGGAAGAGGACCGCCGCGAGGGCCCCGGTCATGGCAAGGACCAGCGCCAAGTGCTCCCGAGCCCAGGGACGGAGGCGACCCACCCCCTGGGGCAGGGTCAGCTGGCGTGCGACCGCCATCATCTGTTCCTGCAGGCGCGGGAGCAGCGCGGCAGCCCACGAGGACCCGCCCAGCGGCGGCCCCATGAGCGGCTGCGGTTCGAGCAGGGCCCGCAGGTCGGCCTGGAGCTCCTCGCACGAGCCGTACCGGTCACGGGGCCGGATGCGGAGGCAGCGGCTGATGATCCGATCCACCTCCGCGTTGAGCCCGGGCTGGAGGTCGGATGGCGTGGTGAACTGGGCGGCACGGATCCGAGAGGTGATGTTGTCGGCGCCGCCCTCGGAGAATGGGTGCCGCCCCGTCGCCAACTCGAAGAGGAGTACCCCAAGTGACCAGATATCGGTCCGGCGGGTGGCCGGCGCGCCGGAGAGCTGCTCGGGCGCCAGCGATTGCAGGGTCCCGATCACGGCGCCATGGGTCGTCAGCGCAGGCGACCCCGGTCCCTTGGCGATCCCGAAGTCGAGCAGCTTGACCACCCCGTTCCGGCCGACCTTTACGTTGCTTGCCTTGATGTCCCGGTGGATGATGCCTCGTTCGTGGAGGTACCCGACGGCGTCCACCACCGACGCCGCCAGCGCCAGCGCTTCGGCCTGGGGCGGGGCGCCCCGTCGTCGGGTAAGCTGCTCGAAGGTTTCCCCATCCACAAACTCCATGACGATGGAGGGGGTACCCTCGTGTTCCAGGAATTCCTGGAGTGCGGTGATATTCGGATGCTTCAGGGCGGCCTGGATCCGCGCCTCGTTGCGGAACCGTTCCACCAACGCCGGCATCAAGCCGGCGCTGGTGAGGACCTTCACTGCCACGGTGGCCCCGGTCCGGACGTGCACACCGCGGTACACCTCCCCCATGCCGCCGGCCCCGACGAATTCCATCAACCGGAATTCACCGAGGGTGGCTCCCGTCCATGAGCCGGCGGGCCGGGGGGAGTACACCATCACCTCCGAGTGGGCGAGATCGACATGAGTTCGATCCCATAGCGGATCGGCACGGAGAAGCTGATCTGGACGTCGGCCTGCTTGCCCGCGAAAAAGATTCCGATCACCCGACCGAATGAGTCGAACATCGGCCCGCCACTGTTGCCACCGCCGGCCGTATTGATGGTCAACTGGTAGGTGTCGCCACTCGGGGCAAACTCCATGACCGACTGGCTGATGAGTCCGTCGGCGGCACGGAGGATCTTGCCGATATTGCCGACCGACACGGTCGGATCGGGCACTTCGCGCACCTGCTCGTCGCGGTTGAACATGTCCCGCGACCGCAGCACGGCCACCACCCGGTCCGAGACGCTCGGATACCCCATCACGATGACCTGGTCGCCCACCTTGGCGTCGGTGTAGGCATCGAACAGTTCTGATTTGACCAGGGTGGCGGGGGTGCTGACCTTGATCAGCGCCACATCGTGCTGGTCCGAGACCCGCTGGACCGAGGCTTCCACCGGGGTGGTGCTGTTCTTGAACCGCACCAGCAGGTATTCCTGGCGTCCGCGGAAGACATCGAGTTCCCCCTTGGGGCCGAACTGCTTCGTCTCCGACGGGAACCAGCGCTGCGGTGCCTGGGTGAGGATCGGCTGGTTCTGCTGGTCGAGCAGGACCTCCCCATTCTCGTTCACCATCACCCCGACCATGTCCGACGGGAAGTAGTAGGGCGCCCGCCAGTTGGCGGCGATGTGCCGGTTGGTCAGGATGAAGCCATCGTTGGTCACGACAACGCCGGAGCCGTAGCTGCTTACCGCGATCGGTGCGCCGCCGACGACGGACAGGGAGGGCTCCACCACATTCTGATTGACGCTGACGAAGGCGGGCACCTCGTCTCCCCCTCCCTCAACCAGCGTGATGGTGCGGCCGTTGATCCGGACGGTATTGGGCACGTAGCGGTGAAAGACCTGAGCCCCGGTCGGGGCATAGATCAGATTCCACGAGAAATCCACCTTGACGACCGCGGCCGAATTGGCCTCCGCGATCTCCGCCGGGGTCAGCATCTGGCCAAGGGTCACGGAGCGCTCGGTAAGGCCGCGCAGTGAATCGGCGGCCGCGCGCGCGGCTGCGGTGCCCGCGTCGGTGCCGGTCCGCATCCAGAATGCCAGTCCGGCAATGACCGCTGCGGCCAGCACAACCGCACCCACGACATTGCGCCGCCCTTCCCGCCGGGTGTCGCCGATCATCCGCTCCACCGTGGCCTTGCCAACGGTGCCCTTGCCTGCGGCGCTCGCTGCGGCCACGGTCGGCACCACCGCCGGCCTCGGCGCCTCCTCCCGGGTTTCGGCCATCCGGGGATCAGCGCTCAGTCCGGCCAGGCGTGTCGCCTTCACGTAGGCAGCGGGCAACGGGTCAAGGTCAAACTGCAGTTCGGGGCCGCCGGCACCGAGCTGGATCACGTCGCCCGGCACCAGGGGGATCGTGCCGACGACGCGCAGCTTGTTGAGGAAGGTGCCGTTGCGGCTGTTGAGGTCGGTGACGGTGAAGCGGCTGGCGTCCTTCGAGTCCTTCGCGATGCGGGCGTGCTGCCGGCCCACCAGGTCATCCTGGTCAGGGTCGAATCGCACCTGCGCCATCGGATCCCGGCCCAAGGTCAGCTCGGTAACCGAGGCCAGGGGGAATTCCTCGACGGCGCCACTCCTGGAGCCCTTCAGGTGGCGCAGGATGACGCGTTCCATGAGACCTACCTCCGCGTGGGGGGACAAGACCGGCGAATGCCGGGGTTCCTTCCACACGCGCAGTCCAGCCGCCCCGGGGCTCACGGCCCGGGGCGATGCACCGCTCAGCGGGGGGGTGCCCGACCTTCCCGCAACGCCACGGCCTCGGGGGGCTGCGGACTCCCTGACCGCAGCGACCCGTAAGGGCTGGTGGTGGTGGGGTCCAGCACCCATCCCATTCTCACCAAGGCAGCTCCCAGGTCGGCAAGGGCTGGTTCCAGGGGGAAGGCGCCCGCAGCCGTGCCAGATCGATGCAGATCCATGGCCCGAGCCCACTGCCCGGCCGCACCATCCAGGAGGCCCAGCCCGAGGTAGCTGCGCGCCAGGTGGACTCGCAACTCGGCCTCCACGTCAGGACGGCCGGTCCAGTCATCGGCCCACACTGCGGCGGAATCGAGCACCTCCCGCATGGTGACCTCAGCACCGAATGCACCCGGCTCGGACGCCCCGATTGTCCCCGTCAGGAACTGGCTGAGCGCCGCCGCGCGGCCCAGGCCGAGGTCCTCCCCCCATCGGTCGGATCGGCTTGCGCCGGTCGCCCCCACGGCCAGGGAGAGCAGGACCAGCGCAGCAGCTCCCAGCTCGATCCGACGCCGGCGGAACAGCTTGGCGAGCCGGTACCCGAGGTGGTCGCGCCGGGCCGACACCGGCAGCCCATGGAGGTGCAGACGGAGATCGATCGCCAGCTGCTCGGCCGACCCGTACCGACGCTCCGGTTCCTTCCGGAGGGCCGTCAGGACGATGGCATCCAGGTCACCCTCGATCCGGGAACGGAGCCGTCCCACCGAGCCCTCGGCGGTCGCCAGCAGCACGGCGCGCGACAGGTCAACGCTCGGTCGGGGGGCCGGCTCCTCGCAGACAATCTGCTCAATTTCGGCCAGGAGCTTCCCCCCCAGGGCAAACGGCCGGCGCCCGGCCAGCAGCTCGAAGAGCACCACACCGAGCGCGTAGATATCGCCGGCAGTCCCCAGCGGCTGGCCGCGAATCTGCTCGGGTGAGGCATACTCGGGTGTCAGGGCCCGGTGGCCGCCGTGAGTCGGCGGAAGCTGGTCCAGCCCTTCTTCCTCGCGCAGGAGGCGGGCGATACCGAAATCGAGCAGTTTGACGGTCCCGTCGTCGGTGACCAGGATGTTGCCGGGCTTGAGGTCGCGGTGCACCACCAGGTTCTGGTGGGCATGGTGCACGGCGGTGCAGACCTGCAGAAAGACGGCAACGCGCTGCGCCACCGTGCACCGGCGCTGTTCGCACCAGGTCGTGATCGGAGCGCCGGCCACGAACTCCATCACGAAATAGGGCTGCCCGTCCGGCGTGAGCCCGCCATCCAGGAGCGAGGCGATATTGCGGTGGTTGAGGTTGGCCAGGATCTGGCGCTCATAGCGGAACCGCCGGATGGCCAACTCGCTCTCCACCCCGCGCCGCAACAGCTTGATCGCGACCTGCTTCCGGAACTGGTCGTCGGCCCTCACCCCCTCGTAGACCACACCCATGCCACCGACCCCGATCCGGCGCACCAGTTCGTAGGCCCCGACCCGCGTGCCCACCTCATGATCGGCCGGTGGGGGGGACGCTTGGGGGTCACCCTGAAATGGACGAGGAAGGGTGTCGCCCGCTCGTTCCAGCGCGGCAAGCAGGGAGGCGACATCGCCTCGAAGCTCCGCGTCGTCCGGGGCGGCCCGGGCCAGAAAGCCTGGCCGGAGGGCGGGGTTCAGCTCCAGCGCCGCTTCAAAGAGTGCCCGAACTGCCTGGAGCCGGGCCGGGGCGAGTGTAGCAGGGTGGCTCATACCAAGGAAGGCGGAAAACCGCCCCCTGGTGGCTCATTCCTCGGCGGGCCGATCCCCGTCCAGTTCCCGTTGGAGGAACGCCCGGGCAAAGGTCCAGTCTCGCTTGACCGTGGCCGGGGACACCCCCAGGGCCTCCGCGATCTCGGCGATCTCGAGCCCACCGAAGAAGCGCAGTTCCACCACCCGCGCTTGCCGCGGATCCAGGGCGGAGAGCCTCTCGAGTGCCGCATCCAGCGCGATCAGGTCGATCTGGCGCGGAGTCGATGCGGCGATGGCCACATCCAGCGTGACCGGGATTCCGTGATCCCGCTTGGCAGCGCGCCGCCGCCGGGCGTGGTCGAGGAGGATGCGCCGGATGGCCTGGGTGGCAATCCCGTAGAAATGGGCCCGGCTCTGCCACTCCACAGTGCGCTGCCCCAGGAGGCGCATGAACGCCTCGTGGACCAACTCCGTGGGGGCCAGGGTATGCCCGGGGCTCTCGTGCCGGAGGGCATGGACGGCCAGCACGTGCAGTTCGTGGTACACCAGCTGGGCCAGCCGCTCGCCCGCCTCCGACGGACCGCCTCGCCATTCGGCCAGTAGTCGGGTGACCTCATGGGAATCAGTCATGGGCATCGAGGCGGCAAGGGAATCCGGACGGATGGAGTGACGAGTGCAAGGTAGGGCGGCGGCGGCGGCCTGTCGAGATCGTGAGCCGTCCCCCCTGCATTCTGCGCGTGTGGAATGAACCTCACTCCAGGAGCCCGCCATGTCGTCCCGGTCCACGATCCTCGTTCTTGCCGGTGTATGCGCCGCAATCTCGCTGCTTCCCCAGTCAGCCGCGGCCCAATCGGCGCAGAAATGGTCCCTCCAGGGATCGGCGCTGGCGGTCGTGCCGGGTGGCACGGCCTACGATGGCCTGGCGTCCGGGTTTGGTATTGAGGCACAGGTCCGGTACACCCCGAGTGCCTTTTCGCTGGGAGGCGGCTACCAAGCTTCGTTCCACGACCTGGACCTTGGCGACGGGACTGTGGAGACGGTTACCCTGGCCGGGGGATTCCTGGAGCCCCGCTACGTCATTGATGTCCGGAGTGCGAGGGTGGCACCCTACCTGTCCGCCCGGCTGGCGGTCCTGACCCAGACAGTGACCGTGGAAGGCTTTGACCTGAGCGCAACCGGCACCCAGATCAACGGCGGTGGCGGCATCCTGGTCCGGATGGGTTCGCGGGTCAATCTCGACCTGGGATTGACGCTTGGCGCCATTCAATTCGACGATGTGCAGGTCCGTGCGGGTGGAGAAACAGTGGTCGTGACGGGATCATCGGGCAATGGCACCAACTTCGTGCTCCGGATCGGGGCAGCGATCGGACTCGGGAAGTAGGCCGCGCCGGGGGGGGGACACCTCTCCCCTCGCCCCTTTCCCGACGACTCAACCGTTGTACACCGGCCCGCCATCGGCCATGTACCGGGCCATCGCGACCCGTGCCTCCTCCCGGTGGAGCCCCCGCACGAATTCGATGCCGCGCGCCTCAAGGTAGGCAATCGACTCGGGAAACACGGGCCCCTCGTCAAAGCCAAGGCTGAGCGCATCCTCGCGACTGGCCGCAGACAGCACCCGCCGCACCCCGCTCCAGAGCACGCCGCCCAGGCACATGGCGCATGGATCACAGCTCGTGGCAAGGTCGTGGGCGGGACCGTCCGGCAGGTCCAGGGTGTGCGAGCCGACCCGGGCCTGCGCCACCATGAACGCCACCATCTCGGCGTGGAGGGTGCAGTTCATCCTGGTGGTCACCAGATTGACACCGACCCCGACGAGCCGACCGCTCTCCGACTCGAAGATCGCGGCACCGAAAGGCCCGCCGGTGCCATGGCGAGTGTTTTCCGCCGCCAGTCGCACGGCCACCTCCACCCGTTCGGAATCCGAGGAGTAGTGGCGGTCTGGATCGACCAGCCCAGCCACCCAACCGGGCAGGGCTATCTGAATCTCGGTGGGCCAGGGTGTCATCCCGGAAGTGTAGGACCGATCCCCGGGAGATTCTAGGGGCGGCAGCGTGCCGGTGATATCATCCTGTCATGCGACGACTGCGCCGTTCTCTACTCCTCGTTCTCCTCCTCGGTTGTGGTGGGGCCCCCGCCGGACCAACTCCCCCCC
>JAWXBA010000241.1:0-8350 GCA_034439775.1 Gemmatimonadota bacterium | reverse complement strand
GGTCAATGTCGGTCCGCCACAGCATCACCGCCCCCACCACGAAGAAGGCCACGATCAGGAGCACCGCCGTCCGGCGCGAGCCGATGCCGTCCGCCAGGAACCCGAAGCTCATACCGAGCAGGGTGCCGCCGCGGGAGAACATGCTCCAGAAGCCGAACATCTGGGCTACCCGGCCGGGCGGGGCCAGCAGCCCGACCACGGTGCGGCTGGAGGCCTGGGTGGAGCCGATCCCTGCTCCGGCAAAGAGGCCCAGGACCAGGAAAATCCGTTTGGGGTCAGCGCCAGTCACCTCGGCGATGGTGGGCAGCATGTAGATCCCCATGACCCCGACGATCCACCACACCAGGGTGGCCAGGACAGTCTTCTTGGGGCCGATCTTCCCTTCCAGTGCCCCGAACGCGATGGCGCCGGCCGCGGCACTGAACTGCAGGACCAGAAACAGGCCCGTCAATTCCGCCACGCTGAGGGAGACCTCCTCGCGGGCGTAGATCCCGACGAACTTCACGATGGCATCGAGCCCAGCCATGTAGACCATGAAGGCGGCCAGAAACTGGAACAGGATCGGGTACTGCCTGGCCACCGCCAGCGACCCTTTGAACTCCCGCAGCCCCGCCTTGAAGAGCATGATCGGGCCGGCGTTCTCATAGCCGGGGGCCGGGGTGGAGCGGTTGCGCAGCAGCAGGAAAGTGGGCAGCGCGGCGGTCAGAAAGAAGATGCCGACCACCACCATGGCCAATTGATTCTGGGCCACGAACTTCGCCAGGTCGGTGTCGGGATCGGCCACGATAACCAGCTGGGCCGCCACGATGATACTGACCACCCCGCCGAGGTACCCGATGCCCCACCCCAACCCCGAGATCTTGCCCATGTTCTGCGGGGTGCTGATTTCCGGGAGGAAACTGCCGGTAAAGGTCTCGCTGAGCATGAAGGCGGCGTTGCTGATGATCAGAAAAAAGATCGCCAGCCAGACCTGCCCCGGTCCGGCCAGAGCCAGCGCCGCAGTACCCAGCGAGCAGACAATGGCGGCCAGCGCCAGATACCGCTTCTTGTGGCCACTGAAGTCGCAGATCGCCCCGGCCAGGGGGGAAAGGACCAGCGCCAGGACCGTGGAGAGAATCATTGCCAGCGACCAGTAGGAGTCGCGGGTGCTGGAGCCCTGCGGCACGATGTACCCCACGAAGAACGCGGAGTAGATGACCGAGATGACCACCGTGGTGTAGCTGGAGTTGGCGAAGTCGAACATCGCCCAGCCGAAGATCTCTCGCTTCCGCACTGGAATGGCCATGCCGATCCTGGGACTGGGGATCTGGGAAGAGTAGGCAGAGGGGACTGGGTCGGCAAACGCCGCCGCGGCTGGCCGGTGGGGCCACGAGCGTGAAGGAGACTTGGAAGGAATCATGAAGTGATTTGACAACCCACTGATTCGGCCGCAAACTCAGGGTCCCTCCCTCCGGAAGCGGGTCCCATGAAAACCTACGCCAGTGAGGCCATCCGCAACGTGGCCTTCGTGGGCCACGGGGCCAGTGGCAAGACCACCCTGGTCGATGCCCTGGCCTTCGTCTCCGGTGCCAGCCGGCGGCATGGCTCGATCAAGGACGGCACCACCCTCACCGATTACTCCCCCGACGAAATTGAGCGAAAGCATTCCATCAACCTGGCCCTGGCGTACGCCGAGTGGATGGACACCAAGCTCAACCTGATCGATGCCCCCGGGTTCCTCGACTTCTTCGGCGAGACGGTGGCCGCCCTGCACGCCGCCGACAGCGCCGTCGTGGTGCTGAGCGGGGTGAGCGGCGTGGAGGTCGGCACCGAGCACGCGTGGGACGAGTGTGACCGCCTCCACCTGCCGCGGATCATCTTTGTGTCGCAGATGGACAAGGAGCGCGCCGACTTTGAGCGGGTGTTCGACGACGTCAAGGCGCATCTTTCCCCCAAGGTGGTGCCGGTGGAAATCCCGCTGGGCAGCGGAGCAGAGTTTACGGGCATCATCAACCTGCTGACCCGAAAGACCCACATGTACAAGTCGGGCACCCGCACCGGCGAGTATGTCGAGGCCCCGATTCCGGAGGCCTTCTACGAGCAGTTTGCCAAGTACGACGAACAGCTCACCGAGGCCATCGCCGCCACCGACGACGAGCTGCTGGAGGCGTACCTGGCCGGGGAGGAGATCCCCCGCCCGCGCCTGGTCAAGGCGCTGAAGCAGGCGATGCTGGCCGGCGAGGTTGTGCCGATGTTCTGCGGCAGTCCGGAGCTGACCTGGGGCGTCCAGGCGCTGCTGACCGAGATGGTGGAGCTGCTGCCCTCTCCCCTGGAGGCGCCAGCTCCCGACCAGGCCCCGCTGCTCGGCCGGGTCTTCAAGATCCTGAACGAACCCCATGTCGGCGAGATCTCCTTCTTCCGGCTGTACCACGGCACCATCCGCAATGGCGACGAGCTCTGGAACACCGAGCACGGGCTGGCGGAGAAGCTGTCGCACCTGTCGGTGCAGCAGGGGAAGGAGCGCAGCGAGGTGGAGATGCTCCATGCCGGCGACATCGGCTCGGTGGCCAAGCTCAAGGACACCCACACCAACGACACCTTCAGCCGCAAGGATCACCCGGTCCAGCTCGACCCGATCCCCTATCCCGAGGCGGTGGCGATGGCGGCGGTGCAGGTGCTCAAGCGCGGTGAGGAGGACAAGCTGGCGGCGGGGCTGCACCGCCTGCAGGAGGAAGACCCCACCTTCCACTTCGAATACAGCTCGGAGCTGCACCAGACCCTGATCCACGGCATGGGGGAACGCCACTTCGAGATCATCCTGGACCGGCTCAAGCGGCGCTACGGCGTGGAAGCCGAGTTGACCCGCCCGAGGATTGCCTACCGGGAGGCCCTGCGCGGCAGCGCGGAGGGCCAGGGAAAGCACAAGAAGCAATCGGGCGGCCGCGGCCAGTTCGGCGACTGCTGGGTGCGGATCTCCCCCCGGCCGCGCGGCGCCGGCTATCTCTTCGTGGACGAGATCAAGGGCGGAGTCATCCCCAGCAAGTACATCCCGGCGGTGGACCGTGGCGTGCAGGAGGCCGCCGAGCGGGGAGTGGTGGCCGGGTACCCGCTGGTCGACTTCCAGGTGGCCTGCTACGACGGGTCGTACCATGACGTGGACTCGAATGAAATGTCGTTCAAGATGGCCGGCATCCTGGGCTTCCGGAACGTGGCCCCGAGGTGCAAGCCGGTGCTGCTGGAGCCGCTGGTCACCATCGAGGTCCTGACCCCGGATGATGTCCTCGGCGAGGTGATGGGCGACCTGAGTGCCCGCCGGGGCCATATCGTGGGCACCGAACAGGCCGGCCGCCTGATCAAGGTCCGGGCGATCGTGCCCGAAGCCGAGCTCTATCGCTACAGCACCACCCTGTATTCAATTACCCACGGTCGCGGCACCTACCACGTCACGCCCCACGGCTACGCTGAAGCGCCGCCGGATGTCGCGGCCAAGGTTGCCGCCGAAAACGAACCCCAGGAGTCCCATGCCTGACATCGGCGTCTTTCATCCCCAGATCGTGCATTTCGTGGTGGCCCTGCTGATCGTTGGCGTGGGTCTTCGGCTGGTCTCGCTCACCGGCAAGTTGAAATGGACCAGCCCAGCCGCCACCACGCTGCTGCTGTTGGGTACCGTGGCGGCGGTGCTGGCGGTCCAAAGTGGGGACGACGCCCACGGCCCCGTCGAGCGGGTGCCGGGGGCCCGCGACGCGGTCGTGGAGCATGAGGAGTGGGGCGAGCGGGCCCGCAACATCTTCCTGGGCGTGGCGGCACTCGAATTGATCGCCCTGGCCGGTGCCGGCCGGAAGTGGCAGCGCGGCATTCTGGCCGCGTCGGCCGTGGTCGGGCTGGCCGGAGGATTCGCCGTCTTTGAGGCTGCTGAACATGGCGGCGAGCTGGTGTACAGCTACGCCGGCGGGGTGGGCGTTCGCAGCGGTGAGGCGGCCGACCTGAACCGATTGATGACCGCCGCGCTCTACCACAATCTGGTCCAGGACCGCACCGAAGGCCGGCACGTCGACGCGGCTCGGTTGATCGACGAACTCGCCTCGCGCAACGGCGGCGATCCCACCGTCGAGTACCTGGTGGTAGAATCGATGATGATCGATCGCCGTGATCCCGCCCGAGCCAGGGGGCTGCTGGCTGATATCTCCCCCCCGGCGGACCAGCCTCGCCTGGTATCCCGCCACGCCCTCCTGCTGGCTGATGCCTTCGAGGGCCTTGGCTTCGCCGACTCGGCGCGGGCCGCGCTGGAGGCGGTGAAGGGCCAGCTGCCCGAGACATCCCATCCAGCGATTGACCGGCGGATCGCCCGGATCGGTCAGGCACCTCCGCAGTAGCACGGAGAAGGGAGAAGGGAGAAGGGAGAAGCCGTTCCAGCTGGGACGGCTTCTCCCTTCGCTTCTCGGCTCCCCCTCCCCGCAGATCCTGATACCTGACACCTGATACCCCGAACTTCTTACTTCTCGCTTCTCCCTTCTCGCTTCAATTCACACCCTGAGCCAATCCGCCCGCCACTCCTGCACCGCCTGCTTGATCGCCTTGGGCTCCGTCAATTCACCCGACAGGACGCGACGCACCAGCCCGGGGAGCTCGGCATCGGGAGCAAACCGCAGGGCGATGAGTTGCCGTGTGGTCACTGCGGCGATGGCCGCGTCGGCGTCCGCGGCCGGCAACAGGCGCGCCAACCGAAGTCGCTCCTCCAGCCGGATGACCCGATTCTGCACCGTGATCGCCATGACCCGAGCCAGCGTAACGCCGAAGGCGATGCCAACGGCAACGACGGCATCCCCCGCACTCGCCAGCGACGGCTGGCGCACCGCCGCAACGAGCCTATACCCCGCATACCCGAACAGGATGGGAGCGGCGAAGAAGTGCCACCAGGGAAACCAGCGGGTGTGATTGGCGAAGGATTGAGACATGGGTACCTGAAGGGAGAAGGGACAAGGGAGAAGGGAGAAGGGAAAAGTAAAAGCAAGAAGGTAAGAGGATCCAGCGGGAGGGGGATTGTCTCCGCTCGAGGGCCCTACGCCCCCTGTTGCGCCAACCACCGGCCGTACGAGGCCTTCAGCTGCTGCTGAAAATGGTGCACCCCCTCCTCGCATTCCACCGAAAACCTGCCTCGATCGTATGCCCGTGATCCGAGCCCCACCTGAACCCGCTCACAGATCTCGACATCCTCGAGCTGGATCCGGTGGCGCGACTCCTGATCATCCTCTGCCTGTTCACGGGCCGCCTCGGAACCGGCATCGATGTAGTAGTAGTCGAAGTGCACCACGCAACGGTCGTGCGCCACCACCCCGGACACCGCATCACCTGGCCGGCCCAGCGAGGAGACCGCGGTGAGGTAGTGCCACGCGCTGGCCATGACCGCCTCCCGGTCGAGGTCGTGAACCCGGGGTTCGGTGTACCACCCCGAGGGAATCGTCCGGGCCATCGCCACGGGCGTGGGGGCGAGCGCCGATGGGGAGAGGTCGGGGTACCCATCTGAAAGCACCGGTGGCCGCATCCGGAAAGGATAGTGCGGCGCTCGCCACCGGCACAGGTCCGGGAAGTGGCCACCTTACGCCGGGGCGCTCTCGCGGCTATCGTCCCAGTTCCCCGGACGGATCGCGGCTCCCTTCCCCGCCGCGAGACGCACCCTGCCTGACCTTCCAGCACGGAACCTGCCCGATGCGACTCAGCCCCGCCCTCGTCCTGTCCGGAGCACTCCTCGCCGTTCTTTCGCTCACCGCTTCCGCCCAGGGCCGCCCTGGTGCCGCGAGTGGGGCAGGTGGCGGAGGACGGCAGGCAGCCGCTGGAGCCACCCCGGCCACTTTTGCCAGCCTGATGCGATTCCGGAACATCGGCCCCGCCTCGACCGGGGGCCGGATCGGGGATATCGCGATTCATCCCAAGGCCAAGTCGTTCTGGGTCGTGGGGGTGGCGTACGGCAGCGTCTGGATCACCCGCAACGCCGGCACCACCTTCACGCCGGTCTTTGACGGCGAGGGCGCATCCTCGATCGGCGCCGTGGCCATCGACCCGAGCGACACCCTGACGGTCTGGGTGGGTACCGGGGAGAACAACAGCCAGCGCGCCATCGGCTACGGCGACGGGGTCTACAAGTCGAGCGATGGCGGTCGCAGCTGGGCCAACATGGGCCTCAAGACCTCCAACCACATCGGCATGATCAAGGTCGATCCGCGAAACTCCGACGTGGTCTACGTGGCGGCGATGGGGCCGCTCTGGAGCGCGGGCGGCGAGCGCGGTCTCTACAAGACCTCCGACGGCGGCACGACTTGGGAACAGGTGCTCAAGATCGATGAATGGACCGGCGTCTATGAGGTCCACCTCGATCCCCGCAATCCCGATGTCCTCTACGCCTCAAGTTACCAGCGGCAGCGGCGGCAGTGGACCTTGATCAACGGTGGTCCCGGATCAGGCATCTGGAAGTCCACCGACGCCGGCAAGACCTGGCGGCGGCTGACCCGCGGCCTCCCCGGCGAGGAGCTCGGCAAAATCGGAATGGCCATCGCCCCGACCCGCCCCGACGTGATCTATGCCATTGTCGAGGCCGCACGAGGTGCTGGCGGGTTCTACCGCTCCAGCGACGCCGGCAACTCCTGGCAGCGGATGAGCGCCACCACCGCGGGCCCGCCGTTCTACTACCACGAGTTGACCGCCGACCCCGTCGACCCCGACCGGGTCTACTCGATGGACGTCAACATCCGGGTCACCACCGACGGCGGCGCCACCTTCAGCAACGTGCCGGGCCGCAACAAACACGTCGACAACCAGGCGCTGTGGGTCGATCCGGACAACCCGTACCACATGGTGTCGGGCAATGACGGCGGCCTCTACTCCACCTGGGACCGGGGCGAGAGCTGGGTCTTCCACGGCAACCTGCCGATCAGCCAGTTCTACCGCGTGGACCTCGACAACGCCCTGCCGTTCTACAACGTCTACGGCGGGACCCAGGACAACAACACCGTGGGCGGCCCCTCGGCGACGCTCAATTCCGAGGGCATCCTCAGCCAGGACTGGTTCATCACCACCGGCGGCGACGGCTTCCAGCCCCGGGTTGATCCGACCGACCCCAACATCGTCTACTCCGAGTCCCAGCACGGCGAGCTGGTGCGCTTTGACCGGAAGACCGGCAACCGCATCAACATCCAGCCCCAGCCGGAGCCCGGCGATTCCTCCCTGCGCTGGAACTGGGACAGCCCGCTGATCATCAGCCCCCATAGCAACACCCGGCTGTACTTTGCCGCCAACAAGCTGTTCCGCTCCGATGATCGCGGCGACTCGTGGCGCCAGGTGAGCCCGGACCTGTCGCGCCAGATCGATCGCAACCGGCTGCCGATGTTCGGCCGGGTCCAGAACATCGATGCCGTGGCCCGCAACACCTCCACCTCGCTCTACGGCAGCATCGTGTCGCTGGCCGAATCCCCGGTGCAGGAGGGGATGCTGGTGACCGGGACCGACGACGGCCTGCTGCACGTGTCCGAGGACAGCGGCGCGGCCTGGCGGGCCACCGCCACCTTCCCTGGTGTGCCCGAGTTTACCCACGTCTCCGACGTGGAGCCGTCGCGGCACGCCGCGGCCACGATCTACGCCACCTTCAACAATCACAAGAGCGGTGACTACAAGCCGTACGTGCTGAAGAGCACCGATGCCGGCCGGACCTGGACCTCCATCACCGGGAACCTGCCAGAGCGCGGCTCGGTGTGGACCATCGCCGAGGACCATGTCGACCCGAACCTGCTTTTCGTCGGGACCGAGTTTGGCGCGTTCTTCAGCCAGGACGGTGGCCAGCGCTGGACCCAGTTCCGTGGCGGCCTCCCCAACACCCCCGTGCGGGACATCGCGATCCATCGCCGCGAGAACGACCTGGTGCTGGCCACCTTCGGCCGCGGGTTCTGGATCCTCGACGACTATTCCGCCCTCCGGACCGGAGCGATCGCGGCTGGCAGTGCCGCCACCATCCTGCCGATTCGCGATGCCAAGATGTTCGTGGCTGCCTCGCCGATCGGCAGCCCGGGCGACCTCTTCTACACCGCCTCGAACCCGGAGTTTGGCGCGGTCATCACCTACTACCTGCGCGACGGTCTCCGGACCCGTGAAGCGATCCGTCGAGAGGCGGAACGCGCCGCCGCCCGCGACAGCCAGGATATCCCCTTCCCCTCGTGGGACGCCCTGCGCGCGGAGGATCGGGAAGAAGCCCCGGCCATCGTGCTTACGATCACCGACAGCCAGGGCAACATCATTCGCAAATTGAACGGCCGGACCTCGGCCGGACTGACCCGGGTCACCTGGAACTTCCGGTACCCCTCGCTGACGCCAGTCACCACTGCGG
>JAWXBA010000240.1:0-4359 GCA_034439775.1 Gemmatimonadota bacterium | reverse complement strand
GTGGTCTCCCCCCCCGACCGGCTGGGCGGCGGGCCCGATGGCCGGCCCACGACCACGTGGCCCCTGATCGTGGAAGTGCAGCATGGCGGTGCCGGCGGCCGCGTCGGCATCGCCGTCAGTCGGAGCCGGCCCGGACTCGAGATCTTTGACACCGAGCTCCGGATTGCCCTGCGCCCTGCCTTCGAGGTGATTGGGATCGTGCCGCAGGTCTCGATCCCGGTGGTTCAATTGGAGCACGGCGGCGCGGTGCGCGCGGGGATCGGCGCGCCGCTCGAGCGCTGGACCTTTCCCGGATCGGCCGACCCGCCCCGGTGGCGCGTCGGGGCACTAGCGATGCTCTCGGCTGAATTGCCAATCAGCACCCGAATGGCCGGACGCGTCTCCGTTTCGGCGGGGACGCTGCTCAGCCATCCGTTGAAGGCGACGGACGCCCTGGAGGACTATCTCCCCACCCACACCTGGCGACGAGCGCTCGGGGTGGGGATGGTGTGGAGGCTGTGATTAAAGTGAGAAGTGAGAAGTGAGAAGTAAGAAGCAAGAAGGGAGCAGGTAAAAGGTGAGTTGGAATTGAGCGCAAGTCACAATTGGGAGAGTGACCGGGGGGTGCGAGCCGACCCGGTCCTGGCGTCCAGGGAATCGAGCGAAGCGATGCACGATCACCTTTCCCTGGCGCCCCCCTTCCGACCTGAAATCCCTCAGCCGATCGGCGCCCCACAGCCGGCACAGAACCCCGCCCCGCCGTCTACCGGAGACTGGCAAATGGCGCAGACCCGCATCCCCGGCAGCGGTTTCCCGCAACTGGAGCACCAGAGCGCGTCGGCTTCCGGCCGCGGCCCACAGGAGGTACAGGTCATCGCGAGCTCTGCGGTGGCCACGCCACCTTCGGCCTTGAGCCGGGCGACACGATCGGCGATGAGCTGCTCGACATCGGCACCCGCCGCCGTGGCTGCGCCCTCCTCCACCCGCATCGCCTCGAGGGCGCGCGTGGTGTAGCGGCTCTTGAGCATCTGGTAGTCGGCGGTGGACAGCTTGCCGGTCTCGAGGTCAAACTCGATCTCCTTGAGCGCCAGCAGGGCCTGTCCGCGCTGGGTCTCCTCGAGTTCCAGGGGTTCGATAAACTCAGGCTCCTGGGGCCCCGTTTCCAGGAATGGCTGGAAGACCATCCAGAGGACGCCCAGGCCAAGGAGGAGAGCGGCGGCCGCCTCAAGCAGCATCATCGGTTCACCTCCTGGAGCGCCTGCTCCAGCCGGGCCATCTCCGCCGCAGAGGTGCCTGCGGGCAGCTCACCCAGAGGGACGGCGGCGGCGCCATCGGGCGCCATCGTCACGGCTGCCACCCGGTGGCGCCGCACCAGGACCGCCGCCAGGATACCACCCGCCAGCGTCAGGGCAAGACCGGGCACGATGTACCCGGCGATGTTGAACCCCTCCGGCTTGGGGGCCATCAGCACTTCCTCGCCATACTTGGTCACAAACGCTGCCACCACCTGATCGGGCGAGTTGCCCGCCTCCAGGAGCGTCACCACTTCCCGATGCATTTCCGGCGAGGTCCCGCAGGTAAAGTCGGTGGTCCGGCAGGTGAAAACATCCAGGTTGCACCCGCAGGTGCACTTGAGCCGGTGCTCGATCGCCTTGACAGTTTCATCGTTCTGTGAGTCGGTGACCACGGTGCGCTGTTGCACCGCGCCCGGCATCCGGAGCGGGTCGGCCCCTGCCTGGCCGACCGAACGGCGCGGCCCCACAGCCACTCCGGCCACGGCGGCCGCGCCGATCCGCGCCAGCCACTCCCGCCGACGCATCATGACTCGGTCCCCACGCCCGCCAGTGGCACGGCGTACCCGGACTGGGCCGCCTGGTGCTTGCGGCCCGGCTGGGTCATGCTCCCCGGCCACATGGTAATGATCCCGCCGATGACCAGGACCACGCCACCGTACCAGACCCACCAGACCAGCGGGTTGATGGAGATGGCAAAGCTCGACTCCTCGGTGCCGCCGATCGAGCCGGCGTACACCACGTATAAATCCTCGCGCAGATCGCTCCGGATGCCGACCTCGGTGGAGGGCTCAAAGGTCTTCTGGCCAAAACTGTCCACATGCTGGCGCTTTTCACTGTTGAGCCGGCCCATCGGCTTGCCATCGCGCTCCAGCTCAAACGTGGCCGCGGAGACCACCCGATTGAGGGCCTCGTACTGCGAGACCCCCAGACTGGTCAGCTTCCAGGTGTGCCCGAACGGGCTCCTGATCTCGGTGGACTCGCCCGGCTTCAGGGTCACTTCCTGGGTCACCTTGAACGCCATGCCGGTAAAGGCCACGAAGTAGATGACGATGCCGAGGTGGACGATATACCCGCCGTAGCGACGGCGGTTCCGGCCGATCAGCGCCAGGAAGGCTCCCAGCACCCCTTCACCGTGCATGCGGCGGCGGGCCCGCACTCCGCGAAAGAATTCCTGGCTGATCGTCCCCACGACGAAGGCGCCCAGCCCCAGCGCCATCAGGACGTAGACATCGCGAATCCCCGCCGCCAGCGCAGCCAGGGTGGCCACCAGCCCGGTACCCACCGGCCAGATAAACTGGCGACGGAGGTTTTCCGGCGAGGCCTTTCGCCACGCGATCAGGGGACCGATCCCGGTCAGCGCCAGCAGCATCAGGCCCAGGGGGATGTTGACGCGATTGAAGAAGGGCGGTCCGACGGTGATCTTGGTGCCTCGCACCGCCTCGGAGAGAATCGGGAACAGGGTGCCCCACAGCACCGAGAACGCGATCCCGACCAGGGCAAGGTTGTTGAAGAGGAAGGCCGCCTCGCGGCTGGCCATGCTCTCGAGCTCGGTCTCCGGCTCCAGCAGGTGCCAGCGGGTGTAAAGCAGGGTAAAACTCGCCACGGCCACGATCACCAGGAAGGCGAGAAAGAAGTAGCCGACATTGGACTGGGTAAAGCTGTGGACGCTGGCAATGATCCCGGACCGGGTGATGAAGGTCCCGAAGATGCTGAGCAGGAACGTACCGACCACCAGGCCGACATTCCACTTCTTGAGCATCCCCCGCTTTTCCTGGATCATGACGCTGTGCAGAAAGGCAGTCAGCGTCAGCCACGGCAGCAGGCTGGCGTTCTCGACCGGATCCCATGCCCAGTACCCGCCCCAGCCGAGTTCCACGTAGGCCCACCACATCCCCAGGGTGATGCCCACCGAGAGGAAGATCCACGCCAGCAGCGACCAGCGCCGAATGGCGTGAACCCAACCGGTGTCCAGCTTGCGGGAAAGCAGCGCAGCCATGGCAAAGGCAAAGGGGATGGTGATGGCGATATACCCGAGGTACAGCATCGGGGGATGGATGACCATCCCGGGATTCTGGAGCTGCGGGTTGAGGCCCCGACCATCGGGCGGGGTAAAGCTGAGGCGATCGAAGGGGTTGGCGCCTCCGAACAACATGACGATGATAAAGAACGCCGTGATGGCCAGCGTCACTCCCGCCACATACGGCATCAAATCCTTGTGGCGCTTGCTGGCGGTGAACTGTGCCAGGGCGCCGAAGCTGGCGAGCACCGCGGCCCAGAAGAGCAGCGAGCCCTTCTGTCCCGCCCAGAACGCCGAGAAGACATAGCTGTCGGGCAGGTTGCGGCTGGTGTAGGCCGCCACGTACTCAATGTTGAAATCGTGCGCGAACAGGCCCTTCCAGAGCGCGATCGACGCCACGATCAGCGAGATCCACACCGCGTAGGTGGAGCGAACCACCGCGCGGGCCACCTGCGGCTTCTGCCGCCAGCCGCCGCCGAACGAAGTGACCGCCGCCCAGAGGGCAAGCAGCAGGGCCACCCAGAGGGCGAAGTTGCCGAGGAGGGTCATCGATCAGGCCTTCTTGCCCTGTTCCTCGAACACCGCCTCGTACTTGGAGCCGCACTTGGCCAGCACCTCGGTGGCGTGGAACACGCCATCCCGGCGGTACTTCCCTTCCACGATGACCTCAATCTCGTTGGCATCGGTAAAGGTATCAGGCACGATCCCGACATAGGTGACCGGGAACTCGTGGCCGCCATCGCTGATCCGGAAATCGACCCGGCGCTCGGCGTCGTTCCGGACGATCGAGCCGCGGACGACCGTGGCGCTGACCTTGATGCCAAGGTCGTAAAAGCTCGGGTCGGCCTGGGTCTTGGCGGCCAGTTCGGTCGGGGTCAGGAAATACATCCCGGTCTGCTTGACCCCCTCGGTGATCAGCAGCGCCACCGCCGCGACGATGATGGTGGCCCCGATGAGAAACTTGTGCCCTGCTCGCATGGTACTTCCTCCGGAATCAGGCGACCTGAAATATACCTTGCACTGCCCTCACTGCCCTCACTGCCCTCACTGCCCTCACTGCCCTCACTG
>JAWXBA010000239.1:0-5890 GCA_034439775.1 Gemmatimonadota bacterium | reverse complement strand
CGGCCGCAACCCCGAGCGACAGCAGTCCCAGCCAGAGCTGCCCGGCGCTCGAGTAGACAGCGAGTTCCACGACCTCCTCCATCTGGAGCAGATCGTGCAGCAGGCTGGAGACCGGGATGCCGGGCACCGCGAGCCGAATGGCAGCGGGGCCTCCTGGACAGACGGTGGCAACCGGAGGTGCCACCAATCCCAGTCGCAGAACCCGCACCCCGGAGGGGGACGAAATATCCTGGATGTAGATCACGGCCGAGTCGCGCCCGGCCACCGGCTGGCGACTGGCCGCCCACCTGGGGGCGAGCGGAAGCACCACTCCGCTGGTGTCGACCAGGCACCAGCGACCCGCCGCACGGCGAGACCGGTAGCGAACCGCGGTCGGCGAAACCGACAGCAGGCCATCCCCCGGCACCAGCGGCGCGAGCTCGGCCTCGATCACGGCGGCAGCAACTTCCTGTGCCAGCTCAGCAGCGACGATTGCCGCGGCGGCGCGTGCCTGACGCGCGGCGCTCACCGCCAGGGTGGTGGCGGCCACGACCACGGGCACCATGAGGGCCACCGCCACGACGATCTCTGCCAGCGTGAACCCGGCTCTCGCGGGTTGTCGGACATGATTCAGGGCGGGCATCGGAGAACGGTCGCCAGGGTTTCGGCAGGGAAACGCCTGCCGTGGTCAAGGATCACCGCCACGAAAGCCATCCCGCCGGGCGCCACCTGAGTGGCCCAATCGACGGTGACAAGGCGGCCGGAATCCTGGCCGGTGCTGCCGAGCCCACACCCCCCGGGCCCGGCCAGCAACCACATCTCCCGCCGCTGGAGTGCAAGCTGGGTACCCTCGAGGAGGGCGCGTCCCCGGGCCAGATTGTGGGCCGACCGAGCGGCCGCTGGCCCGAGAAACGCAAGGGCGGCCGCGGTCAAACCGAGGGCCAGGAGGAGTTCCAGCAAGGCGGTACCAGCGCGGGGAACGGGGGGCATGGCAACAAGATGGTGGTCGCCCGCCATCCTGGGTAACCGAAACGACGCACGACCTGCGCAAAAGAATGCGGGAACCGACTGGCGGGGGGGGGCTGCGGAATCGGGAGACTGCTGTGGACCGACTGCGGGGGCGACTAGCAGCCGATGATGCCGCTCACGGTGGCTGGGGCTACCGGCGCTGCGGTGCCGACGAAGAGCGCGCAGGTGAGTCCTGTCACCGCCGAAGCCGTGGCCGAGGCAGCCCAGCCTCCGGCATCGGCCGTCCCGATCGTGATATTGATACCGGGGGACGGGTTGTACAGCAGGGCCGAGTTTGGAACAGTCCCGTTGTAGTACACGGCGAAGTCGCTCCAGTACGATTCCTGCGCCGTGGCCAGGTTCCGAAGGTCGCCCTTCATGGTGGCCTTGTGGGCCTTATCCTTGGTGGCCGCGAACTTCGGGATGGCGATGGCCGCCAGCAGGCCGATGATCACCACCACGACGAGCAGTTCGATCAGTGTGAAGCCCGAGGTGGGCCGCGTGCGGTTCATGAGCGTTCCCCCCTTCGGTGCCGTGGGATCAGGCGAAGGGGCGGCGATTCCACTGAACCACCGCCCCTCCAGACCCAATCGGAGTAATGTTCAATTACCCGAGTATATCAGGTGCAGACGAGCTTGCCGTCCAGCGTGGAGGCCGCGCCGGCGCCGACCTGCACCGTGCAGCTCTTCTTGCCCGCGGTGATCGAGCTGTTGCTCAACGTCGCGGTGTAGCCGCTGGCCACGGCCGCACCGGAACCGGTGTTGCCGGACGACACGCTGATCAGGCCCGCGGTGATCAGGGCGGCCAGGTCGCCGTAGGTCGCGAAGTCGGCGAAGTAGGCCTCTTCGGCGGTGATCACGTTCCGCAGGTCGGTCTGGATCGAGGCCAGCTTGGCCTTATCCTTGGTGGCGGCGAACTTCGGGATCGCGATGGCCGCGAGAATGCCGATGATCACAACCACGATCAGCAGCTCGATCAGGGTAAAGCCCTTGCGATTGAACATACCGTCCTCCAATTGGGTGGTCCTGCGGTGACACAGGCTGTACTGGTGATGGTGCACTGTGCGGCGCGAATCCGAATCGCGCTCGGAGTTGGTTAGAGCAACACCGATGCCAAGTCGTGTTGACAACTCTATCTCCAAGAAAGACAACAACTTGAGCAATCAGACCGGAATTCGAGTCACCGATCCCGAGCCTCCGGCGCGTTGGAGTTTGCAAGGGCGGGGATGGCTGGGGTGGGTCCCGGCCCTCCTGGTGGCGCTGGTGGCGCTGGGCGCCTCGATGTCCGGAATTCGCAACGATTTTGCCCAGGATGACGTTCCCCTGATCTTCGAGGACACCCGGGTCCACTCCCTGGGGCAAGTCGGCGAGATCCTCTCCACCCCCTATTGGCCCGCCCCGTTTCACCGGGACCTGTACCGGCCTCTGGCGACGCTCTCCTTTGCCGTGCAGTGGGTCGTGGCCGGTGGCGCCCCGGTCGTCTACCGCGTGGTCAGCTACCTCTTGTATGTCGCGGTGTCCCTGGCCCTGCTCGGGCTGGCCCGGCGGCTGCTCCCCCCCCCGGTCGGCCTCGGCGTGGCGCTGCTCTTTGCCGCCCATCCGGTCCATGTGGAGGCCGTCGCGCTGGCAGTCAACCAGGGCGAGCAGTGGGTCGGGCTGCTCAGCCTGCTCGTCCTGACCCGGTACATTGACCTCCGGCGCCGGGGCGATCTCTCGGCCCGGGACTGGGGCGGTCTGGGGCTCCTTTACCTGATCGCCTGCCTCTTCAAGGAACACGCGGTGGTCATGCCGGGGTTCCTGATCGCCGCCGAGCTTGCCCTGATGCCCCGCCTCGGGCGCGGCGATGCGGCGCGACGCCTGGCTCCCGGATTTGCCGCCCTTGCCGTCGTGGGTGTGACCTACCTGACGGTCCGGTCGCTGATCCTGGGAGACTTCGTCGGCAGCTTCACGGCGGAAGCGCTGGAGGGGCAAGGGCGCTGGGGGAGGTTCCTCACCATGCTCCAGGTCGTTCCCGAGTGGCTCCGGCTCCTGGTCTGGCCGGCCCACCTGCAGGGAGACTACTCCCCCAGCGTCATCGTGCAGGCCACCTCCTGGGGAGTCGCCCAGACCCTGTCGGCAGCCATCCTGGCAGGGGTGGTGCTGGTGGCCTGGGTGCTTCGACGCCAGGTTCCCGCGGCCACCTTTGGCATCCTCTGGGCGGGAATCGCCCTGATCCCGGTCAGCAACCTCCTGGTGGCCAGTGGCATCGTGATGGCCGAGCGCACCCTCTACCTGCCCAGCGCCGGCTTCCTGCTGGCGGCGGGCGGAATTCTGACCGCACTCTTGATACCGGAGACCGGCGTCTTGCGACACCGCCTGGCGAGGCTGGCCGGCGTGGCTGCGGTGGCGCTCACCGCGGCCGGAGTCATTCGCTCTGCGGTGCGACATCCCGATTGGCGCAACCAGGTGTACTACTGGGCCAAAACCGTCAATGATGCGCCGCTCAGTTACCGGGCCCACCATGCCCACGCCCAATTGCTCTACGGGCTGGGCCATGAAGGTGCCTCCATTTCCGCTTTTCGCACCGCGATGGCCCTCTTCCCTCCGTCGTGGTGGATCCGCAACGAACTGGGAAATCGGTTCCGGTACAAGGGCGAGTGCTACCCGGCCCTGGACCTCTATGCCGAGAGCCTGGCAATTGAACCGGAGCAGCCAGCGGTGCGGGCGTCGCGGATTGCGTGTTTCCTCTACCTGGCCCGCTATGACGAGGCAATCGCGGAAGCCAATCTGGCCATCGCCGCCGGGGCGCCGCTCGCCGACTTTCAGGCCTACCGCGCGGTGGCCGACAGCGCCCGGCGCGTTGGCGCGCCACCGCGAACGGTCCAGCTCAAAATCACCGACCCCGACGAGCGGTGGTAGCCCACTCCCGCCCGGGAACCGCCGTTGTCCCGGCGATCGCCGCCCTCGTGGCGGTCGCTGTCATGCTGTCGGGAATCGGCAACGGGTTTGCGTACGATGACATCCCCATCATCGTCGAGAACACCGCCCTCCATTCTCCCGCGGAGTTGCCGCTCCGACTGATCCAGCCGTACTGGCCGGCCGCCCTCTACCGTCCCGTGACTCTGGCCGCCTTCGGCCTCCAGTGGATCGCGGGAGGAGGCGGGCCGCTCCTCTTCCACCTGGTGAGCCTGTGCCTCTACGCCGCGCTCGCGGTGCAGGTTGTCCTGCTGGGTCGACGCATGGGGGCACCACCGTTCGCCGCGCTGCTGGCCGGAGTGGTGTTTGCGGTCCATCCGGTCCACAGCGAAGTCACCGCCAATGTCGTGGGCCAGGCCGAACTGCTTTCGGGCCTGCTGGTGGTCGCCGCCATCCTGACCTATCTCCGGGCCCGGGAGCGCGGCGGGCCAAACTGGGGAGAAACGACCGCCATCCTGGCGTTTTCACTGCTGGCCAGCCTGGCCAAGGAAAGCGGATACGTCGTGGTGGGGCTGCTGGTGGCGGCGGAGCTTCTGGTAGTCCCGTTCCTGGGCTCGGCGGGTCCGGACCGATCCCGACTGCGCGTCCCGGCCCTGGTCCTGCTGGCGACGATGCTGGCCGCGATCCTGGTTCGGATCGCGATCCTCGGGGGGATCGGCGGGGAAGCCCCCCACCAATCCTGGCTGGGGATGTCGGCCGCGCATCGCGCCGTCGCCATGCTCGGCGTGGTACCTGAATGGGCCCGGCTGCTGGTCTTCCCGCTGCACCTCCAGGCCGACTACGGTCCGCCAGCACTCGCCCCGGAGGCAGCGCCCGGCCTCGCCCACCTCCTCGGGGCACTCCTGGTGCTCGCCGTGCTCGGCGGCCTGGTCTGGGCGCGACGCCGGGATCCGCTACTCGCCTTCGGCCTTGCCTGGGTGGCACTGGCGCTGGCGCCGGTGGCAAACATCGCGTTCCCCACCGGGATCATTCTGGCGGAGCGGACGCTCTTTCTTCCCAGCATCGGAGTGTCGCTGGTGATCGCGGGGGCAGCGGCACGCCTGGCGCCGCGGCTCTCCGCCAGAGCAACGGGTGCACTCGGGGCGGCCACAGCGGCGCTGCTCCTTGCCGCCGCGGTCTGGAGCGGATTGCGGCAGCCCGCATGGCGTGATTCACGCACCATCCTGACCCGGACGGTGCAGGACGCGCCCCGCACCTATCGAGCCCACATGGTGCTGGGGAAGGAACTGCTCCACGAGGGAGATCGCGAAGCAGCGAAACGGTCCTTTGCCCTGGCTGGCGAGCTGTGGGCGCATGATCCGGGTCCGTTTGAGGAGTTGGGCCAGCTGCTGCGGGCCGAGGGGGCATGTGACGAGGCGATTGTGGTGTTGCGACGCGGAATCGCAGCAGACTCCACCTCGGACATCGCCCGGAGTCGGTTGGTGGAGTGCTTGATCGTGGAGCAGCGGTGGGACGAGGCGGCGGTGGAGGTCGGGCGCGGGCTGGGGCAGGGGGTTAGTGCCTACCGGGGCGCGCTGGGGCGGATCGAAGCCGGTCGGCGAGTGCCTATCGCCGCGGGACCAGCGACGGCACCAATGATTCGAGCACGACGGAATCCCTGATCGCGGTCAGATCCAGCCAGTCTCGAAACCGATAGCGGGCCATGTGGAGCCCGGTTCGAATCGGCAGGGGACCGCAGGACTGCGCCGAGTTGATCAGCGCCGCGCGCGAGAGTCCGGCGCGGAGTCGGGCGGCCGCCTCCTCGCAACTGAGATCGAGGATTGGCGGCGACGCTTCGCCTTCCTTTCCGAAGGTCACGGCGTAGCGCCGGAGTTCCGGACCCGTCACCGGCCATCGCCTGGGCCCGGTGGCCGGCCCCACCACGAACACGGAATCCACCCCGGACCAGCGCGCCAAGTCCTCCACCAGCGCCTCGGCAAGCGCCGAGTGCGCGTGTCGCTCCTTGAGCG
>JAWXBA010000238.1:0-4393 GCA_034439775.1 Gemmatimonadota bacterium | reverse complement strand
CGGGGCAGTTCCTGAAGCGGATGCTAGGGGAGTAGGGGCCGGACGGGGGTATCGGGTATCGGGTATCGGGTATCAGTTGTCAGGAGTCAGGAGTCGTCGGTCCTGTGACGCGCATCGCAATCTGGCCCAGACCACTTCGGGGCCCGATACCTGGTACCTGATACCCGATACCTGATACCCGATACCTGATACCTGATACCATTCCCCATTCCCTATTCCCCATTCCCCATTCCCCGTATTACGGTTCCCCCAGCCATGAACGAAACCCTCATCCTGATACCGCTGGTGGCCGCCTCGTATCTGGCAGCCCACGTCGCCTTCGACTGGCTGGCGCGGCGGTACCGGATCGTCTCGGGGGCGGAGTACCTGCTGCTGGGCATCCTGCTCGGCCCGCAGGTGTCAGGGTTGTTGGGGGGCAATGTGCTGGAGCAGTTCAGCCCGCTGATTTCACTCGGGGTGGGGTGGACCGGCGCCCTCCTCGGCGCCCAGTTCGTGCTGCCACGATTGATTCGGATTCCCGGCGAGATCTATCGGATCGCACTGGTCGAGGCGATGCTGACCCTGGTCGTCGTCAGCGGGGCGATGGTGGCGCTCCTCTCGTGGTGGTTGTACCTCCCGGTGATGGATGTGCTCGTCCCTGGTTTTGCCCTCGGCGCGCTTGCCACGGTCACCTCCGAGGCCGGCATTGCGGTGGCGTCGGCTGGACGGCCCAAGGCCGACCCGATGGTGCGCCAGTTCCGCGTCTCGGCAGGTCTGTCCGCCGTCATTGCCATGGTGGCGCTCGGACTGCTCAGCGCCATCTACCATCCCGATGCCAACGTCGTTCCCCGGGGTCCCACGGCGACCGAATGGGTGGTGATCAATATTGCCATCGGGGTCATCGGCGGGATCCTGTTCCACCTCTTCGTGGGTGAGGAGCGCAAACCCGACCGTTTGTTCATTGCCCTGGTCGGCGGCATCGTTCTGGTGAGCGGCGCGGCAGCGTATCTGCGCCTGTCGGCGATGCTCTCCGCTGCGGTCTTCGGCGCCATCCTGGCCAACACCTCGCTGCGCCGTGGAGAGATCGACGCTTCTCTGGCCCGGATCGAGCGGCCGCTGTACTTCACTCTGCTGGTCCTGGCCGGCGCTGCGTGGAGCCCGAGCCCCGCCAACTGGGTGCTGCCCACCCTGATTTTCCTCGCCGTGCGCGGCCTGAGCCGGGTGGCCAGCGCCCGGATTGCCGCCCGCGCCAACAACGCCATGGGCACGCTCGGTCCGCACTGGGGCAGGGGACTGCTCGGGCAGGGTGGCTTTGCGCTGGTCCTGGTGCTGAGCTATGTCCAGCTCACCAATTTCCCGGCACCCGGCATCGTCTTCAGCGCGGTGGTCTTCTCGGTCCTGCTTACCGACCTCCTTTCGGCACGGTTCGCCGAGTCGGTGTTCGACACCGACCGCCCCATCACCGGGAAGAGCTGAGATGCGCCGCCTGATCATTCTCGCCTTCCTGCTCGGCGGGATGGAGCTGATCCAGCCGCTGGGCGACACCGGCCGCGGGGCCGAGTGGCTGCTGGCCCTTGGGTTCCTGATCCTGGCGGCGTACAGCGTCGGCGAGATTGCCGCCGGCCTGGGCCTGCCAAAGATCGTCGGCTACCTCTTTGCCGGCGTGGTCTTCGGCCCTGGTGGCATCACGGTCATCACGCCGAGCGCCACGGCCGCGCTGGCGCCGGTGTCGTCACTGGCGATTGCCCTGATTGCCTACCTGGCCGGCGCCGAGCTGCGTTGGGGCGAGGTGCGCGAACGCGGCCCCGCCATCCTCCGGATCATGAGTGCGGAGCTCGGCATCACCTTCGTCCTGATCGCCGCCGTGATGATGCCGCTGCTGGGCCGACTCAACAGCTTTGCCCAGGCGGGCGCGGTGGAACTGCTGGCGTTCAGTCTCCTCTTTGCCTCGGTCGCGATCATCCATTCACCCGCCGTGACGATGGCGGTGCTCTCCGAGACCCGCGCCGCCGGCCGGGTGGCCCGGACCACCCTCGGCGTGGTGCTGCTGGCCGACGTGGTCGTGGTGCTGGCGTTCAGCGGGTTCCTGGCGTTGGCCCGGGCGCTGGTCCCGCCGACCGGCCTGGACACCGGGGGCGTTGGGCTCTGGGGGATCATCTGGGAGCTCGGTGGTGCCGTCATCGTCGGCGCGGCGCTGGGTGGCCTGGTGGCGCTTTACCTCCGCTTCGTCAAGCAGGAGCTGTTCTTCTTTGCCATCATGATTGCCCTGGTCGGCGCCGCGCTGGCCAACCTGCTCCATGTGGAGACGCTGCTGATGCTGCTGGTGGCGGGCTTCGTGTCGGAGAATGTCTCCGTTCCCGAGGATGGAGCCGCACTGCGCCACGCCATGGAACGTTCGGCCGATCCGGTCTTCGTGGTCTTCTTTGCGCTGGCCGGCACCCAGATCATCCCGAGGGAGTTCGGCGGAATGCTGGTGCTGATCGTCCCGATCGTCCTGGTGCGGATGTTCGGCATCTGGTGGGGCACCAGGATCGGCGCCCGGTGGGCCGGCGTCCCCGACGATGGTCCCCTGGTCTGGCAGGGGCTCGTGGCGCAGGCCGGCGTGGGGCTGGGGCTGGCGGTGCTGGTGGCCGAGGCGTACCCGGCCCGCGGTGGGGACCTGGCCGCCCTGTTCGTCGCGGTGATCGCCGTCAACCAGTTCATGGGCCCGGTGTTCTTCCGGCGGGCGCTGGAAAAGAGCGGCGAGATCCCGACTGGCGCCGAGCCCGGGGAACCGGGGAACGCCGCCGACGGCGCGACCGTCCCCGATCTTCCCGGCTCCTACCCCGACCTTCCGCGCCACCACTCTCCTTGATCATCCTGGAGAGAGGTGCTGGGTTCGCCATGGCCTTCCTTCGGATTGCATTGCAGGCCCTCACCCAGCGCGAACGGGGTGAGCGGGAGTCACCGCCGCACCGACCGAGTACCTCGGCCGCTCGCTAGAAGCGCCAGCTCACGGTTGGTGTCAGCGTCCACCTGAGTGAGCCGAGCGACCTGGTGCACCGGGTGACGCGCATCTCAACCGCCATGCCCTGCCCATCACTGGAAAGGGGAATCAGCCGGATTCCTCCGTGCAGTGTTGGGGTCGTGATCCGGTCGGACCCGGGCCCCGCTCTCCGGTTCGCCGCCCAGGTATACCCCCCTCCCGCCAGGAGAGTCCACCGGCTGGCAGCCCGGAACGCCAGCTGGAGTTGGCTGCCGAAGACCGTCCCCGGGGCCAGGACACCGCTCGGGCAATACCCCCCGGGCATGCAATCCAGCTCGGCGACGGCAGAGGGGAATACCGTCGATCAAAGATGCCCTTCGAGCCCGGCCGATCGGGACAGCCACCGGCTCACGCCGACGGCGAGTTCGGGACCGGATTCCCAGCCGCGGCCGTGCCCGGCTGTTGCCGAAGCAAGGCCGGTCCGGATGGACAGTCTGGTCTGGGCCTGGGCCAACTGAGGAGAAGCCATCGCGGTGAGAAGAGTGGCAAGCATACCAATGGCGCAGCGCTTCAGGTGGCGAAACATGACTCCTCCAAGGGACGGCGCGCCGAACCATTCGGGCGCGCTCTCCGGGGAGTGAATTGCAAGGCTCGCACCCACGCCTGGACCGCAGCGTCATCCAGAATCGAACCCGTGGACGGCCTGAACGCGAGGTTCAGGCCGGCTCCTCATGTCGAAATGACTCGGGCGGGCGTGTCGAGGTGATACCCCCCCCCCGGCTCGACTCCTACATCACCATCCACCCGATCGACAGCTCGTCGGTGCCCCAGGCGAACCGCAGTTCGCCGCGAGGGGCGCCCATCTCACGGGACGGAATCAGCCACATCGACAGGCTCTCGATCGGCATGCCGAGCGTGCGGTGGCGAAGCGCGACCTTGCCGACTTCCGCCAGGATGTTTTCGCCTTCCGGGTTGGTGCCGGTGATGCGATGCACGATCAGCATCCAGGTGGTGCGACTCGGCAGCGCCTCCAGCACATATTTGCCTGCGTCCAGGTGCAGGCTGCCGAGCATCAGGCCGACCCCGGTCTCCAGGGTGGTGGCCGCGTTGGCGCCGAGGCGCCAGGAGGTGTCATACGGCACCAGGCTGTCGACATGCAGGGTACGGCCCCTCAGGTGCGGCTGGCCGTAGTCGAGGCGGATCGTCTTGGCCGCGGCATCGGATCCTGCCGTCGTCAGCGAGACCTCTGCGGTGCCGCGGGTGCTGGCGGCCGCGCTGAGTCCGGCCTGGGCCTGCACGGTGGCGGCAGCGGCGATGGTCAGGACGGTCGCAGCGAGAATGGTACGGATCGACATAGGTACTCCAGGGGGGTGCGGTGGGGTTTGATTGAGCCTGGAAGATAACTGCTACCGTCGTTACCGGCCTCCAAACGATTCGGGTGCCGGTTCG
>JAWXBA010000237.1:0-8738 GCA_034439775.1 Gemmatimonadota bacterium | reverse complement strand
GCCATGGTAGCCCGTTGCCCCTTCCCCGGGCTGATCGCATTGCCGCTCACGATGCTGGCGGGGCTGGCCTTGCGGTGGCGACGGCGGTGGTCGTCTCGGCGGTCGTGGCCGCGACCGTTCTGCTGGCGACCTGGCTCCCGACACGACGGACCATCCGGGTCGAGGTGCGAGATGCGCTCTGGCGGGAGGGGTAGCGAGCGGCCGTCCCGACCGCTTGCAACCTTTTCGGGGTTCCCTGCGTCAAACCTAAGAACCTTAGGTTTAACCTCTGGAGCCCCCTCATGCCAGAATCCAGCCTGGAACTCCTCCGCGGCACCCTCGACCTCGTCATCCTCAAGACCCTCTCCTGGGGCCCGCTCCATGGTGTTGGGGTGGTCCAGTGGATCGAGGCGGTGACCCATCAACAGCTCCAGGTGGAGGAAGGCGCCCTCTATCCCGCCCTGCACCGCCTGGAGCGGAAAGGCTGGCTCGAGGCCGAGTGGGGCTTCACCGACCGGGGACGCAAGGCCAAGTACTACCAGCTCACCGCTACCGGCCGGAAGCAGCTCAGCGCCGAGCTCCGCACCTGGTCCCGGTACACCACGGCGATCGGCCGGGTGATTGCCGCTGAAGGGGGGGCCGCCCGATGACCGAGCCACTCGATGGCTGGCGCGAAGTCCGCCGGGTGTTTCGGCTGCCGCTGTCGTGGCGTCGCGCCCGTCACGAGGTGGACGAGGAACTGGCCTTTCACCTCGAAGAGCGCATCGATCAGTTCGTTGCCGCCGGGATGAGTCGCGCCGACGCGGAGGCCGAGGCGGCGCGTCGATTCGGAAACGTGGAGGGATATCGCAACCGGACCCGTGCCATCCATGAGGCCACCATGCAGACCCGTCAGCGTTCCGAGCGGCTTCGGGGTTTCCTCCGAGAGATCGCCCACTCCGCCCGCGTCCTCCGCCGCACTCCAACGTTTTCTCTGGTTGCCACCATCACCCTGGCGCTCGGCATCGGTGCCGCCACAGCAATCTTCCTGGTGCTCGATGCTGTGGTGCTCCGGCCGCTGCCATACCGGCAGAGCGAGGAGCTGGTCTCCGTGCTTCAGCCTGCCACGGTGCCCGGGAGTGGTGACCAGAAATGGGGGATGAGCGCCGCCGGCTATTTCCATTTCCGGGCCAATAACCGGACCCTGGTGGACCTGGCGGGATATCGCACCGGTGGGCTCACCGTCACCGGCGAAGCAGGAGCAGAGACGGTCCAGATGGGCATGGTTACGGCCTCGATCTTCCCGACGCTGCGGGCCCAACCACTGCACGGTCGGCTGCTGCTTCCGGAGGACGACCTGCCGGGGGCCGCGCCGGTGGTGGTGCTGGGTCATGGCTTCTGGCAGCGCCGGTTCGGCGGGGACCCTGGCGTGGTTGGGACGATGCTGGCAACGGCGGGAGCATCAATGGAGATCGTGGGGGTGGCCGAGCCGGGATTGACGCTGCCCAAACCAGGTCCGTTCGGGTCGACCGCGAACTTGGCAGGATTCGGGGTGGAAGTGTGGGGTGCCATGCGACTGGACCCGGCTGCCCGGGCGCAGAACTCCCACCAGTACTCCGGGATCGGTCGCCTCAAGCCGGGGGTGACGCCCGAGATGGCGCAGGCGGATTTCGAGGCGATGACTGAGCAGTTTCCGACCCTCTTCCCGAGCGCCTACTCCACGGGTTTCATGGAACAGTATCAGTTCCGCGCCGGCGTCATTCCGCTGCGAGACGAGGTGCTCGGTCCGACGCTGGGGCCGATCCTCTGGATGCTGTTCGCCGCGGTGGGATTGGTGCTGGTCATCGCCTTCGCCAATGTCGCCAACCTCTTCCTGGTACGGATGGAAGCGCGCCGCCGCGAATCGGCCATCCGGACTGCGCTCGGCGCCGACCGGCCCCGGATGCTGGCCCTGTTCCTTTCCGAGAGCCTGCTGCTGACCACGGTGGCAGGCGCCATCGGGTGTGGAGTGGCATGGGCGGGGCTGCGAGCGTTGCTGGTCATTGCGCCGACCAACATTCCCCGATTGGCGGCGGTGTCGATGAGCGGGCAGGCGATCCTGTTCGCGGGTGGGATTTCGCTGCTGGCGGGATTGGTGCTGGGGCTGATGCCACTGGCCCGCACCCGCGTGGATGTGGCTGGGCTCCGCGAGGGGGGACGCGGGTTGACCTCGGGGCCGGGTCCGCGCCGGGCCCGGAGCGTGCTCGTGGTGGGGCAGGTGGCGCTGGCGTTGATGCTGCTCTCTGCGTCAGGGCTGATGCTCAAGAGCGTGGCGCGACTGCGGGGTGTGGAGCCCGGGCTCGAGCCGGCGGGGGTGCTCACCGTTTCCATTTCCATTCCGTTCTCCCAGTATGGCACCCTCGATGCCGGGGTGGCGTTCCATCGCCAGTTGCACGAACGGCTGGCGTCGCTGCCGGGAGTAATCCGGGTCGGCGCCAGCAGCGCGCTGCCGTTGCGCGACTTTGGCGGATGCTCGGTGGTGTTCAGGGAAGGGAGACCGTACGGCCCCGACGAGCAGACCCCCTGCGTGGCCACCCCGCGGGCCACCCCGGAGTTCTTCGAGGCGATGGGAATCGCGGTATCCGGCCATGCTCCCACCTGGATTGACGTGGATTCCCGCAGTGGCGCCGTGGTGGTGACCCGCGCGCTGGCCGATCGCCTCTGGCCGGGCGAGGATCCGATCGGGAAGGGGATTACGACCAACGGCGGCCCCGACTCGCCGTTCGGGTATTACCGGGTTTCCGGGGTAATTCCCGCGCTCCGTGCCGATGGGCTCGATCGGCCGCCGACCGAGGTGGTGTTCTACCCGGCCAGCGAAAAGGTGGCCGACCTGCGGTCGGGCGCGCTGCACGATTTGGAGTACGCCATCCAGACTTCCCTGGCCGACCCGATCTCGCTGGTGGCTTCCGTGCGCCAGCTGGTTGCCGAACTCAATCCCGACGTGCCGGTCGTCAACCCGCAGACGATGCAGTCGGCGGTGGAGCAGTCGATGGCCCGGACCTCCTTCGTCATGACGCTGCTGACGATTGCGGGGGCGATGGCACTGCTGCTCAGCGCGGTGGGGATCTATGGCGTCATCTCCTACCTCGTGGCCCAGCGACGGGGCGAGATCGGGGTACGGATGGCCCTTGGCGCACGGGTGTCGCAGGTGGCGCGGCTGGTGGTGGGGCAGTCGCTGTTGCTGGTGGCGATCGGGGTCGGGCTCGGTCTGGCGGGTGCGATGGTGGGGACCCGGGCGCTTCAGGCGGTGCTCTATGATGTCAGTCCGACCGACCCCGTGGTGCTGGCCTCGGTGTCAGTGCTCCTGCTGGGAATCGCGACGCTCGCCAGCGTGGGGCCGGCCCGACGCGCGGCCAGCGTGGAACCGGTGGAGGTGCTGCGGGCGGAATAGAAGGGCGGACAGGGCCTAGTCTGTCCCTGGCGCACCCGCCCCGTGACTCGGCTGCAGCTTCGCCTCGAAAACTGCGGGCGTGACATGGCACACCCCGGCCTGCACGCTGACCCCGGCGCGGGTCCAGGTCTGGTATCCCGCCTTGGTGATCGTGACTTCATAGACGCCGGGACGCTCCACAGCACCGACCAGGTGCAGGTCGTTGCCAAAGATGCCGGACAGCACCTCCTCGTAGCCGCCAGAACGGGCCACCGCAGAGGCTTCCGCCGCTGCGGGCAAGCCCGTTGCGGAGTCTCGTACCGCGACCGTCAGGCCGTACACGGCCACGGCGGTGCAGGCGTTCGGGTTGGCGACGTCCAGGCAGCCGCCCGTGAGCACTGCGCCGAACAGGAGCGGGGTTGCGCGCAGGAACTGCATCATGCACCTCCGGAATCATGCCGTGAGCGGTCGGGTGATTGCCCGCTGGCCAGCAGCCGCTCGGTAAAGTCCAGCCGTTCGGCCAGCTCTGATCGCATCGTCATCTCGTCGTCCAGCATGGAGCGGGTGTCCATCAGCTCGGTCATGGTGTCGCCGAGCTTGTGCTCCATCTCGTCCACCCGGTCGCGGAGCGATTTGACCTCCTTGGCCTTGGCTGGGTGGCCGCGGATCAGCTTGACCGCGGTCTCGCCGATGATCCCGGCAATGGCGAGGTAGAACACCATCTCGAACACACCCATCATACGCCTCCGGCTCCAGGGTCCCGCTGCCCCGAAACATACGGTGGCCGGGGGTGGATTGTGTCAGGGGGCTCACGCAGAGGCGCGGAGCCGCGGTGTAGGGGCGCACCCCTGTGCGCCCCGTGGACACCCGGGAGAAGGCTCACGCGGAGCCGCGGAGCTGAACAGCGAGACGCGGAGGGGTGGAGCCTGCGGAGGTCGTATCGTGCCCATCGGAAGCTGATGGTGCCCTCCACCCCCCCCAAACAACAACGCTTCTCCACTCCAGAACTGAGCTGGCCTCGGGGAGCGACCCCCTCCGCGCCTCCGCGTGAGCCCCTTCCGAACTAGTAGAGGGGCCTGCCATTCGCCCCTGACCCTTGCGGTGGGATAATAGGGCGGCAGATTGTAATCGCCGGGTGTGGGGTGCCGGATCGGAGATTGGTAATGCAGCTATTTCGGGCCTGCGGTTCCCTCCTTTGGCTAGCCTGCATGGCGGCCCCGGCCCTGAGTGCCCAGGCCGCCCTCTCCGGTGTCGTTCGCCACGACTCCACCGGTGCCCCGCTTGCGGGCGTCGAAGTCCTCATTGGCCAGACCACCTTCCGCACCGAGACCAACGCCCAGGGCCGGTACATCATGGCCGGGCTGCCCGCCGGGGTGTATCAGGCCATCTTCCGGAAAGTCGGCCACCTGCCGGTCCGGATCGATGTCCGCCTGGCGCCCGGCGACACGACCCGTGCCAATACAACCTTGATTGAGAGCGCCGTGGTGCTCGATCCGGTGATCGTGACCGGCGCGCCGGAGTCCAGTCGCGGCGTTGGGGTTGGACGGGAGGCACTCGAGGAGCGGCGGAAGATGGGGTTCGGTCGCTTCTTTGACAGCGAGCAGCTGCGGCAGTATGAGGACTATCTCAAGCTCGAAGACGTCTTGCGGCGCTATTCCGATGTGCAGATCCTGCGAGATTTGAGTGGGTTCTACGCATTCAACAACGTCCGGAGGGACATCAACGGCAAGCCGAATTGCATGATGCAGGTTTATTACAACGGTTCACCCGTTGGGAAGGGTGGTGTCGTGGGCACCAGTGATCTCAACCCCACGGACCTCCGAATGTTCGGTCTTTTCGGACTGGAGGCGGTCGAGGTCTATCGCAGTGCTGCTGAAATTCCCCAGGAGTACGGTGGCCCTGGCGCCGGTTGCGGGGTGATCTTGCTCTGGTCACGGGCAAATCCGTGAAAACGACCCTCCTTGTCGCGCTGGTGCTGATCGGAATCGGCGCCGAGCTCTCGGCCCAGCAGGTCCAGGTTCGTCTCCGCGAGGAGGGCACCCTGGCCCCGGTCAATGGCGCCATCGTCCGCCTCCTGTCCGACAGTGGCACCGTGGCCCAGGGACTGACCGATGCGGCCGGGCGCGTTGCGCTTCGTGCGCCGGTCAATGGGAGCTACCGCCTCAAGATCGACCGGATCGGCTACCTGGGGATCCTGACCGCGAACTTTGACCTGACCGCGGGCACGCCGTTCCCGAGCGACGTCCTCATGCCCACCACACGGCTGGAGCTCCCGACCATCGAAGTCCAAACCCGGAGTCGCTGCAATCCACAGGGGCCGGACGGTAGGGAGGCGTTGGCCATCTGGGAGGAAATCCAGAAGGCGCTGACCGCCAACCTGATCACCACCCGCACCGCAGCGATCCCATTGCATGTCCGCGAGTTCCGGCGCTGGCTCCAGCGCAACGGGACGCCGATCCGGGAGTACAACGTCGCCTCTCGGATTGCGCGGGGACATATCTATCGGTCCATGGAACCGGCCACCCTGGCCGAGGTGGGGTTCGTGGTGATGGATGCCCGGGACAGCATGACCTATGCGGTGCCCGATGCTGCGCTGCTGACCTCGGATGCCTTTGTGTCCACCCACTGCTTCGGGGTGACCCCCGGGGACGAGGGGCTGGTCGGGCTCACCTTCGAGCCGGTGCCCGGTCGCAAGCTGCCCGAAGTGGCCGGCACCATCTGGGTCGATCGGGCCACCGGCGAGCTCAAGTTCCTCGAATACGAATACCTGAACCTTCCGGGTCTCCTCGGTCGGGCCGAGCTCGGCGGGCGGGTGGAGTTCCAGCAGCTGCCCACCGGGCAATGGATCGTGAGCTACTGGCATGTCCGGACGCCTGATATCACCTCGTCTGAAGTCCGGGCCACTGGGGGAGTTCGGCGTGAGCTGCCGCGCCATATCGGCTACCTCGATCTCGGCGGTCGAGTGGCGATGGCCGGGAGCGGCATCGGGCGGGTGGACTTGGCCATCGTGCGCGGGCGGATCATCGACAGCACCCAGGGCGATGCCGGGCTCGCCGGGGCCGCCATCCGGGTGGAGGGATCGAGTGACGTCATGCTGAGCGGACCGGATGGGCGCTACGAACTCGCCGCGCCGTTGTTCGGGGTCCGTGCCATCAGCGCCACGCATCCCAAGCTCGGGCTTCTGGACGAGGCTCTCCGTCCGCCCGACGTTCTCTCACTCGGTGATACGACGGTGGTGGACTTCGGTGTGCCACCGCTGGCGCGATTTGCCACCTCGCTGTGCGGGCGGAGTGCGGGTCGGCAGTCTGGGGTGATCGGGCTGGTGCTGGCACCGGATGGCACGGGGCAGGAGGGGATGGAGGTCAAGGCGTCGTGGCGGACTCCGGGGGGTGGCAGCAAGGAGATCTCCGCGCGGATGGGCCGCCGCGGCCTCTACGCACTCTGCGATCTTCCGGCCGACGAACTGGTGACGATCCGGGTCCTCAACCGGCGCCAACCGCTGGTGGAGACCACCGTGGAGGTGGGGTTCCGGCGCTCCAGCTGGATGGACCTGTGGCTTCCCGGGGCGGCACCGTAGGGTGGCTCACACGGAGCCGCGGAGCTGGAGGGGCGCCCTATAGGGAGCCCTCCGCGGCTCCGCCTGACACCTTCCGACACCGATGATGCTGCGGTTCCGCGCCTCCGCGTGCGCCCACTCCCAGTCAGTCCACCTTTCGAAACTGCCCCGCTTTGGCCAGTGCCCGGGCTTCGACCGAGATGATGTCGGCATAGCCCTGGGAGCTCTGGGGGTTGAGCCCGTCACTCGCTTCCATCGACGAGTCGGCCTCATTGTACAGGGAGGCGGGGACGTCGGTCATCGAGAGGAAGAAGATGTTGCCCTTGTAGAGCCCCACCTGCACCACGCCGTCCGCATTGGCCGTCAGGGTGCGCACCGCATCGAACGCGGCGCGGGTCGTGGTGTCGAACCAGCGCCCGTCGTAAAGCTGATCGGCCAGCAGGCGGGAGAGCTGCTGGTAGAGGGCGGTGCCGCGACGGTCAATCGTGGCCTGCAGGATGAAGCGCAGGCCCACGTGCAGCAGTTCCATCCCCGGGCCCTCGTACACCCCGCGGCTCTTGGTGCCAATGATCCGGTTCTCCAAGGCGCTCCGGATGCCGATGCCGTTGCGCCCGCCCAGCCCGTTGGCCAGCAGCATTGCGGTCAGCGAGGTCACCGCGGTACCGTCGATCTCCACCGGTCGTCCGGCCCGGTAGCGGATCGTCACCGACTCGATGGCGTCGGGGGCCTGGTGGGGCCAGACCCCCATCTTCGGTTCGACGATCAGGCTCGAAGTCTCCAGGCTCTCAAGATCCTCTGCCTCATGCGACAGCCCAGCCAGATTGGCATCGGTGGAGTAGCGCTTCTTCAGTCCCACCACGGCGGGGATGTCGAACCGCGCCAGGTAGGCCGCCATCTCCTTCCGCCCCGGGAACTGGGCCAGCAGCGCTGGGTCTCGCCAGGGAGCATAAACGTCCATTTCCGGCGCCAGGGAGCGGGTGTATCGCTCGAACCGCATCTGGTCGTTGCCGCGGCCGGTGGCACCATGGGCCAGCACCTCGATGCCGCGCTCCTGCATGGCCCGCACCAGGCCGCGAACTGTGACCGCGCGCCCGATGCCGGTGGTGTTCCAGTAGCCGCCGTCGTAGCTGGCACCCGCCAGCACCACATCCAGGCACATCTCCGCCATGGCATCCTTCAGGTCCACGATGACCGTCTCGGCACCACACGGCGCCATCCGGCGGGCAATGTCCTGGATGTCGAGTTCGTCAGGCTGGGACAGGTCGGCCGCGAAACAGGTGACCTGGAGCCCCTCGGCGACCAGCCGCTTGGTGACGGTCTTGCTGTCGAGGCCTCCGGAGACGCAAATGCCGATCGACTTGTGGTGGAGGTCGGAGAGGATCATGGGGTGCGGTTCAGCGGGCCAGGCGGAACCGATACTCGCCGCGGATCACGTGGCCGTCGTCGGACATCGAACGCCACTGGACCCGGTACTCGCCCGGTTGCAGCCACACCCCGACTGGCCCGACCACGTTGAGGGAGTCCGGGGTCGCGATGAACTGCACCTTGGAGAGTGGGGTGCTGTCGGCCGTCAGGAGGGTGGCCGAGGTCAGCCTGGGATTGACCGGCTGATTGAACCAGAGCTGCAGGGCCGCCGGGGGCGCCTTCATCGTGCCGTCCACACCCGGCATTGCCCTGACCAGTTGCGCGTGGAAGTACGCCGCACCGCTGAAGGCGGAGAGGACCAGAACGGCGCCAACCAGCGGGAGAAGTCGTCTCGGCATCGGGGAATTGTAGCGTGAGGGCGGGGAACAGGGAATGGGGAATGGGGAATGG
>JAWXBA010000236.1:0-5123 GCA_034439775.1 Gemmatimonadota bacterium | reverse complement strand
GGCGACCGCCTCCATCGTGGCGGTGTAGTCGGCCAGGCGAGCATTGTTGGCCGAGCCGTCGGGAAGGTTGGGATCGCCAAGATCCTCGTGCGCGATCGGTGAAAACAGAACCACCCGTGGCGCCCCGCTGCCGGAGTAGTCCTGTGCCAGGGTGTGGTCGAGCCATTCGGAGAGGTCGATGCCGAACTGCGCGGGATCCCCGGCATAGGATTCGTTGTATCCGAACATCGCGAAGATGACGCTCGCCCGGGAGAGGGCGAGGTACTCGTCCGCAGTGGGGAACCCCTCGCTCCGGGGGCGGTGATCTACCCGGTCGCCGGTGAAGCCCTGGTTGCGGATCACCAGACGCAGGGAAGGGAACTCGGCCTGGAGGTGCGCCTCCAGCCAGCCGTCGTGCTGCATCCGGTCGGCCAGCGCGTTGCCGACGATGACGATGTGGTCGCCTGGTCCGAGTGCAACCGGGGGCGCCCCACAGGCGGCGACCAGGACCAGCGCGAGTACGGCGGAGTGCCGGGCCACGGCGCGAATGGCGGCGATCATCAGGGGGTGTCTCCTGGAGGGGGACTCGGCGGCCGTACCGTCGTGGGCCTGGCTGCGGACATGATCGGCGAATCCCACCCGGCCAGGTCAGCGGGCCGGACGCCCCGTCGATAGCCGTCAAAGCTGAACGCGACGGGGTGGTAGGGACCGACGAACGACACGTCGGCTCGCGGATTGATCTGCGCCTCCATACCCATTGCCCAGAGCGCGGCGTTGATCAGCATCCGGCGGAAGCCCTCGTTCAGGAAATCCTCGGAGGCGCCGTGGGTGGTCGTGAACACCCGGGGCCGTCGACCGCTGGCGCCCTGATAGGTGCGCGTCCATGCGACGGGCATCAGCTCTTTGGTGGAGTCCGGCGGGGAGCCGGGGCGCATACCGTGGAGCACCTGGCCTAGTGCGAGCACGGTCGACCCGTCGATCGGGTAGGCTTTGTACCCGCCCGACTGTACGTGGACATTGCGCACCCCTGAGAGGATCGGATGCGCGGCCTGCGCGCCCACCGGAAGGATGTTGGAGCTCTGTTCATGATTGGTGCCGTAGTGACCGACCCAGGTCTCGCCGAGTACCTGCCGGCCGAAGCCATTCAGGTAGTCCTCTCCCTGGTAATCCCATGAGTACCGGGCAAACGGACCGCTCGTGATCTGGAACGCATGGGTCGAGGTCCGAATGCCGATGACCGGTCCCCCTCGATCGAGGTAGTCCACCAGGTGCTGCATTTCCGCCTGGGGAAAATCCTGGAACCGGAGCCCAAGGATCAGAAGATCGGCGGTCTTGAGCACCTCCAGACCACGCATCCGTGAGCTGCCGGGCTGGATGAAGCCTGCCGAGTCGAGGGTAAAGAAGACGGTAGCGGTGAATCCCAGGCGCTGGGCCAGGATGCGCGCCAGCGCCGGGAGGATTTCCTCGGATCGGTATTCATGGTCGCCGGCGATCAGCACAATCTGCCGGCCCACTCCGGGGCCCACGGTGCCCTGGTAGGTCACGGCGTGTGGGTTGACTTGGGACAGGGCTGGGAAGGAGTGGGCCGCCGTGAGGGTCAGCCCGAAGGCGATGCCGTTGAGCCAGCGAGGGATCATCGGTACTCCGTGGTGGACGCGGTCGGATCCCTGCAAGTATACCTCGGCCGCCCCCGGCCCCGCCCTCGTTGGTGTGACGCCCTCCGGGGCGTTAGGTTGCCGCGGTCCCCGCCGGGGGACATACGCGTACTGGCGGGCCAGGTTCGTCTTCGACTCCAGGAGACACCGCACCATGTTGACGCCGAAGGTCGGTCTCTTTCTTGCGCTCGGCCTCGCGGGGTTGCTCTACCTGTGGGTGTGGCTCTCAGCCCTGCGCCGCCGCCCCCAGGTCGAGCGCACCGCCCCGACCCCGCTCCATCTGGGCATCGGGTTCGTCACCAATTTCTTCGACACCCTCGGCATTGGGTCCTTCGCGCCAACAACAGTCCTGTACCGGCTCTGGAATCAGGTGCCCGATGAGGAACTCCCGGGCACGCTCAATGTCGGGCATACCCTTCCGGTCATTGCGCAAGCGTTTATCTACATCGCGATCATTGAGGTTGACCTTGTCACCCTCCTGCTGATGATCGCTGCGGCGGTGGCGGGGATGTGGGTCGGGGCGGGCGTGGTGGTCAAGCTGCCGCGCCGCGCCATCCAGGTCGGCATGGGGGTGGCGCTGCTCGTGGCATCAGGCCTGATGCTGATGACCATCTTTGATCAAACGATGCGCGGGGGGGACGCCCTGGGCCTGACCGGCGGACGCCTGGCGATCGGGCTGGTCGGAAACTTCGTCCTGGGTTCGCTCGGGGCCATCGGCATAGGCCTCTACGGACCGTCCCTGGTCATGATCAGCCTGCTGGGGATGAACCCGACGGCGGCGTTTCCCATCATGATGGGCTCGGGCGCCTTCTTGATGCCGGCCGGCAGCACCCGGTTCATTCGATCGGGCAGCTACAATGTTCGGGCCGCGCTTGGCTTGGCGCTGGGCGGCATCCCGGCGGTGCTGCTTGCGGCTTTCATCGTGGGCTCGCTGGACCTGTACTATGTCCGCTGGCTGGTCGTGCTGGTCGTCCTGTATACCGCCGTCTCGCTGCTTCGTGCGGCGACGTTCGAGCGCCGGGCTGCCCGGCCGCCTGTCCCCGGGGGCTGAAGCGGCCTGCTCCGTGCAGTTCGGCAAAGTCGAGAAGAAGAATTCGTAACCCAGACGAGAGGTCACATGCGCATCACGGGTATCAGGGTGTACCAGGTGGACCTGCCGCTACACGAGGGCAGCTACAAGTGGTCGGGTGGCAGGAGCGTCGAGGTCTTCGACTCCACCGTGGTGGAAGTCCAGACCGACGAGGGAATCACGGGCTGGGGCGAAGTCTGTCCGCTTGGCCCCGCATACCTGCCCGCGTATGCCGCCGGGGCGCGGGCCGGCATCACCGAACTAGCGCCCCAGTTGATCGGGGTGGATCCGACCCAGTTCGCCGTGGTCAACCAGTGCATGGATCAGTCCTTGCGCGGCCATCCGTACGTCAAGTCGGCCCTCGACATGGCCTGCTGGGACATTCTGGGCAAAGCCTGCGGCCAGCCGGTGACGACGCTGATGGGTGGGCGCTTCGGCGACGATGTCGCCCTCTATCGGGCCATTTCGCAGGACACTCCCGCACAGATGGCGGCCAGCGTCAGTCGGTACCGTGCACAGGGATACACGAAGTTCCAGCTCAAGTCCGGCAGCGATGTGGAAACCGACATAGCCCGCATTCATGCGGTGGCGGCCGAGATGGGGCCCGGCGATGTGCTGGTGGCCGATGCCAACGGCGGCTGGACCCAGCACCAGGCGGTGTGCGTCGCCGCGGCGGTGCGGGACGTCAATGTCTATATCGAACAGCCTTGCCAGAGCTATGAGGAGTGCCTGGTCGTGCGCCGCCACACCGATCGTCCGTTCATCCTGGATGAGGTGATGGATGATGCGAGGACGGTGGTGCGCGGGTATTCCGACCAGGCAATGGACGCCATCAACCTCAAGATCTCGAAGGTCGGCGGACTCACCAACGCCCGGCGAATTCGTGATCTCTGCGTGTCGCTCGGCCTGGCCATGACCATCGAGGACACCTGGGGCGGGGACATCATCACTGCGGCGATTGCACACCTGGCCCACAGCACGCCAGAGGCGTACCGGTTCTCGGCGACTGACTTCAACAGCTACGTGACGGTCAGTCTCGCTGCAGGTGCTCCCGAGCGACGCAACGGCCGGATGGCTGCCTCGACCCGACCCGGGCTCGGGATCGAGCCGCGCATGGAGGTGCTGGGGGAACCGGTGGCTGCCTTCACCTAGCAGGACGCGCCCCGCTGGCGAATCCAGCGGGGCGCGCGGTATCGGTCCTGAGACGTATGGCACAGCTCGGGGTACTATCCCTCCCGAATCTCAACCCCGAACTGCCGCAGACCCTCCACATACGGCTGGTACGGCGTCGCCTCGTCGGGAGTGTGCACCCCGAACTGCGCGATGGTGCCGTCGGCCTGCATGATGCCGGTCAGGGCCAGCGAGAAACCGGTGGTCCGCATCATGGCGCTCATGCCGATGGCGGTGTCGAATCGATCGACCAGCTCGAAAGTGGAGCGCGCCGCCTTGCCATCCTTGGTGCCATCCACGGTCACCCGCAGCGCCACCAGGTCTTCGCTCTCGGGGCGGTACAGCATCGGGTGGGTGGCGGCAATGAAGAGGTCGCGGGGGCGGACCTGCTGGCCCTTCACGTCGATCGGGTCATTGCTGATCAGGCCGAGCTCGCGGATCGGCTTCATGATGGCGACGTGGCCTGGATAGCGCAGCGTCTTGTATTCCATCGTGTCGATCTTCCCTTCCCACGCGAACGGCATCGTGCTGATCCCGCCGCCGGTGTGGAATGCCTCAAGCCGGCCGACGGGGTCGGGGAAGTCCACCTCCTCCAGCTCGGAGAGCGCGTCCACCTCCACCGCCTTGCCGTTCCGGAGCACCCAGGACGGGGTGGTGTAATAGTCGAGCGCCCCCTCCAGCGAGTAGACGATCTGGTAGTTGAGTGGCGGTTCGGGGTGCTGCGGCAGTCCCCCGACGTAGATCCGGACCGTCGTGGCCTGGTCCAGCCGGCGGATCCCCTCCGCCGCCAGGATGTTCACCATCCCCGGCGCCAGCCCGCAGTCGGGAATGACCGAGACGCCGGCCGCCTTGGCTTGGCTGTGGAGCGCCTTCTGTTCCTGCACGATGGCGGTATTGCCGCCGAGATCGCAGAAGTGGGCACCGCTGGCAATGGCGGCCCGGGTCATCGGTTCATTGAAATAGTAGGGCAGGGCGCACATCACCGCGGTGTGGCCCTCCATCAGGGCGGCTGCACCAGCGCTGTCCTTGGCGTCGAGCACGGCGGTCTGGAGTCGGCCACCCAGCCATGGGGCCAGGAACGCGGGCAGCCCCTCGGGATGGAGGTCGGCGATGGTGACTGACTCTATCCTGTTGTCCTGCAACAGGTTATATGCACAAGAGGAACCCTGCAACCCGGCGCCCAATACCAGCATTTTCATGACCGCACTCCAATGTGTTCAAGCCAAACACGGGACAGCCCCGTAACCTAG
>JAWXBA010000235.1:0-4501 GCA_034439775.1 Gemmatimonadota bacterium | reverse complement strand
TCCACGGCCACGGTCATCGATTTCTATCGACGCTGGGTGCGGCCAGAGGGCAGCGACGCGCACCTGCTGCGGGTCTCAAAGCTCGCCACCGGGCTGTGGGGCGTCTTTGCCTGCATCGTGGCGACCTATGCCGCCAACCTCGGATCGTTGATCGAGGTGGTGAACCGGTTCGGCTCGTTCTTCTACGGCTCGATCCTCGGGGTCTTCCTGCTGGCCATGATTCCTGCGGCGCGCGGTGCGGGGGCCTTCATCGGCCTGCTGGCCGGCATGGCCGCGGTGGCGGCGGTGAATTTCGGTGCTCCACAGGTGTCGTTCCTCTGGCACAACGTGGTGGGTGCCGTGACTGTGGTGGTGGTGGGAATGTCCATCAGCGCCCTGGGAGGCCGCACGCCCCGGAACGCAGCCGCCTAGCCCTGGGACCCCGGAAACAACCAACGGCCGCCCGGATGGGCGGCCGTTCGTCGTGTTCTGGCCGGCTCAGCCCTCGAGCCAGACCACCACCGTCCCGCGGGCAGCAAGGGGGGTCAAGGCGTTCGGGGGATGGCCCGGAGGCCCTGGTGGAGGAAGGCCACCCGCCCATCGGGGCCCGGGACCGTGACCAGGAGGACCGGGGCCTGGGCGCCCGGGGGGGTGAAGCCTACCTGGTTGGGTCCGAACATCAGGACCGGTATCTCGGCTCCGCCCTGCCGGAGCAGAAGCCGGCCCTCACGCTCGAGGAACTCCACCGGGGTGGCACCGAGTGCAAAGCTCCCGACCAGGGAGGCCACCTCCGCGGATGTTGGCGGCCGCCCCGTCGGTACTGCCGACCGGGCCGGGAGCTCTCCCAGCCCCAGCCGGACCGCCAGGTCCACCACGCCCGGCAATTGACTGCCGGCCAGGTTGGTCAGGATGACCACCGCGAAGCCACGTTCCGGCACCATCACGACGTTGGCCTGAAATCCGTTGATGCCGCCACCGTGCTGGAGGGTGCCGAGCGCTCCCCGGTGTCCCACGATCAGCCCGTACCCATAGCGTCCCCCCGTTGCCTCCTGTCCCGGCACCGGCACATGACCCATGGTCATCCGACCCACGGCGGCCGCCGCCAGCGCCTGCCGGCCCTCGAGGCTGCCGTTGCCCATCACCATCATGGCAAACCGGGCCAGCTCGGTCGGGGTGGACATCAGGAAGCCGGCCGCCCACTGGGCGGTGTTCTCGGTAAACGGTCGCACCACCGTCGCCGGTTGTCCCGGCTGCCCCTGGTGACCCTGGGAGAACTGCCGGGTCATGGCCTCGAGTGGCTTGAAGGTGGAAGCTGTCATTCCGGCGGGCGCCAGGACCAGATCTTCCATCAACGCGGCATAGCGTTTTCCCCCCGCCCGTTCGGCCACATACCCAACCATGGAATAGCCAGGGTTGGAGTAGGAGAGCACACGGCCGGGTTCAGTGATGAACAGCGTGTCCCCGACCTCGCGCATCACCTCGCCGAGGGCACCCTCACCCATCCGGCCATACGGCACGGCGTTGTCCATCCAACCGGCGGTGTGGGTGAGCAGTTGATGGGTGGTGACGGTCCCCACTTTCTTGTCGGCGAGCTCAGGAACATATCGGCTGATCGGCGCCTGCAGGTCGATCTGCCCCTGTTCTGCCAACTGGGACAGCAGTGCCCCGGTAAACATCTTGGTCACCGAGCCGACCCGGAACAGTGTTTCTGTCGTGACCGGGGTGCCGGATTCGATGTTGGCCACCCCGAAGCCCTTGGCGTACACGATCTGTCCGTTGGCCACGACCGCCACCGAAGCACCCGGAGTGCCGCTGCGCTCCATCTCGGCGCGGATCAGGGAGTCAAGTGGGGCCAGGTTGGGCGATCGCTGTGCGGCGAGCGCTGGGCCCCATGCCAGCAGGGAGCCAGCGCCAAGAACCAGGCGGGTCACGAATTGGGTCATGGGAAGATGCCCCGGTCCTCGTAGGAGATGGCAATCTTGTTGATCGCCGACACAAACGCCGCGGTTCGCGCATCAATCTTCCCGGCCTTGAGCTGCTCCTCCCGGAGCGTCTGCCACCCCACGACCATCGTCTCCTCGAGTCCGCTGTTGACGATGTCCTCCTCCCCGGCCCCCTGGGAGAGCCTCCGCCGGTCCGCCGCGCTGAATGCCTTGCCGGTGGTCGACTCGATGGCGGTGACCAGGCGGGTGTAGACCCCCTCCTCGAAGCGCTTCTCCATCCGGCCGAAGCGCACATGCGACAGATTTTTGAGCCACTCGAAATACGAAACCGTGACGCCCCCGGCATTGAGGAAGATGTCCGGGACCACCAGCACCCTCTTTTCGGCCAGAATCGCGTCGGCATCGGGAGTGGTGGGACCGTTGGCGCCCTCGCCAATGATCCGGGCCTGGATCCGGCCGGCGTTGTCCTTGGTGATCTGCTGCTCCAGTGCGGCCGGAATCAGGATGTCACAGGCCAACTCGAGTCCGGCAGCCCGATCGGGCAGGGCGATGGTCCCGGGGCACCCCAGAATCGACCCGGTGCCTACCCGGTGGGACATGACCGCCTCCAGGTCCATGCCATCGGGCGCGGAGATGGCGCCCTCCCGCTCCGAGATTCCGACCAGCACCGCGCCACCTTCGCACATGAATTTGGCCGCGTGGTACCCCACGTTTCCCAGCCCCTGCACCACGAACCGCTTCCCCGGCAGGCCGACTGAGAGCCCGAAGCTCTGCAGCAGTTCCGGATCGGAACAGATCTCCTTGAGCCCGAAGTACACTCCGCGACCGGTCGCCTCGGTCCGCCCGCGGATGCCGCCCTGGGCAATTGGCTTGCCGGTGACACAGGCCACCGCATTGAGTTCATCGGTGCGAATCTGCTGGTAGGTGTCCACTACCCAGGTCATCTCCTGTGCCCCGGTGCCATAGTCGGGAGCCGGGACATCGATCCCGGGGCCGATGAAGTTCTTGCGGACCAGTTCAAAGGTGTATCGCCGGGTGATCCGCTCCAACTCGCCCCGGCTGTACTTGCGGGCGTCGATCCGGACTCCCCCCTTGGCCCCGCCAAAGGGGACGTCCACCATGGCGCACTTGTAGGACATCAATGCCGCGAGAGCCTGGACCTCGTCCTCGGTGACATTGGGGGCATATCGGATGCCGCCCTTGGTGGGGGTCCGATGGTGGCTGTGCTGGGCCCGCCAGGCGGCAATGATCTCGAGCTCGCCGTTGTCGCGACGCAGCGGGAAGTTGACCCGGTACACGGAATTGACGGCCTTGATCTGCTCGATCAATCCCTTGGGGTGCTTGGTGTGGCTGGCCGCCTTGTCAACGACTTGATTGACGGAATCGAAGAACGAGAGGGTAGACACAAGGAGCCTTGGTGCGGCTGGTGGCGGGCCGCGGAGGGTGAGGAGGGTGAGGAGTGGCGGGGCGATCTTCCCCTGAGTAATCACCCCATCGGGTCCAAACGGCAACGGCCACCCCGCAATGGGGCGGCCGGAGTCGTGGCAGCTGCTGGGATCGGATGACCTACGGTTGCAGGCGCGGCGATCGGACCTGGGCGTATCCAATCGTATTGTTGTCGGTGCCGAACCAGATTCGACCGGTCCGCGGGTCGAATTCCATATGGCGGATCGTGCCGCCACCGCCCGGTACCGGCGTCACCCCGGTGAATTTCTCGGTCCGGGCATCGAAGCCGACAAACCGGTTTGGCTGGACCCCCGTCTCCACGACCCAGATCCGATCCTGGTCATCGGACATGATGGCATACGGCAGGCTGGTCCGCCCCGCCGGGAGCGGAAACTCGTCCACCTTGCCGGTGGCCGGGTCGAGCCGGCCGAGGGTGCCGCGGACGTAGTCGCCATACCAGACCTTGCCGTCGGAGGTCAGGGCGATGCGGCGGGGCCGGGCGTCCGCCCAGGGGAGGACAATTTCCCGGGCCTTCATCGTGACGGGATCGATGGTGCCGATCTTGTTGGTCCCGAACATGTCGTACCACGGGATGTTGTTCTGGTCCACCACGATACCGTAGGGCCGGGACCGGGGGGTGTCCATGGTGACCAGCCGGATGCTGCCATCCGCCGGATTCAGCCGGCCGACCATGTTGCTGTTCTGCAGCGTAAACCACAGCTCTCCCCGGCTGTCGAATGCGATCGTGTGCGGGTCGCGCGCCGCCGAGTCCGGCATCATGAAGATCTTGATCTCGCCGGTCCGGGCATCGATCCGGCCCATGCGGCCGTTCCGGTTGCCGGTGTACCAGGCGTTGCCGGTCCGGTCGATCACCACGGTGTGCGGATTGGTGCCGGGCTCGATCTCGAACCGCTCGAACTTCTCGGTGGTCAGGTCGAACCGGGCCACGTAATTGCCGACCTGCCCGACGAACCAGACCCGCCCTTGGGGGTCAACCGACGGATCGCGCGGGCGGGTCCCCGCCCAGGGCACTGTCCATTCCCGGATTGCGATCGTATCGGATGGAGCCTGGGCCACAGCGGGCATCGGCGCCAGGGCGATGCCGAGCAGAAGGAGTGCAGGTCGGTGCATGG
>JAWXBA010000234.1:0-3708 GCA_034439775.1 Gemmatimonadota bacterium | reverse complement strand
TGAGCTACCGCCTTCTCTGGGCGGCCGCCATCCTGCCCACCGTGATAGTCGAGGGGGACCGTCCTGGCATCCATGGTACCATCGCCTTGGTCGGTCAGCGTCCAGCGGCAGGCGCCCGTGTACAGCTTCTGGGCCCGGACGGGCGCGAGGTGCGCAGTGACACTGCCGGTCGCTTCGCATTCCCCGGGCTGAGGAACGGCTCGTACATGGTTCGGATCACCTATCCTCAATTCTCGGAGCGCAGGATCTCGGTGCTGTTGGGCCGCAACGAGGGCCGCGAACTCGCCGTCAATCTGCTGCCGAGCACCCGGATCTCCTCCCGTGCCGACATCGGGGCGTTGGACGATCTTGGCAAACGGCTAAAGTTCGGGATGCGTATGGATCGGGTGCTGGAAGATGACCTCCGGAAGCGCGGTCCGATCAACGTCTGCGACATTCCCCAAGTCCGCTCCGTGATCGGCAGTGACAACGCTTCCACCACGATCATTGTCAACGGCACCACAGTTTACCGTGACATGCCAGTATACTCCCTCTGCTCCTGGCATGCCGACGAGGTGGAGATGGTGGAGTTCGCCTGGTCGGTGTGCAGCGATGCAACCAAGACCGTCGCCGACCTGCTCAATGTGTGGTGTCAGGGCACCAGCGGCCGGATCCCCCCGCCACGGAGCCTGTCGGGCCGGACTGGAAGCATGAGTGGAGCCACGTCGAGCAGTTTCGTCATCATCTGGGAGCGCCGGTAGCGACCCCCCACGCATCCGCTCCCGGGCAACGGAAGCTCCCCGCAACACGTATCTTCCAGAGTCCGACACCGGCCGCAGGCGAAGGGCGCAGCGCGCGTCAGTTCGCACTCGCCGAGATGCGATTCCTGCCGCTGTCGCGAACTGCAGCGCGCGGAGTCCATCGCCTGCGGCCGGTGTCACCACAAGTCCGAGCCCACCCGACCGCCGCTTCATCTTATCGAGGCCCTCATGCGCGTGTCCCTTCGTCCGCTTGGCCGTATCCTCCCGCTGTTCCTGGCCACCGTGCCGCTGGCACCCATCGCCACCGCCCAGGCGCCCGCCGCGTCGCTCTTTCAGGACTTCCGCTGGCGCAACATCGGCCCCGCCAACATGGCCGGCCGTGTCAGCGATATCGAGGCGGTCGAGGCCAACCCAGCCATCGTCTACGTCTCGGCGGCCTCAGGCGGCGTCTGGAAGTCGGTCAACGCCGGCACCACTTGGGCTCCGATCTTTACCCAGTACGGCACCGCCAATGTCGGCGACATTGCCGTCTTCCAGCCCAACCCAGACGTCATCTGGGTCGGTACCGGCGAAGCCTGCGTCCGCAACAGTGTCGGCTTTGGCGACGGCATCTACAAGTCGACCGACGGCGGCAAGACTTTTACCAACATGGGGCTCAAAGAGAGCCACCATATTGACCGCGTGGTGGTCCACCCCACCAATCAGGACGTGGTGTACGTGGCCTCGCAGGGGCATCTCTGGGATGTCGGCGGCGACCAGGGGGTCTTCCGCACCAGGGACGGCGGCCGCACCTGGCAGAAGCTCGGCGGCGGGCTGCCCAGCGACGGCAAGACCGGCGCCAGCGAGCTGGTCATGGACCCGTCCAACCCGAACATCCTTTACGCCGGATTCTGGGAGCGTCTGCGTCAGCCCAACCGCTTTACCAGCGGCGGCCCCAACGGCGGCATCTTCAAGTCCACCGATGGTGGCGACACCTGGACCAAGCTGACCAACGGCCTGCCGACCGGAGCCACCGGCAAGATCGGGATGGACATCTACCGCAAGAATCCCCGGATCCTGGTGGCGCAGGTGGAGCACGGCTTCCAGCCCGCCCGCAACTCTCCCGACTTCACCGACATGTCCAAGCTCGGCAGCGGCATCTACCGTTCCGAGGACGGTGGCGCCTCTTGGCAGTTGGTGAGTCGGGAAAACAATCGCCCCTTCTATTACAGCCACATCTATATCGACCCCAGCAACGACCAGCGGATCTTCGTGCTGGCCACCATGGCCCGCGTGTCCGAGGATGGCGGCAGGACCTTCACCCGCACCCTCGACGGTATTGCCGGCGACTTCCACGCCCTCTGGATTGACCCTGCCAACAGCCAGCGGCTCTATGTCGGCGATGACAAGGGCGCCTACCTGAGTCATGACGGCGGGTTCGAGTTCGTCATGTTCGACAACATGGATATTGGCCAGTTCTACTCGGTCACCGTGGACAACCGCGAGCCCTACTGGGTCTACGGCGGCCTGCAGGACAATGGCAACTGGGGCGGACCCAGCAATAGCCGCGACGTGAACGGCGTGCTCAACGATCACTGGTTCAAGTTCCACTCCGGCGACGGCTTCCACACCACCGTCGACCCGAACGACTGGCGCACCGTCTACACCGAGTCGCAGGGTGGCAATATCCGTCGGCTCGATGCCGTCTTCCGGCAGCAGGGCACCAGCGTCACCCCGAACCGTCGCAACGTGCTGAACCTGGCGGACCATGTCCCGGATGCGGCACCCCCGGCGGGGGCCGGCGGATTTGGTGGCGGTGGACTGCCCGATCAGTTCCGGAACAACTGGAGCACCCCGTTCATCCTGTCGCCCCATGATTCGAAGATCATCTGGTACGGCACCAACCATCTCCTCAGGAGCACCGATCGCGGCGACACCTGGCGGATCGTCAGCCCCGACCTGACCGTCGCCGACACCGCCTGGATCAACCGCGAGAGCGGCGGCATTACCCGAGACGTGACCGGCGCCGAGACCCACTCCACCATCATCACCATCGCCGAATCGCCGCTGGTGGCGGGCATGGTCTGGGTCGGCACCGACGACGGCAACGTCCAGCTCACCCGCGATGGCGGCGCCACCTGGACCAACCTGCGAGCCAACATCCGCGGGGTGCCCGACTTCACCTGGGTCAGCCGGGTCGAGGCTTCCCGATTCGATGCCGGAGTGGCGTATGTATCCTTCGAGGGGCACCGCCGCGGCGACATGAAGCCCTACGCCTTCAAAACCGCCGACTACGGCAAGACCTGGACGCCGATCATGGCCGGGCTTCCCACCGCCCAGCCGGTGTATGTCATCAAGGAGGACATCCGCAATCCGCGCCTCCTGTACCTGGGCACCGAAACCACCGTCTACGCCAGCGTGGACCAGGGTGCTTCCTGGAACCGGCTCGGCGTCGACCTGCCGGTGGTGCCGGCCTATGACCTGGTAATCCACCCGCGTGAGAACGATCTGGTGGTGGCCACCCACGGCCGCAGCGTCTGGATTCTGGATGACTTGGGCCCGCTCCAGCAATACACCGCGCAGGTAGCATCGGCCGACGTGCACCTCTTCCAGAACAAGACCGCCACCCAGTGGCGCGGTGTCAGCCGGGGCGGGGAACGCGGTCATCTGCTATTCCAGGGTACCAATCCGCTCACCATCCGCCGGACCCCGCCCTCCAACTCCCCCCCAGAGTTGCAGGTTTCGGCGACGATCGACTACTACCTCAAGGCGGCGCCCAGGAATGGCCGGGTCAAGATCGAAGTGTTGCCGCTGACCGGTGCTGGTGCATTCTCCGCTGAGGTCCCCGCCAAGGTCGGGATCAATCGCTACTTCTGGAACCTGCGCTTCAGCGCCGCCTCAGGTGCAGCGCCCGGCGGTGTCCACCACCGTTCCCTGGACCGGGACAAACTGCTGGGCGGCCATCGGGGTGCCGCAAAGAATCGCGGCG
>JAWXBA010000233.1:0-2517 GCA_034439775.1 Gemmatimonadota bacterium | reverse complement strand
GCACGATCCTCCCCAGCGCCGCCACGATATCCTGCCGCTCGCCGCTGCCGGTGTAGGCCACCTTGCCGTCGGCCCCCACGATCGTAATGAACCCGGTGGCGGGCGCCTCGAAGGCCCGCACCGCCAATCCCCGCTTGTCGTACAGGTTTCGAAAAGGCGGGCTGTGCTCCTCCAGGTAGCGCCTGACCCGAGCCGGAGTCTGGTTGACGGTGACATTGACCCCGATGAACTCCACCCGGTCCCCGTACTGGGCCTTGGCGGCCCGCATGGTGGGCATCAACGCCTCGCAGATGGAGCACCAGGTAGCCCAGAACTGCACCACCACCGGCTTCCGGCCGAGCACGGTGGCAAAGTCGAACGGCTGGTCGTCGAGATCCGGCACCACCACCGGGGAGACCAAGGTGCCGATCGGCAGGCCGCCCTGCGCGTGAAGGATGGGCAGCGGGGCGGCGAGGCAGAGGGGCAGCAAAATCGCAGCGAGCCGGCCCGCTGACCGGCCGATCGACCGACCCGCCGACCCGCCGACCCGCTGACTCACCGACCCGCCGACCCACTGACCCGCTGACCCGCTGATCCGCTGACCCTCCGTCATGACACCCTCCCCATCTGCACAAAATAGTATTCCGCCATCGCCAGCATGATCACTCCGGCCGCCCGCTTGACCCAGAGGGTCCAGCGGCCCGCCTTGGGCAGCGCCGCCAGGAGGCCCGAGGAGAGCCCGACTGCCACCAGCAGCACGGTCATGCCCAGACTGAAGACGAAGAGATAGCTGAATCCCAGCACAGCCGACCGGGTCTGGCTCACGTAGGTCAACACCGTGGCAAAGGCGGGAGCACCGCACGGCGCCGCCACCAACCCTGATGTGGCGCCCATCAGGAAGACGGCGCCGAGCGATTGCCCCCCCCAACGGGACGCCCAGGCAAGGAGGCGCTCCGGCGCGGCCACCGGAAAGACGTCCAGCATGACCAGCCCGAACAGCAGCAGCAGGTTCCCCATGGCGAAGTAGGCCCAGGGGTTGGAGCTGATGGTGCCGAAGAGGCTCCCGGTCAATCCGGCAATCAGTCCCAGCGTGGCGTAGACCATGGCGAGCCCGGTCACGTAGGCCATGGTCATCAGGATGGTGCGGCCCCGGCTCCGTCCCACCGCCCCTGCCCCGCCAAGAATGCCGGCGGTGATCGGGATCATGGGATAAATGCAGGGAGTCAGGCTGGTGAGCAGGCCGGCGGCAAAGAGCAGCGGGATGGCCTTGAGGGGCTGGAGCAGCAGCTCGCTGTCCATCAGGCCGTGACCACCGGCTCGGCTTCGCCGTACCGCGCCGCCACATAGCCATCCAGGATGGCCAGGAATTCCGCCACGATCCGATCACCCTTGAGGGTGACATGGAGCCGGCCATCGACGTACACCGGGGCCTTGGGCTCCTCCGCCGTCCCGGGGAGGGAGATTCCGATATTGGCGTGTTTTGATTCGCCAGGCCCATTCACGATGCATCCCATGACCGCGACCTTCAATTCCTCCACTCCGGGATGGCGGTGCCGCCAGACGGGCATCTGGTCGCGGAGATAGTCCTGGATCTCCTGGGCCATCGATTGGAAGAAGGTGCTGGTAGTCCGCCCGCAACCGGGACAACTGGTGACCTGGGGCGTAAAGCTCCGGATGCCGAGGCTCTGGAGCACCTGCTGCGCCACCCGGACCTCTTCGGCGCGGTCGCCACCCGGCTCGGGGGTCAGTGAGACCCGGATCGTGTCGCCAATCCCTTCCTGCAACAGGATGGAGAGCCCCGCGGCACTCGCCACCATCCCCTTCATGCCGAGGCCGGCCTCGGTCAGGCCCAGATGGAGGGGATAGTCGCAACGCCCCGCCAGCATCCGGTAGACATCGACCAGGTCCTGCACCCCACTGACCTTGGCGCTCAGCAGTATCCTGTCGTGGGGCATCCCCGCCGCCTCGGCCAGCTCGGCCGATTGCAGGGCACTGGCCACCATCGCCTGCATGGTCACGTCGCGGGCATCGAGCGGTTCGGCGGCCGTGGCGTTGGCGTCCATCATCTCGGTCAGGAGCTGCTGGTCGAGCGATCCCCAGTTGACCCCGATGCGGACCGGCTTGGCGTGCTGCAGTGCAATATCGATGATGGCGCGGAAGTTCTCGTCGTGTCGTTTGCCCCCGACATTGCCGGGATTGATGCGATACTTGGCCAGACCAGCCGCGCATTCCGGGTAGCGGCTCAAGAGCAGGTGACCGTTGTAGTGGAAGTCCCCCACGATCGGCACCGACATCCCCAGCCGATCGAGCCCTTCCAGGATGGCCGGCACCGCCTTCGCCGAGGCGTCGTTGTTGACGGTCACCCTGACCAGTTCGCTGCCGGCCAGCGCCAGCGCCCGCACCTGGGCCACCGTCGATGGCACGTCGGCGGTGTCGGTGTTGGTCATCGACTGGACGACAATCGGGTGGCAGGACCCTACGGGTACGCCGCCGATCCAAACGGTGGGCGTGGTGCGGCGGGGGTGAGTGGGCATGGGG
>JAWXBA010000232.1:0-5236 GCA_034439775.1 Gemmatimonadota bacterium | reverse complement strand
CGTTCGAGCCGGCTACGGCGTTGGGCAATGGCTGGAGGATCCGCTGGTGGGACTTCCTGTTCTACCTGACCTTCGGCGTGGTCATCACCTTCTCGGTGCCGATCGCGGGAGTGCTGCTGGTGTTCTCGTTCCTGGTCGTCCCGGCGGCCATCGCCTTCCAGTTCACCGAGAACCGGCGCACGATGGCCCTGATTGCCTGGACCGCCGGGTTGCTCGCTTCCGCGCTGGGAATCGGGGTGTCGTTCCAGTTCGACCTGCCGACCGGTCCGCTGATCGTGGTGATGTTTGGGCTGCTGCTGGTGGTATCGCTGCTGCTGGGGAAGTTGCGACGGCCTGCGGTTGGATGAGGGGAATCCGCAGATTACGCCGATGACGCAGATTGGTCCGGCCCTCTGCGGACCATAGGTGTCGGAGCGGCCGGGCCCGCCCGGCCAGGTATATGTTGAGCCACGGATTGCACGGATGACACGGATTGGTCGATCCCTGGCGAACATCCCTGCCCGATGCGACTCCCCTTTTTGTGGTGAACCGCATTCACCATTCGGTGCCGCTTCCTATCGCCTGCCGTCCACTCTGGTCTGGAACGGACGTGCAGTTCACCAAGAAGTCGTGGAAGCCGCTTCGATTGGGATCCATCCACGGACTCGGAACAATCCGTGGCATCCGTGCAATCCGTGGCATTCTCTTGCGGTCCAAGGGGCCCGGCCGCTACGGTACGTGATGCCCACGCAAAGTTGGATCAATATGCACCATCTGCGAAATCTGCGGATAAATCGTTCCATCAAGCCTTGAGAGCGGCTACAGCGCCTGCCCGGTCGGCTGGATGTCGGCCAGGTGCAGCTGTCCCTCGCTCGATGCCACGATCGTGGCCACGGTGGCATCGCCGGTCACATTGACGGCCGTCCGCACCATGTCCAGCAGCCGGTCCACCCCCAGGATGAGTGCAATCCCGGCGCTCGGGATCCCGACCGCCTCCAGGATGATCACCAGCATGATGATCCCCGCGCCGGGCACCGCTGCCGTTCCGATGCTGGCCAGCACCGCCGTCAGCACGATCGTCAGCTGGCCGCCGATGCCGATCCCCATGCCCAGCGTCTGGGCAATGAACACCGCTGCCACCGCCTGGTAGAGCGCGGTGCCATCCATGTTGATGGTGGCGCCCAGAGGCAGTACGAAGGACGACACTTCCTCCGAAACACCGAGTTTCTCTTCGGCGGTCTTCATTGTCAGTGGCAGGGTGGCGCCGCTGGAGCTGGTGGAGAAGGCCAGCAGCTGCACCGGCAGCATCTCGCGCATGAAGCGGGTCACCTTGATGTCGCTGAAGAAACGGAGGAGCAGGGGATAGGTGCCAAAGCCCATGATCGCGAGTCCCAGCAGCACGGCGATCATGTAGTAGCCCAAGGCACCCAGCAGGCTCACGATTTCACCGAGATTGTTGCCGGCCACGGCAGTGATCGTGGCGGCCATCAGCGCAAAGACGCCCACCGGCGCGGTGATCATGATCATCTCCACCATCCGGATCACCACCGCCTGCATCCCGTCCACCACCGCCAGCACGGGGTTCCGCTTGTCGGCGGGTACCTGGATCAGGGCGATGCCGATGATCAGGGCCACGAACACCACCTGGAGCATGCTGGAGTTGTTGCCGAACGCCGCGATCGCGTTTTCGGGCACGATATCGACCAGGATCTGGAGCGGGGGCCGCGCCTGGGCGGCTTCAGCGGCCTGGGCCCCGCTTACCGCTGCCTCTGCGTAGGTGGCCTGGAGCTCAAGCCGCATTGCTTCTGGCACCGAGCGCCCCGGCTGCAGGAAATTGACCACCAGCAGTCCGATCGTCACCGCCAGGGTGGTGGTGCCGATATAGATGGCAATCGTCCGCCCGCCGATCCGGGAGAGCTTCTTGACGTCGCTCAGGCTGGCGACCCCGCCGATCAGCGAGGTAAGCACCAGCGGCATGGCGATCAGCTTGAGGGAGTTGAGGAAGATGGTGCCGAATGGGGCAATCCAGCGCCCGGTAAAGTCACTCCATCCCTGGGAGGCCGCGACGATGCCGAACGCAAGTCCGGCCACCAGACCGAGGATGATCTGCCAGTGGAGTTGACGATACCAGCGCATCGGCCTGCCTTTCAGGTGTCAGTGGACCAGCGCGGCGGCCTTGGCCTCGATACCGGCCAGGAGCGACTGGTAGCTGGCGGCGAACTTGGCGACACCATCCTCTTCCAGGAACCGGGTCACTTCGTCCATCGAGATTCCGGCCGCTGACAACGCCGCGAGCACTGGGGCCGGATCGGCATCGGCAATGCGGATCACCGGTTCGCCATGGTCCCGGTAGGCGCGGAAGGTGTCCGGAGGGAGGGTGTTGACAGTGTCGGGTGCCACCAGTGCCTCGACATAGTAGGTGTCCGGCAGCGCCGGGTCCTTGGTGCTGGTTGAGGCCCAGAGCGGGCGCTGCTTCCGGCCCCCGTGGGACAGGACGGCCTGCCAGCGCTCGCCATGGAAGGCGGCATCGAAGACCTGATATGCCGCCCGGGCGTTGGCAATGGCGGCCTGACCCCGCAGCTCGCCATGGCCACTCGCGTCCAGCATCGGGTCGATCCGGGTGTCCACACGACTGACGAAGAAACTGGCCACCGACACGATGGAACCAATCCGTTGCCCGAGCGCGATCCGTGTTTCCAATCCTGCGAGGTAGGCCTTGATCACCGCCGCATGCCGCTCCACCGAAAAGAGCAGCGTCACGTTGACATTGATTCCGGATGCAATGCTGGCCGCGATGGCGCGCAGCCCCGGTTCAGTGCCGGGGATCTTGATCATCGCGTTGGGGCGGTTCACCGCCGCCCACAGCCGCGCCGCCTCGGCGATCGTCCCCTCGGTGTCGTAGGCCAGTGTCGGCGACACCTCCAGCGACACCATCCCGTCCTCGCCGTTGGTGCGGGTGTACACCTCCAGGAACGCATCGCACGCCGCCTGCACGTCGGCCACCGCCAGCGCCTCGAAGATGGCGGCGGCGCCGAGCCCCTCCGTCGACAGGCGGCGGATGTCGTCGTCGTAGTCCTCGCTGCCGGCGATCGCCTTCTCGAAGATCGTCGGGTTCGAGGTCATCCCCATGAGGCCATCCTCGCGGATCAGGCGTGCCAGTTCCCCCGATGCCATCAGCTCACGGGTAATGAAGTCATACCATGGGCTCTGGCCCAGCCGGCCGAGCTCCACCAGCGGATTGCTGCTCATCCGTTCCTCCGTGCCAGTACGCGGCGCACCGCCTCGGCGGCGAGTGCAGGGGTAAACCCGAACTGCTCGAACAGCACCTCGCCGGGAGCCGAGGCGCCGAAGTGGTCCAGGGCAATCGCCTCGCCCTCATCCCCGATCCAGCGTTCCCAGCCAAAGCTCGATGCCGCCTCGATCGATACCCGGGCCCTGATGTCGGCTGGCAGCACCGACTCCCGGTAGACCGCCGACTGGGCCTTGAACAGCTCCCAGCTGGGCAGCGACACCACCCGGGCCGGGATGCCATCCGCCAACAACGCCTGGGCGGCCTGGAGCGCCACATTCACCTCGGAGCCGGTGGCTATCAAGATTGCTTTCGGTCCGGCGGGCGGGTCGAAAAGGATGTAGCCGCCCCGTGCGGCCGCCACGGCGGTCTCCGCCGCAACCATCGGCAACTTCTGGCGGGTCAGGATCAGCGCGGTGGGGCCGTCGGTACGCTCCATCGCGACGCGCCACGCCTGGCGTGTTTCGTGGGCATCGGCCGGGCGGAGTACCACCAGATTGGGGATGGCGCGGAGCATCGCAAGCTGGTCAACGGGCTGGTGGGTCGGGCCATCCTCGCCCAGACCGATCGAGTCGTGCGTAAAGATGTAGATCACCGGCAGCCCCATCAGCGCCGCCAGCCGGATGGCTGGCTTCATGTAGTCGGCAAAGACCAGAAAGGTGCTGCCATAGGGGCGGAATCCACCGTGCGCCGCGATGCCGTTCATCACGGAGCCCATGGCGTGTTCCCGGATGCCCCACGCAATGCTGCGACCGGATTCAGTGGCGGTGATCAGCCCGCCCTGCTTGAGCTCGGTGCCGGTGCTGCCGGCCAGGTCGGCGGAGCCGCCGATCAGCGTCGGCACCGCCTGGGAGAGGGCGTTGAGCGCTGCCGCCGATGCCTGTCGTGTCGCCAGCCCGTCTACCCCTTCGAACATCGGCAATGTCGCGTCCCAGTGGTCGGGAAGGGCATGTTCAAGCGCCCGGGCAAGGTCATCGGCACGGTCCGGGTTGGCGGCAGCCCACGCCGTCTGCCGGCGCTGCCACTCGGCAAACCACTCCGCGCCGCGCGCCACGCACTCACCCATGTGCTCGCGGGCATCGTCGGGCACATAAAACGCCTCGTCCGGCCAGCCCATGATCTCCTTGGTGCGGCGAATCTCCTCGGCGCCGAGGGGGGCGCCGTGTGATTCCGCGGTGCCGCGCTTGGTGGGGGCTGGGTCAGCGATGATGGTGCGGAGGATGATGAGGGTGGGGCGATCCGAGGCATCGATGGCGGCCTGCATGGCGCCAGCGATCCCCTCCAGGTCGTTGCCGTGGTCCACCTTGTAAACGTGCCACCCGTAGGCGGCAAACCGCATCCCGACGTCCTCACTGAAGCTCCGGTCGGTGCTGCCGTCGATGGTGATCCGGTTGTCGTCGTACACCAGGGTCAGCTTGCCGAGCTGGAGGTGACCGGCGAGCGAGGCGGCCTCGCTGGCGAGGCCCTCCATCATGTCGCCGTCGCTGGCAAAGGCCCAGGTGCGGTGATCGATCAGGGTCATGTCCGCGGTGTTGCAGCGCGCCGCCAGGAGGCGTTCGGCAAGGGCCATCCCGACGGCGTTGCCTACGCCCTGGCCAAGCGGGCCGGTGGTCGTCTCCACACCAGCGGTGTGACCCCGCTCGGGGTGGCCCGGCGTGGCCGAGCCCCACTGCCGGAACTGCTTGATGTCGTCCAGGGAGAGGTCGTACCCGGTCAGGTGGAGCAGCGCGTAGAGCAGCATCGAGGCATGACCGCACGACAGCACGAACCGGTCGCGGTCGAGCCAGTCCGGATTACGGGGGTCGTGCTTCAGGAACTGGGTCCAGAGCACGTAGGCCGCAGGCGCCAGGGCCATCGGGGTGCCGGGATGGCCGGAGTTGGCCTGCTGCACGGCGTCCATGGCCAGGGCGCGGATGGTGTTGATGCTGCGCCAGGCAGGGGTGCTGAATGCGGCGTCCGCGGCGGGGG
>JAWXBA010000231.1:0-4123 GCA_034439775.1 Gemmatimonadota bacterium | reverse complement strand
TATCGGCATCGACCACCCCGACCAGGGTCACGTTGGGGAAGTCGATCCCCTTGGCGATCATCTGGGTGCCGAGGAGAATATCGATCTCCCCGCGCCCGACCGCGTCGAGGATGCGATGGTGGCTCCAGCGTGCCGACGTGGTGTCGCGGTCCATGCGCGCCTGTCGCGCCGCCGGGAATCGCTCGACAATCAGTCGTTCCAACTGCTGGGTCCCAACCCCCGCCGTGCGCTGCACGAGGTGCCCACAGGCCCGGCACGAAGCCGGCAACGCGGCGTGGTGGGCACAGTAGTGGCAGCGCAACGCATCCGGATGCCGGTGCACCGTCAGTGAAATGCTGCAGTTGGGACACTCGGGCACTTCCCCGCATGACGGACACTGGAGAAAGGCCGCGAAGCCCCGTCGATTGAGCAGCAGGAGCACCTGTTCCCGTCGTGCCAGGGCCGTCGCGATGGCGGCGTCCAGCCGTTCAGCCCAGGCGATCCCGCCGGCTTCCCGTACCAGCGGCTCGCGCCGCAGGTCCAGCAGTTCCACCGGCGGCAATGGCCGGTTCTCGACCCGAACCGGCAGCCGCACGATCGGCACCCCCGCCGGCCCTGCCTCGAGGGTTTCCAGCGAGGGGGTGGCGCTGCCGAGCACCAGGTGCCCCCCACTGAGGCGGACTCGAACCCTGGCCACATCCCGGGCATGGTAGCGCGGGGTCTCCCCGTTCTTGTAGCTGGCCTCGTGCTCCTCATCGATCACCACCAGCCCCAACCGTTCCACCGGCGCGAACAGCGCCGACCGCGCACCCACCACCACCGATTTCTCTCCCCGGCGGATAGCCCGCCAGGAGTCGACGCGCTCGGCGTCCGACAGCGCGCTGTGCAGGACCGCAACCTGATCGCCAAAGGCACCGCGCACCCGGCCCACCGTCTGGGGGGTCAGGGCGATCTCCGGCACCAGCAGGATGGCACCCTGGCCGCGGGCCAGCACCCGCCGCACGAGTTCGAGGTAGACGAGGGTCTTGCCGCTGCCGGTGACGCCGAAGAGAACCCCTTCGCCACCCTCGGGGAGGGTGGACAGCGCCTCCAGGGCCACCACCTGATCGGCGGTCAGGGTGGAAGGCGGCGGGGTACCGGGGTCTCCGGCAAAGGGATCGCGGAGCAGCTCGACTTCCTCGATTTCTGCCAGGCCGGCGGCCAGCAGCGCCTTGATGACGCTGTCCGACACCTTCAAATGCTCGCGCAGGCTCCGCAGCTCGGCCGACGATCCCCGCGCCTCGATGGCCTCATAGAGCAGTCGCTGCTTCGGGGCCCGGGCAAAGCGCTGCTGACGCTCGACCAGCGTCAGGGGTTCGCCTCGCAACATGATCCACCGCTCGGTGGCACTGTGAGGCTTCGAGTCCACCGGAACAACTTCGAGTTCCGCCGCACCCACCCGCATCAGCCGGTCGGCCACTTCCCAGAGCGGCTTGCGCAGGGCCCGCTGGGCCGTGGCCAGCAGCGCCTCGCCGCCCCGATCCCGAATCCAGTCGTACAGCTGCCCGGCGAGCCCGCCGCCGGGGGAGCGCCCGAGGGCACGAATCAGGATCTGGGATTCGCCCCAGAGACCACCAGGAAGTACCGCCCGCAGTGCTAGCCCGATCGGCGCACCGTAGTACCCGGCCATCCATTCGGCGGTGCGAAGCAGGTCGGGCAGGACGGCGGGGTGAGGATCCGGGGCGACCAGGATTTCACGGGGCGTGGCCGGGGGCGGATCGGAGGTCTCCGACATCACGACCCCAACCATCTCGCGCCGTCGCACCGGTACCACCACCCGGGCGCCGGGCACGATGCGATCGGCCAGCGCGTCAGGAATCAGGTAGGTGTAGGGATCCGCGACGGGAAGCGGCAGGGCGACACGCGCGTACCGCAGCGTCATCTTGGCCGGACGCCAAGCCCCGGAGCCTCTGGAAGCTGGAGCCGCCCCTCCTCGATGGTGGCCCCCACCCAGGGGTCCTCCGCCAGCAGGGCGGCGCCGTCGAGGTCGATCAGGTCCACCAGCGGCGCCAGATGCGCCGCCGCCGTGATGGCGATGGAGCTCTCGACCATACAGCCGAGCATGACCATCAGGTGGTGCGCCCGCGCCACCGCCACCATCCGCAACGCCTCGCGAAGGCTGCCGGTTTTGGCCAGCTTGATGTTGATGCCATCGACCCGGCCCGCCAGGTGCGGGATATCGGTGGCAACGTGGCAGCTCTCGTCGGCAATCAGGGGAATCCGCGCGTGGCGGCGAATCTGGGCAAAACCATCGAGGTCGGCCCGGGCCACCGGCTGTTCCAGGATCGTCACCCCGAACTCCTCGAGCACCGGCAGCATCCGCACGGCGTGCACCGCAGTCCAGGCACAATTGGCATCGACCCGGAGTTCCTTGGTGGTCTCCTCGCGAATGGCCTGGAGGATGGCCAGGTCGTCGGCGGTGCCAAGCTTGACCTTGAGCACCGGATAGGGCGCCGCCTCGCGGACCTTCAGTCGCATCTTTTCCGGGGTATCGATCCCGATCGTGAAGGTGCTGATCGGGGCGGTGGCCGGGTCAAGGCCCCAGAGCCGATAGATCGGCACGCCGAGCCGCTTGCCCACCAGGTCGTGCAGGGCGGTGCTGAGCGCCGCCCGCACCGAGTTGTTCCCGGTCATGGCGCGGGCAAGGTCCGCCTCGGCCTGCTCGAGCAGGAAGATGTTCTCCGGCAGGCGGGGGGCGTAAAAGTCCAGCGCCGCGAGAGCGGTTTCCGGAGTCTCGCCGTAGAACTTCTGCGGGGTGGCCTCGCCAATCCCTTCGAGTCCGTCGGCGTCGCGGAGCACCACCCGAATCGAGCGCACCTCGTCAAAGCCATGCCGCGCAATGATGAACGGGTGGCGGGTCCGGAGGGACATCACTTCAGCTTCCAGGCGAAGACGGCTCGTCACGGCAACCTCGTGTGGTAAATATCCCGGGCGCCGCCCCCGATCGGGGAGGCTGCCCGCGTTCAACTATTGCATCGCCCCAAGGTGGGCAAGGACACCCGCCGCCAGCCGGCGCGGGGCATAGCCACCCTCGAGGGAAGACACCATTGGTGCGGTCGGAAAGGCGGTCCGCAGCCTGGTGGTCACCTCGGCAAAGTGTTCGGGCTCCAAGGTAAAGCCACCGAGCGGGTCGCCATGCATGGAGTCGAATCCAGCGGAAATCAGGATACAGTCCGGGGGCCAACCGGCGGTGGCCGATTCGATACCTGTCCAGAGATCGGCAATGTAGCGGTCTGGTGCAAGGCCGGCAGGCCGGGGAATGTTGAAGATGTTCCCCACCCCGCGCTCGCTGGCAGCCCCGGTGCCAGGCCACCATGGATCCTGGTGCATGGACACGAACCGGATTGCCGGGTCTCGTTCGACAAGGGCCTGGGTGCCGTTGCCGTGGTGGACATCCCAATCGAGGATCAATATCCGCTGGCAACCGGCACGCTGGGCAGCCCGGGCGCCAATGACCACATTGGCCAGGAGGCAGAATCCCATGGCGCGATCGGCCAGGCAATGGTGGCCCGGGGGCCTCACGGCGGCAAAGGCGGGTCCGTCGCCGCGGAGGGCGTGGGACACGCCCGCCAACACCGCCCCGACCCCACCGACCGCCGCCAGCCAGCTTGCCGGGCCCATCACGGTATCGGGATCGAGCACCCCTCCACCCCGGCCAGCCAGCGCCTCGAGCATCGCCAGGTACGACTCCGGGTGGACCGCAACCAGCGTCTCACGATCGGCAACGGGTGCGGTCCGGATCGTCAGACCGGCTGCCTGGACCTCGTCCAACACCACCTCGAGCCGCCGCGGCGACTCGGGGTGCCCGACACCAGGATCGTGGCTCACCGCGGGATCGGCAATGAAGACCACCGGTCCGCCGCTCACTCGGGGCGCCGGATCAGGTTGCGAAGCGCGGTGGCCTCTTCCCGCATTGCCAGGCGCCCCTGATGCAGCGACGCCAGGGTGCGCTGGTGCCGACGCCAGGCGACGGCCACCCCAATAGCCCCCAGCGCGGCCACCGCGGCTCCCACAAGGAGTGAGGGGCGACCGGCCACCAGGCCGGCCACCCCCATGAAGACCGCATTGAGCGCCAGGGCGATCCCCGCCACCCAGCTCCCCCACC
>JAWXBA010000230.1:0-7498 GCA_034439775.1 Gemmatimonadota bacterium | reverse complement strand
CTACCAGGAAGCCGCGGTACAGGATTGGGGGATCCATGTCCTCAGGCGGGTACAGCACAGCGGGTTTCAGGACAGCTGGGCGCCGGCGGTGCGCGCCAATTCCAACTTTCTGGGCCAGGCCGGCACCCTGACCGGCCTGACCGAAATGCGCCGGGGCCTGGTGCTCGAGATGACCCCGACGATGACCGCCCGGTTGGACGGGGCCCGCGCCTCGAACGGCGACTGGGAATACGACGGCGCGGCAGACGTCGGTGGTGACGTCCGGTGGGGGATCAAGCAGAACCTGACCCTCAACGGGACGATCAACCCCGATTTTTCGCAGGTCGAGGCCGACGTGGGGCAGGTGACCCTCAACGAACGCTTTGCCCTCTTCTACCCGGAAAAGCGACCGTTCTTCCTGGATGGCATTGAGCTGTTCGACACCCCGAGCCAGTTGGTCTACACCCGGCGGATCGTGGCTCCCGTGGCGGGTGCCAAGATGTCGGGCAAGCTCGGCGCCACCACCGTGGCGATGCTGACTGCGGTGGATGACCAGCGGTACTCGGCCTCGGGGAACGATTCCCCGGTGTTCGGGGCGCTCCGGGTGCGCCGCGACCTGGGGCCGAGCTCAACCCTGGGGGTCATCGCCACCACCCGGGAGGAGCCGGGAGCGGCGTCGCGCCTGGCCGGGGCCGACCTCCGCGTCTACCACTCGCGTCTCTACTACGTGGAACTGCAGGCCGCACACTCGTGGACCGGATCAGGCATTGGACCGGACCGGCGGGGCTCGCTGCTGGCGGCCACCTGGGATCGGACCGGGCGGGCCTGGGGCTTTCACTATACCGCCAAGGCGGTGGGCCCCGATTTCCGTGCCGCCACGGGGTTCGTCAACCGAACCGGGGTCATTGATGCCACCGCCTACAATCGACTGACCTACACCGGGGATCCCGGGGACCTGTTCCAGACGGTTGGCGCCTTCATCGGGCTCAACCGGATCTGGGACTACGATGGTCTCGGCGACGGGGCGATCGAGGGCAGCGAATCGATCTCGCCCAGCGCCACGCTGCGGGGCGGCTGGCAGGTGAGCGGTTCGCTGGCGCGGAACTTCTATGGCTACCGCCCTGGCGACTATGCCGGATATCAGGTGGAGACCTCCGGTGGCCTCCTGCCGTTCGAGGTGGCCGTCAGCGAGGATGACCAGTTGAGCGGGTCGTTCCGGATTACCACTCCCACCTTCCGGAAATTCACCGCGTCGGCGAGCATCAGCCGAGGGCAGGTACCGATCTTCAGCGAAGCGGCGCCGGGGCGCAGCCAACGGCTGGAGGGGGTCCTGGACCTCCGCCCCACCCAGGGATTGCGGGTGGCGCTGCAGGCCACACGGCTGACCCTCGACCGGCGGCTCGAGCCGACCCGCTACAGCGCGGAGACGATCCCGCGGCTCAAGACCGAATATCAGGTCACCCCCGCCATCTTCATCCGCATCGTGGGGCAGTACACCGCCCGGACCCGGAGTGCCCTGCGCGACCGCCTCGGTCGTCCGGTGCAGGTCGACGGCCGCCTCGACACCGGCGCCACTACCAATGAATTTCGGATGGACTGGCTGTTCAGCTATCGGCCAACGCCGGGCACCCTGTTCTACCTGGGCTACGGCTCCACGATGGATGAACCAGTGGAGTTTCGCTTTCGCGACCTCAGCCGGCGAGTGGACGGGTTCTTTGCCAAGGCGAGTTACCTCTTTCGGATGTAGGCCGCCAGCGGCTGCCGCGAAACCAGAGGCCCCCCCGACGAGGGTCCCGTCTCTTCTCTGGGCCTGGCCGGTGTCAGCGCAGTGCCAACCAGGCGATGGCGGCCAGGGCGGTGGCCCCGGCCCGGGTGACCCACCGTCGGCAACCGGCGCGGTGCCTTGACAGTGCCGATCCAGCGCCCGCCGCCTCGATTCCCCTGAGGCGCTTGGCGATCTCGGCGGCGTGCTGCCAGCGCTTGCGCGGGTCTTTTTCAAGGCACTTCGCGACCAGGTCGGACACTGGCCGCGGGACGGCATGCTGCACTTCATGGAGTCGTGGCGGCGGCTGCGCCACATGGGCGGCGATCAATGCCTGCGGGTTGGGGGCGGCAAAGAGCGGCTGCCCGGCCAACGCCTCGAACGCCAGGACCCCGAACCCATAGAGATCCGCCCGATGGTCCAGGTTGCCATCGCCGATGGCCTGCTCCGGGGCCATGTACGCCGGGGTGCCGAGGACGATTCCCGCTGTGGTTCGGCGCCCCGCCAGGGAGGTGGAGCTGGCTCGGGCGATGCCGAAGTCGGCCACCAGGGCGAGGCCACCCTGGAGCAGGATGTTCTCGGGCTTGACGTCGCGATGGATGATTCCGGCCTGGTGGGCATGCTCCAGCGCCTCGGCGACCTGACGCAGCAGTCGCACCGCCTCGGCGACCGGCAGCGCTCCTCCCGCTGTGAGTCGATCACGGAGCGATCCCTCGGCGAGGTATGGCATGGCGTAGTAGAGCCGGCCGGCCGCCTCGCCTGAATCGAGGAGTGGCAGGATATGGGGGTGTTCGAGCGCGGCGGTGATGCGAATCTCGGCCAGGAAACGCTCGGTCCCGACCGCAGCACCGGCGGCGCGCTTGAGGATCTTCAGCGCGACGGGCCGCCCATCCCGCAGATCCTCGGCCAGATAGACCACCGCCGCGCCGCCCTTGCCGATTTCGCGTTCCACGCGATAGCGGTCGGAGAGGGCCTCAAGGACGGCGTCAGGAAGATCCACGGTCAGTCCACCGGTGGCGTGGGGGTCTGGCCCGGCGCGAGGCCATGGCGAACAATCGCACCGCGCGGTATCCTGTCAAGCGGCAGGCCTGGGTTTCCCCCCCTCACCGGGTACCGCACCATGCTCAAACCCCTGGCTCTCTCCAGCGTGATCGTGCTGACGGCGTGCGGGGGAGGCACCATGGAGCCGAAGCCGATCGAGGTGACCAGCGTCGTCGTCAGTGCTGCGGTCACCGCCACACAGATCGGCGGCACGCTCCAGCTTGGGGTGGCCGTCAAAGATGCCAGCGGCCTTCCGATCGCGGGCCGAGCAATCATCTGGGCCACCAGTCACCCGACCATCGCCAGCGTCTCCGCCGGTGGACTGGTCACCGGGATTACCGCGGGCTCGGCCAGCATCACCGCCACCGTGGACGGGGTCCTGGGGCAGATCCAGGTGACCGTTCTTGGCGCGCCGAACCTTGCGATCGCCCGGGTCTGGCTGACCCAGGGCACCCAGCGGCCGGACGGGTCGCTCCCCCTGGTCGTTGGGGGGCTGCCAGCGCTTGTGAACGTGATCGGCAGCGTGGCGCCGGCGTTTCTGAACGTGATCCCTTCGATCCGGGTCCGAGTCTATCAGGGGTCGACCATCCGGTTCGAGGACACCAGCACGATGAGCGGCCAGTCGGTCGCGGCCGCCAGCGATGGTTCTCCGATCCACCAGGTACTGATCCCCGCCGAGTTCATCCTGCCCGGGATGGGCGTGGAGTTGGTGGCCAACCCGGACCAGTCCGTCCCCGAGGCGAATTTCGCGGACAATCGCTGGCCTGCCGCGGGGGGCGCCCAACTGATCCCGACCCGGACGGTTGCGCCGCTGGAGGTCCATTTCGTCCCGATTCACCTGACGGTCGGTGGGACGACCGGAATCGTGACCCAGGCGTCGCTCCAGGAGTACCTGTACACCGTGCGGCAGGTGTTCCCGGTGGGGGCGCTCACCGGTACCATCGGCGCCACCTTCTCCACCGACATCGACTTCGCTGGCGGCGCGCCGGCTGCCTGGACGGCGATCCTGCCCCAGCTGGACGCCCTCCGAGTCCTCGAGGGTACCACCCGGTACTATGTGGGATCCATCCGTCCCCCCAACGGGGTCACCTTCGTCCAGAATGGGGGTTGGGGGTATATCCCGTTCCTCCCCTCCAGCAGCGGCCCTGCCACCCGCACCTCCCTGGTGGTCGGGGTCAGCTGGTTCAGTCGCGCCACCATGACCCAGGAGCTGGTGGTCCATGAACTGGGCCACAACCACCGCCGGCTGCATGCGCCGTGCGGGAACCCCTCCAGCCCGGACCCGGCGTATCCGCATGCCGGCGGGACCCTCGGCGTCTGGACCCACGACATCTACAGCTTTGCCGCCGGCCTCAGGGGGAGTATCACCGCCCTCGGCCCGACAGCGGGGTACGACGTGATGTCCTACTGCACCCCGGTGGGGACCAGCGACTATACCTACCAGGCGCTGCTGGAGGTGCGGAGCGGGCTGGTGGCGGCTCCGCCCCCAGCCGCCTGCGAGTGTCTGGTGGTCTGGGGTTCGGTGACCGCCGGGGGCGTGACGATCGAGCCGGCGTTTGAGACGCCGGGGCACGTCGCGCTGGGCAACGGTGGGGTCCACCGGGTGGAGGCCAGGGATGCCGACGGCAGGCTGCTCTTTACGGAATGGTTCACCCCGTCTGAGGTGGATCACGCACCGGGGGTGCGCCAGTTCCTCTTGTCGGTGCCGCGGGACCGGGCAGGAGGGGTGCCGATTGCCTCGCTCCGGGTCATTGATGGAGCGGGCCGAACGGCCCTTTCACCGGTGGGGAGTGTGGTGGCAGCACCGGTGCAGGTGCGGCGGGCGGGGGCAGACCTCGTGGAGCTGACCTGGGACCCCGCAAGCACGCCAGCGTTGCTGGTTCGCGACCCGGCCACCGGGCAGGTGATGGGGATCGGGCGATCGGGACGGCTGCAGCTGCGGACGCCGCGGACCGAAGTGGAGGTGACCGCTTCCCTGGGCGCGGGCCAGCCGGCGGTGCGCCTGGCCGTTCCCTAGGGCCGTTGGCTCAGTCCTTGGCTGGGAAGAGGTCGATCTGCGGCGGGTGCAGAGGCAGGCCGCAGGCGACCAGCACCGTGTCGATCCAGCCGTCCCGGTCGGCCGGGTCCAGGCGGTGGGGGGAGACCCCCAGATTCCGGGCCAGGTCATCGATGGTGGCGTCGATGGCATGCTGGAACTCGGTGCTCACGTCCCGCTGGCCGTCAAAACTCGGCGGGTCGATTACCGGCACCTTGAACAGGCCATCGTAGGTGCCCACCCACTTCTGCACCAGCAGGTCGTAGGCGGGTTGGGGGCCGGCCTGGTGCACCATGTAGGCATAGTTGTCGAGCACCGAGCGGTCGCAGATCACCACCTCGTTCTGCGCGGCGGCGGCGAGCTCCATGGCGATCTGGGTGTGGAGGATCCACGCCTGGGCCTCGAGGGTGGTGGCGCGGTTGATCGGCAGGGGGCAGCTGCGGGCCACCTCCTTGACCAGGTCCACGGCGCGGTCCTGGCGCTTGAGCCGCGCGGCCAGGTCGTAGCAGAGCGTTGTTTTGCCCACCCCGTGCGATCCGATGAACGCGATCTTCATCTGGCCGGCACCCTAGGGTCTCGTCAACACCAGCCGCTGCGCCAGTTCCTGCCCCTGGATACTCAGGGTGCGCGCCTGGGCAAGGGCCCTGCCGTCGGCACTCAGGGTATAGCGGTCGGTGATCGTCAACGCGCCCTGCGGGGAATTGGCAGTGCTGACCATCACCAGCACCTCGCCGTCCCAGCTCAGCACGCTCGACAGTTCCGTGGGACCAGCCACGTTCTTGTGGGCTTGTCCATCCACCACGTAGCTCATGTCCGCCACCGTGGTGTTGCCCTGGGCAGTGGTGGTTCGCTTGATCGCGAGCCGGGGTTCCTGGTGGTCAATGACGTCGGTTCGGGATTCCGGCCCGGGGAGCTGTCCGAAATCGCTTTGCGCCACCTGCAGAGTCCAGGTACCGGAGAGATTGGGGCTGGCGGCTTCCGGGACGCTGGCACCGAGGAGGGCGGTCACCATCGCGACACTGGCAAACCAGGCGTTCATGGGGTCATTCCTGTCAGCTCAAGGCTCGGAAGGCGGGGCGGGCGCCCGCCACGTAGGGCGGGATGGCAAGCTATCGGGAAGGTGATGCCAGCGCCAGCCGAGCCGCAGGTTCCCCGGGTAGTATGGGAATCTGGCGCGCCGAGGTGACTTCCAGCGGGTCTTGCCGTGTCCTGCTTGCAAGATTCACGTAATACGGCTATATTTCAGTGTTTCCGGAACAGTTGATTCCCACATCACTCCCCTACGGAGGATTCCATGCGTCTCGCCCCAGCCCTGATCGCCATTGCCCTTGTTGCCGGTTGCACCCCCGCCGAGGAGCCGGCAGTGGAGGTCGTGGCCGTGGTCCCCGCCGCCCCCACCATGGCTGACTTTGTCGGCACCTGGCAGAACCGTGCGGTCCTGACGGGTGTGGCGGATACGGTGGTCTCCACCATGACCGGCACCGCCGACGGGGCCTGGACGATGACTCTCGAGGGCCGCGATCCCGTCGCGTTGACCGTGACGGTCGTCGGCGACAGCCTGATCAGCGAGAGCGCCGAGTACGAGAGCGTCCTGCGCAAGGGCGTGATGGTGTCGGTCCGAACCGCCTCGATGATGCACGACGGCATGTTGATGGGCAACATGGTCGCCACCTACAAGACCGACGGCGTCACCGAGACGGTCCTGGGCACGATCACCGGAACCCGCGTCCAGCAGTAAGGCAGCAGCAGCGCCTCGAAGACCGGGCGGGGGCCGACAGCAATGTCGGCCCCCGCTTCGCGTTCGAGGGTGTGGCTATGGCTTGAGCGCGGCGATCCCTGCTGCGGCCACCATCTCATCCTGCTCGCTGGTCACCCCGCTCACGCCAACCGCCCCGATCACCACTCCATTGACGATGATCGGCAGCCCCCCCTGAAGCGCCGTGACCCCGTCGAGGCTGAGCAGCGCCAGGCGCCCCTCGGCCAGCTGGTCCGTGATCGTCTTGGTGGCCCGGCGAAAACGGGCCGCAGTGCTGGCCTTGCCCTGCGAGATCTCGACGCTGACGTAGGAAGCGCCATCCATCCGCCGGAACGCCATCAAGCTCCCGTGCTCATCGACCACGGCAATGGAGACATTCCAGTTGTTGCGGACGGCCTCCGCCTCGGCGGCATTCACCATCTGCTTGACGGCGGCGAGGGTCAGGACCTTCCGGTCGGCCAGTTGGGCGGTGGAGAGGGCGGGAAAGGCCGCCAGGATCAGGACGGCAACGACTGCAGCTCGCATGGGTGCCTCGGATTGTGGGGTGGGGACGTCTCATCCCTGGAACTGCCGGGGGGCAGCCCCGGTGCGGAACCTCGCGCCGCTGGTCGTCGTTGTCCACCGGGGTCACCCGGTTGGGGGATTTCCCCTGGCCTGACTTGCGCGGGCCCCATGGGCCGGTATGTTCGAGGTGGGAGGGACCCATGGCGAACACCCCAGGCACCACCGAGGCGGCTACCGGCTTGGCTCGTCCCCGCGATGATGAGCTGGACGTCTTCGGGTTGACGCACACCGGCAAGGTCCGTCGCGACAACCAGGACCATTTCCTCTTCTGCACCGTCCACAAGTCCCTGCGAGTGATCACCACCAGCCTGTCCGACCCCGCAGTGCTGGAGATCCCCAGCCAGCGGCTGGCGAACGTGGG
>JAWXBA010000229.1:0-4887 GCA_034439775.1 Gemmatimonadota bacterium | reverse complement strand
GTCAGGAACATCATCGTGGTGTCCTGGATGATCCCCTGCACCACCGAAGCTGCGCTCTTGGTGGCCTGAATCGCGCCAAAGATCAGCACGGCGTGAACGGCCATCGACACCGCCGTCTGTCCCAGCGAGGTCTGCTTCCTGGTGCCCGATTCCAACAGATTTTCGAACATCGTGTCCTCCGTCCATGCAGGTTGGAGCCTTCGACTACCAATCAAACATGGTGAAGTGTCGTCAGCGTCACCGAAAGATTACAAGTCGATGACAACCAGATTACTACTCGCCTTCATCGCCCGCGAGGGGGCGGCGGCGCGCGGGACCGCCGGGGATCCGCGGCAGCAGGACCGTGAAGATGGTGCCGCGGCCCGGCCGGCTTTGCACCTCAATCGAGCCGCCATGGGCCTCCGCCACCCACTTGGTAATCGCCAGGCCAAGCCCCGTGCCAGCCCTCTCCCCGGTTCGGGTCCGGGCAGGATCGGCCCGCCAGAACCGGTCAAAGACGTGGCGCAGGTCGCCCGGGGCAATCCCCACCCCGGTATCCCGCACCTCGAGGACCACATGCTCGGGTTCTTCGGCCAGGCCAACCAGGACCCGTCCTCCCGCCGGGGTATACTTGACGGCGTTGGTGACCAGGTTGAGCAGCAGCTGGCGGATCCGGGTCCGGTCAACCGGCAGCATGACCGGGTGGTTGGGCACCTCGGTCGAGACGGTGTTGCCGGCGCCTTCCGCCAGCATCTCCCCGGTCTCCACCGCCTCGGCCACGATCTCGCGCAGGTCGCACGATTCCAACGCCAGCGGCGCCCGCCCCTCGTCGGCCCGGGCCAGGATCAACAGGCTCTCCACCAGTTCGGTCATCCAATTGATCCCCTCCAGCGTCTCATCGAGCGACTGGAGCGCCTCGGCGGGAGTCTCCGGGTGGGTCAGGGCCCGCTCCACCCCCGCCCGCAGCACCATCAGCGGCGTCTTGAGCTCGTGGCTGGCATCGGCGGTGAAGCGGTGCAGCGCGGAGAAGCTGTTCTCGAGCCGGGCGATCATCCGGTTGACGGTAATGGCCAGGCGGGCCATCTCGTCACTGCCGGTCACGGCGAGCCGCCGATGCAGGCTGCGCCCGTCGGAGATCGCCTCGACCTCGTCCATCATCCGGATGAGGGGCCGGAAACGCTTGCCCGCCAGCCATGACCCCATCGACAGGGAGATGAGCAGGATGACCGGCGCGGTCAGCAGCATCGAGCGGAGCAGTGCCCGGGGACCGAAGAGAATGCTCTCAGCACTGGCGCCCACCAGGATGGCATCGATCTCCGGCCCGGCGGAGCGAACTGGGCGGATCAGGTAGCGGACCGCGCCGCTGGGTGGCGGCAGGGCAATGGTGCCCTGCCGAACGGTGGTGTCCCCCACCTCTATCAACGCCTGCAGCCGTTGCAGCACGGTGTAGCTGAGCGCCCGTGCCTCCTCGGAGACAAACAGCACCCGGCCCTGCGGGTCGGTGATGATCAGGAAGTCGCGGATCCCCTCGAAATAGGCCCCGACCCCGGTTTCCAGGGTGGCGGCGCTGTCGGGCCCCGGAGCGGGAGCGGTGAGCGATTCGAGCACGCGGAACGACTCGCCCAGCCAGCGGGCCGAGAGCTGGGCTTCGAGGTCCAACCGCTCATCGATCTCCCGATTGGCGCCCTGGCGGCGGTCCAGATAGAGAATCGTCCCGAACGCCATCAGCGTGGTGGCCAGCGCCAGCACGTACCAGATCGTGAGCTGGCGGCGGATCGAGGTCATCTCACGGCCTCAGCACGTAGCCCACGCCGCGCACCGTGTGCAGCAGCTTCTTCCGGTGGCCGGCATCGATCTTCTTGCGGAGCCGGTTGATCACCACGTCCACGATGTTGGTCCCGGGGTCGAAGTGGTAGTCCCAGGCGTACTCGGTGATCAGGGTGCGCGACATGACCCGCCCGGCGTGCCGCATGAGATACTCGAGCACGGCGTATTCCTTGGGCGTCACTTCGAGGGCCTCGCCGGCGCGGCGCACCTCGTGGGTGGCGACATCGAGCTCCAGGTCGGCCACGACCAGCAGCGGCGAGGTGAGCTGCTTGGGCCGGCGACCGATGGCCTCCACCCTCGCCAGCAGTTCCTCGAACGCAAACGGCTTGGTGACATAGTCGTCGGCGCCGGCGCGGAGGGCCTGCACCTTGGTGTCCACCGCGTCCTGGGCGGTGAGGACCAGGATTGGCGTGGTGGTGCCGCGGTCACGAACGGTCCGGAGCACCTCGAGGCCGGTCATCCCGGGCAGCCGCAGATCGAGGACGATCAGGTCGTACTGCCCGCCGGAGATGAGCCGCAGCGCCTCGAGGCCGTCGCCCACCAGGTCGGCGTGAAACTGGTGCTCCGTCAGGCCGCGCTGGACGTACTGCCCGACCGTCCGGTCGTCCTCCACCACCAGAATCTTCATCCCGTCCGATCCCGCTGGATCGGGAAGTAGACCCGGAACACCGACCCCCGGCCCGGCTCGGAATCGGCCTCGATCCGGCCGCCATGCTCCTGCATGATCCCGTAGCAGATGGAGAGTCCCAGTCCGGTGCCGCGTCCCGGGGGTTTGGTGGTGTAGAACGGCTCGAAGATCTTGGTCAACTCGCTGTGCGCCATCCCGATACCGGTATCCTCGACCTCGGCCACGATCTCGTCGCGGCGCAGGGGATTGGCGCGGGTCCGGACGGTGAGGCTGCCCCCTTGCTCCAGGGCATCCACGGCGTTCAGCATCAGGGCCATCATCACCTGGATGATCTGCTCCGAGTCGGCCAGGACCGGGGGCAGACCCACCGATAGTTCCCGGTTCACGGCGAGCCGCCGGAACCGCTGGTGGTGTTTGAGGAGGAAGAGGGTCTCCTCGATCAGGGTGTTGAGATCGGCCTCGACCTTCTGGCGCACCGACGATTTGGGACGGCTGAAATCCAGGAGGCCATCCACGATCCGGGTGCAGCGCTCCACCTCGCGCTCGATGACCCGGAGATACTCCTCCACCTGCGGCCCCGCCGAGGCACCGACCCGCCCCTCGATGGCGGCAACACAGGCGCCGATCGTGGCCAGCGGGTTGTTGATCTCGTGCATGACCCCCGCCGCGAGCTGGCCGATGGCGGCCAGCTTTTCGCTCTGCAGGATCTGCTGCTGGATCTTGTGGGAGTCGGTGACGTCCTCCCCGATGGTGATGATGTGGGTAATTTCGCCGCCGTCGAGGCGCATCGGGATCTTGGTGGTGCGGTAAAACCGGCGGTCGCCCCCGGCGCCGGTCTCGATGTCCATCTGCTGGAGCTGCCCGGTCCGGAAGATCCGGTCAAAATCGGCGCGCAGTTGTCCCGCAGGCTGGTGAGTCAGGACCTCGAACACCGGGCGTCCCACCACTTCATCGCGCCGCAACCCCTGGGTGCCGGTTTCCCGCTTGCGATTCCAGATCTGGATTCGGTAGTCGCGGTCGATCACGTACAGCCCCACCGGAAGGCTGTCGATGATCAGTCCGGTAAAGCGCCGCTGCTCGTCAATCTCCCGGGAACGACTGGCCACCTCATAGGCCAGGTCCTCGGAGAGGGTCATCGCATCGAGGTACGGGGTCAGGATATCCGCCAGGACCTGCAGGACCGACAGGGGAATCGGAGGACGGCCGGGGATCGCCTCCACCTCCAGCAACCCGAGGCGAATGCCGCCCTGCGACAGCGGCAGCCGCACCGTCCCCTGGGTGGCGGGCGGGAGGTCGTCGAGTCCGACCGCCGCCTTGTCACCGGGAGGGGAGGAGACCGCAAAGAAGCTGACGGCGTTCGCCTCCCGTCGCCAGATCGAGACCGAAGCCACACCCAGCCACTGCTGCAGCACCACCGCCGTGTCCCGCAGCGTGGGTTCCGGCGGCTGCCCGCGATTCAGGATCCGCCCCAGGCTGGCCACGAGCGCCAGCCCGGTGCCACCCTCGCCAATCCCCTCACCCTCCGATATGGCCATCGTCATCCGGGAATATTAGCACCCTCGACGCGCGCCGTGCGGCGGTGCGGTCGACGGGGGGTGATCGGGGGGAGCATGGCCAGCAGCAGGACGATTCCCCCGCCGAGCAACCCCAGCGAGAGGACCTTGCCGTCGATGGAGGGGGGTGCCGACGCGAGTTCCACCACCCGACCGTCTCCCCGCGCTATCTGCACCGTGGCCAGCGGTCCATCCTCGCCGACTCTCCACCCCGCCCCCTCCGCCGCGACACTGTCCGGGAGTTCCGCCACGACGATCGTCGGCCCGAGCGCCTCCAGCGCTGCGGTGGGAAAGCGGGGATTGAGGACCAGGAGGGCCGCCAGCGGCCCCACGTGGGCCAGGGTGGTCTCCGCCGCGGTGCGGCCACTCCGGGCCGTCTCGGTCAGCATCGCCTGGATGGCAAGGGCCAGCAGGGCAATTCCCAGCAGGGGCCAGAGCCACCCGGCGCGGCGGGTATTGGCCAGCCCAGCCACCAGGAAGGTGGCCGCGGCCAGGATCCACGATACCCCGGGGAAGCCACTCCCCAGCGCCGCATCCCAGACCACCACCTGACCCAGCGTGTCGCTGCCACCCGGGCCCGGCAGGAGCACCACCGAAGCTTCGGCAGGAACCAGGACCTCGTCAAAGACCGGAGTTCCCCCCAGGGTGACCTGCAAGCCGGCATGCCAGTACGCCGATCCCTGGAGTCGACTCACCGTCGAGATCAGCCGATCGGCGGCGTAGTCACCATAGGGACCCGCCGGCACCGCCAGCGAGAGGTACCCCGCCACGCCATCGGCGATCCGACGATCGGCCTCGCGGCGCAACGACTGCTGCTCCAGCCCGGCCAGGATCACCAGGCCGACGAGCGCGAGTGCCACAACGAGGAGGCGGAGGTGGAGGCGACGCATGGAGGAAGGC
>JAWXBA010000228.1:0-5524 GCA_034439775.1 Gemmatimonadota bacterium | reverse complement strand
CTACACCCCCGTGCTCCCAAAGCCGCCCGCCCCCCGCCCCGACGGCGGCAGCTCGGTCACTTCCCGGAACGACGCCTCGGGCACCCGCGCCACCACCAGCTGCCCGATCCGCATCCCCCGCTCCACCGTGAACGGCTCCGCGCCCAGGTTCACCAGCGCAATCTTCAGCTCGCCCCGATAGTCCGAGTCGATCGTGGCGGGGGTATTGGGGAGCGTGACCCCATGCTTGAACGCCAGTCCCGAGCGGGGCCGGATCTGGATCTCCCATCCACTCGGGATCGCCACGGCAAAGCCAGTCCCGAACAGCCTTCGTTCCATGGGCTGGAGCACGCCATCCTCGGCGCTCGCAATATCGAACCCCGCCGACCCCTCGGTGGCCCGCGCCGGCAGGGGCAGACCTTCCCCGTGGGGCAGGCGGGATATCAGGACCTCGGCCACGCTAGAGGATTGTCTTCAGGTCGGTCAGCGACAGGCCGAAGGCCTCCGCCACGCCCGGATAGACCACCTTGCCCTCGACCACGTTGAGGCCCAAGGCCAGCGAGGCATCGGCCTGGCAGGCGGCCTTCCAGCGATCGCGCGCCAGCCTGCGGGCGTACGGCAGGGTGGCGTTTGTCAGCGCCAGGGTGGAAGTGCGCGGCACCCCGCCCGGCATGTTGGCCACGGCGTAGTGGAGAATGCCGTCCACAAAGTAGGTCGGGTTCTCGTGGGTGGTCGGCTTGATCGTCTCGACGCAGCCGCCCTGGTCCACTGCCACATCCACGATCACGGCACCCGGCTTCATCAGGCCGAGATCGGCCCGCTTGATCAGGTGCGGCGCCTTGGCCCCCGGCAGCAGCACCGCGCCAATGACCAGGTCGGCCCGGGTAATCGACTCGAGGATGTTGTGCCGGTTGGAATAGACAGTATCCACGTTCTTGGGCAGGACGTCGTCCAGATAGCGGAGCCGGTCGAGCGAGACATCGAGGATGGTGACGTGGGCCCCCATCCCGGCCGCCATCTTGGCCGAGTTGATGCCAACGACTCCACCACCAATGATGGTCACCTCTGCCGGTGCGACCCCCGGAACCCCGCCCAGCAGCACACCACGTCCCCCATACAACTTCTCCAGGTATTTGGCGCCTTCCTGTACCGCCATTCGGCCTGCGACTTCCGACATTGGCGTCAGCAGCGGCAGCTCCCCACTGGGCAGCTGCACAGTCTCGTACGCCACCGCGATGGCACCCGAGTCAATGACCGCGCGGGTCAGCGCCTCGGCAGCCGCAAAGTGGAAGTAGGTGTAGATGACTTGCCCCTTCTTCATCCGGGGCCACTCCATCGCGATCGGCTCCTTGACCTTCATGATCATGTCCGCGCCGGCCCACACCGCATCGGCGGTGGGCAGTATCTGGGCGCCGACCGCCGTATAGTCCTCGTCGGTGAAGCCGCTGCCGAGCCCGGCACCGGTCTCGACGGTCACGATGTGGCCGTCGCTGACCAGGAGCTCTGCCCCAGCCGGGGCAAGCGCGACCCGGTTCTCGTTGGTCTTGATCTCCTTCGGGACGCCGATTTGCATGGTTGCTTCCTGGAAAGCTGTAGGTATTGGGTATTGGGTATCAGGTATCAGGTATCAGGTATCAGGTGTCAGGTATCAGGTACTTGGTACTAAGCACTACGTCCGAATCCCTCCACGGCGCTGCCGGGGTATCCGAGCTCAGCTCTTCGGCGATCTCCAGGTACTGATACCTGGTACCTGATACCCCTCCTCAACCCTTTCCCCCTAACACAACTGAAGAATGCCGCTCCGGGGCAAAGAACTCCGCGGCAAGCGCCGCGACCTCGTCCTGCGTTACCGCCTCGATGGCGGCCAGGATCTCGTCCAGCTTGCGGTAGCGATCCTGGTTGAGCACGGTGGACGCCATCCGATGCATCCGGCTGACCGGGCTTTCCAGCGACAGCATCACCTGCCCCTTGAGCTGCTGCTTGCCGTCGGTGATCTCCTCGGCCGTCAGCCCTTCGCGCGCCACTCGGGAGAACTCGGCGTGGATCTCCGCCTCGGCCCGATTTGCAGTGGCGGGAGATGTCCCGACATAGACCCCGAGCTGCCCGGTGCCCTGGTAGAACTGCTGGAACGCGAAGATGGCATACGCGAGCCCCAGTTCTTCCCGCACGCGCTGGAACAGCCGGCTGGACATCCCGCCACCCATGACGTTGGTCAGCAGCGCCAGTGCATACCGGCGCGGGTCCCGGTTCTCGAAGGTATCAGTCCCCATGACGATGTGGACCTGATTGGTCTCGCGCTCCACGACTCGCCGCACTCCGCGCTGCGCCGGTTCAGGCTGCGCCGGCTCCCGCGCGGCGCGCCCCTCGGGATCCGGCACGAACCACCCTTCCCGTTCCAGAGCCGCGAGCACCTCATCGTGATCCACGTTTCCCGCGGCGGCGACGACACAGTTGGCCGGGTAGTATCCCGCCCGGTGCACGTCGCGCAGGTCGGACACCCCGAGCGCTGAGACGGTGTCCGGGGTGCCCAGGATCGAGTAGCCGTACGGGTGTTCGGGCCAGAGTGTTCGGGCATGCAATTCAAAGACGAGGTCATCGGGGGTGTCCTCCACCCCGCTGATCTCCTCCAGCACCACGTTGCGCTCGAGTTCCAGGTCTTCACGACGCAGCAGCGGCCGCCGGACCAGGTCGGTCAGGACGTCCACCGCCAGCGGCAGGTCTTCGTCGAGGGTGTGGGCCTGGAAACTGGTGTGGTCGCGCGAAGTGTAGGCATCGAGCGATCCGCCGCGGCACTCCAACGCCAAGGCGAGTTGCCGGGCAGTGCGCCGCTCCGTCCCCTTGAACACCATGTGCTCCAGGAGGTGGGACACCCCCATCCGGGCCGGCGGCTCGTGGGCGCTGGCGGCCCTGACCCATATGCCAACGGCCGCCGAGCGTACGCCCGGCAGCCGTTCACTCAGGACGGTCAGCCCCCCCGGCGTGACACTCCGGAAGAGCCCGTCGTCCAGCTGTTCCCGCTCCACCCGCCCTACTCCTTCGGGATCAGGGCCTTGCGCGACAGCCGCATGCGGCCGCGTTCATCCACCTCGAGGAGCTTGACCTTGACGATATCGCCCTTCTTGACGACATCCTCGGTCTTCTCGGTCTTGGTGTGCTGCAACTCGCTGATGTGGAGCAGCCCTTCCACGCCCGGGATGATCTCGACGAACGCCCCGAAGGCGGTGGTGCTCTTGACCGGGCCCTCGTAGATCGTGCCAACCACCGGCTCGGCCACGATCGCCCTGATCATGTCGGTTGCCTTCTGGCCGGCTTCGCCGCCCACGGCTGCGACCGTGATGAGTCCGGTATCGTCCACGCTGATCTTGGCGCCGGTGGCGTCCTGGATCCCGCGGATCGTCTTGCCCTTCGGCCCGATGATGTCGCCAATCTTGTCCGGCTTGATCTGGATCGTGATGATCCGCGGTGCATAGGGCGACAGGTCAGCCTTGTGGGTGGCCATGGCCTTCTTCATCTCGCCGAGGATGTGGAGGCGGCCAATACGGGCCCGCTCCAGCGCTTCCTCGAGGAGCTTCAGGTCCAGGCCCTCGATCTTGATGTCCATCTGGATCGAGGTGATCCCCTCTTCGGTGCCGGCGACCTTGAAGTCCATGTCACCGAGATGATCCTCGGAGCCCAGGATATCGGTCAGGATGGCGACCTTCTTGCCTTCCTTGATCAGGCCCATCGCCACCCCGGCGCAAGCACCCTTCATCGGCACACCGGCATCCATCAGCGCCAGCGATCCGCCGCAGACACTGGCCATCGACGAAGAACCGTTCGACTCGAGGATTTCGCTGACGATCCGCAGGGTGTACGGGAAGGTGTTGAAATCGGGCAGCAGCGGCTGCAGCGCCCGCTCGGCCAGGGCGCCGTGGCCGATCTCGCGGCGACTGGTGCCGCGGATCATCCGCACTTCACCGGTCGAGTACGGCGGGAAGTTGTAGTGCAGCATGAACGACTTGGTCGTCTCACCCGGGACGTCGATGCTGTCAATCCGCTGCTCGTCGTCGCTGGTGCCAAGGGTGACAGCCACCAGCGCCTGGGTCTCGCCGCGGGTAAAGATCGCGGAGCCGTGCACCCGCGGCAGTTCGCCGGTGGTGATGGTGATCGGGCGGACTTCATCGACCTTGCGGCCGTCGACCCGCTCGCTCTTGTCGAGCACCTGGGCCCGCATGACGCGGTACTCGATCTCATCGAGCTCGTGGCCGACTTCCTTGCCCCGATCCGGGAACTCCACGGAAAGCGCCGCAGCGACATCGAACTTGATCGTCCGGACGCCCTCAACCCGCCCGGCCTTGTCCTTGGCGTTGATCGCCTTGGTCATCTGCGACTCGGCCAGCTTCTGCACCCGAGCCTGCAGCTCGGGGTCGGTGGCCGGAGCGGTCCATTCCATCTTGGGCTGGGCCGCCTTCTTGACCAGCGGCTCGATCTTCTTGAGCAGTTCCTTGATGCCCTTCTGGGCCACCTTGAGCGCCTCGAGCATCTCCGCCTCGGAGATTGCCAGGGCGCCGCCCTCGACCATGACCACGGAGTCGGCGCTGCCGCTTACGTTCAGGTCGATGGTAGAGTGTTCCAGGTGCTGGAAGGTCGGGTTGAGGATCCAGTTGCCATCGACGCGGCCCACCCGCACGGCGGCGATCGGACCGTTCCAGGGAATCTTCGACAGGGACAGGGCGGCGCTTGCCGCCACCACGCCCAGCACGTCGGCATCATTTTCCTGGTCGGCGGAGATGACGGTGATGAAGACCTGGACCTCGTTCTTGAACCCTTCCGGGAACAACGGACGGATCGAGCGGTCGATCAGGCGGCAGGCCAGGATTTCCTTTTCCGACGGCCGGCCCTCGCGCTTGATAAAGCCACCCGGAATCTTGCCGGCGGCGTAGGTTTTTTCCTTGTATTCCACCGTCAGCGGGAAGAACGGCAGGTGGCTGATGTTGGGAGAGACGGTCACCGATCCGAGTACCATCGTGTCGCCGAAGCGGATCAGGACGGAGCCGGCGGCCTGTCGCGCCAAGCGACCGGTCTCGATGACCAGTGGGCGGCCGGCAAATTCAGTTTCAATCCGTTGCACAGTCAGAACCTTCTGTGGATGAGAGCACACCAATGCCAAGAGGGCGCCCCGACGTGCTCGTTCGGGACGCCCTGTCCATGAAGTCGGGCCCTAGTGCCGCAGACCGAGGTCTGCAATCAGGGCGCGATACGTCTCGAGGTCGTTGCGCTTGAGGTAGGTCAGCAGCCGACGGCGCGAACCCACCATCTTCAGCAACCCGCGGCGGCTGTGATGGTCCTTGGCGTGCGCCTTGAAGTGGCCGGTCAGCGAATTGATTCGCTCCGTCAGGAGCGCGACCTGGACTGGGGCGGACCCGGTGTCCGCTTCGGTGCGCCGGTGCTTGGCAATCACTGCCTGCTTGTCAAATGGCATATCCGCGTCCTGCCTCGTTGCTGTCAGATGTCGTAAATGTAGGTAGCACGGGAATATAGGCGGGATTTGGGGGTGGGGCAAGGG
>JAWXBA010000227.1:0-10341 GCA_034439775.1 Gemmatimonadota bacterium | reverse complement strand
CTAGTGAACGGTAGCGTTGCTGGGTTCTCGTCAGCGGAGGGCCAATTATTTATGTGGCAGCCCGGTAGGCAAGACCCAACGGTCTTCGGCCGCCCAGGGCGGGGGCCGGGAGAGTATGTGCGGGTGTGGGGGGTTTCTCGAGGACTCGCGGATACACTACTGCTATTCGACGGGGCCACCCAACGGCTCGACCTGATTGTTCGCGGGAGCGCGTTGGCTCGCAGCTCCTCGCTTGCTGGGCGACTCCCACCTGGCGCAGAGGTAGTTCTGGGTCAGTTGTCCAAGGGCCGAGTCGTGTACTTCTCACCGGGGACCCTCAGGGCGGGGGTCCCTGGTCGCATCATCCGTTCCCAAGCGCTGGTGACACTCGTCTCCGCCGAGGGCCCCGGACGCCAAGTCGTGGTCCTCGACGATCTTGAAGTCGCGATGCAAGAATTGACCTTGGCCGGACAGACCCGGAGGACCCCAGTCCCCTTGGGGTTCTCTCGCGCTGCTCAGGTCGTAGTATGGGATACTCTTCTTGCAACCACATCGCAGGACCGCTATCAGGTCGATATTCGCAATGCCGAGGGTAAGGTACTGAGTCGACTTCTCGTGAGGCAGCCGCGCAGGGTGGTCACGACGAAGATGCGGAACGCGGCGATCGACCAGGAACTGGCGGGTTTGAGGGCCACTATTCGGGAGCCGTTGCGGGACCCCGCCGGCAGCGAACGGACCCGGCGCCAGCAGCCGTATGCTGATTCCCTGCCCCCGATGGGTAGGATGCATAGTGCTCCCGACGGCACGCTCTGGGTCATGGACTACCTGGCGCCGGGTGATGCCTCGTGGTTCGCGACCGCGTTTCGACTCGACGGTGTGATTCTCGGCAGAATGACCGGGCGGACCGACTCTACCCCGATTGCCTTTGGGGCCGACCGAGTTGTCCTTCGGTCCGAAGACCAAGATGGCATAGTGACCTTCCTAGTCCATGCCTTTCCCCGCCCTCAACCCGCCGGACGCTAGCCCGCCAAGCAACTAAGAACGAGAGCCTGCCCCGGAAACCAGCTTTGGCGCAGAGCTGTCCGTCCGGTCCTGCATGGCGCCACCCCGCCGCAGCAGTTCCCCTCATCTCACCTCGAAATCCACCCCGCCGATTGTAACAGTTTCGAAAATCGCATGCACAGTTTTCAGGCATGCGATGGCGTCATTCCTCAGTCCGAACCCTCCAAACTACAATCCTTGGCAATGCGACACCTTGAGTCGTGATTGACTGTGTCATTTCGTATCTTGCCGGAATTCAAGCCGACCCGTAGCGTATTGTCGCCAAGCAGTTCCGGCGGCACACAACTCGCTACCCACGCTCGAAAGGAAAATTCATGGAGCTCTTTGGATGGAGAATCGGTCGGCCGGGCGTCGCAGCGCTGACTCTGGCGCTCACGATCGGGTGCGGTGGGGAGGCCCCAACCTCTCCGGGCGATGGCTCGGGGGAGGTGGCTGGACCGATTCGACCTTCTGCCGTCGCCACGCTTGCGGGGAAGCTCGAACTGGTTCGACCCTCTACTCCAAGGACCGTCCATGAGCCCCGTTTCCGGACATTCGACCGTGACGGGAATGTGTTGTCCAACCGACCGCTTACCCACGATGAACTCAGGGCGATATGGCTGGATGTCCGAGAGTTGTTCAAGGCTCAGATCCGGGCTGAACGTCAAGCACTGCCCGCGCCCTCGGCGAGCCCCGGGCTGAGCTTAGCTCCGATCAATGACACGATCTTTGATTTCCAGACGTCCTATGGGGACTACACGCTTGAGTAAGCGACAGACTCTGGTACCCAGCTGGCAGTCTTCGCCGACGTGTACAACAGTCCTAAGTTCGCGGACTGGCTTGAGTTCTACGAGGCAGGGGATTCGGTCTTCGTAACAGCTGCGGTCATCCAGGGGTACAACGGCGGCTACCTCGAAGTCGAGGTCTATTTTCCGTCCGAGGCCATTGAAGATATCAATGAACTAATCAATGAACCTGAAACCGTCCCAGAGGGCGCAACAACCCAGTGCATTGTCGCCGGTGGTGCACTCGTGCGGTCTCTGTGGAAGCTCGGCGGCAGGGTCGCCATCATGGGGGTCAGAACGTACATGGGAGACCCGACTGCCGTCTGGGGCGTACTTGGATCACTGGTGGTCTCGCTCGGCGCATTCATCTTGTGGCTCTGCGAGTGCCATGATCAATGCGCGGAGATAGCACCCCCGTTTGAGCCGGCCCGAAGCTTCCGAGGATATCGCGGGCAACCACCACCTCTCGGTCCACCGCCTCGTTACACGTGGGGGATAGCATGACCCGTCAACAGCGGTCTGCGGCATGGATGGCCGTCGCATTCGCAATCGTGGTGATCGTCGGGCTCGCGGCCACCCAAACCGCCGACCGTCCTGGACTCGTAGGTTTCTTTGGGCTACTGCTTGCGATCTTCCTGGTAGTCACCGTGGCATTCGTGCGCTATGCACGACGAGCAGGCCGTAAGGACCTCCTCAGGTATGCCATCGCCACGGGCGTCTTTGGTGCGGCGCTGTTTACCGTCTGGATGCTAATGCTTTCGGGGTACCGAGTATCAGGCTGGGTCGCTCTCGCTTTGGTCTTCGCTTATGCGGCGGCCGACGACCGATATCTCAAGGCATCGACCAATGGCGAAGGGAGTCAAGGCGGCAAGCCTAGTCAGTAGTGTGCCTCATCGCCGTCGCTGGACACCTAACCTAAGTTCCCGGCGCGCGACAGCCGGGGGCTTAGGTATGGGGGGGCTACCCCTGGATGGGGAACTCCGCGACGCCGGATCCTCAGCGTCCTCCCTCGAGCAGGGATCGCAGCGACACACCACATCTTGCGTTGCGCGAGTCGAGCCCGCTCGGTCAGGCACCGACCCCGATCGTACAGTCCAGGAAGTGGCACGCGAGAGGATCTTTGCCACACGGCTCAGAACGCCCGGAACACCCCGATCCCGACCCGGTGTTCCCCTTGGACGGTCATCATGTAGCCGGGGCCGACGGAAATGCCGAGTCGCTGGCCGATGTCCTGGAGCAGGCCAAGCACCCCGCTGCGGTTGTGGGAGGGCTGCTTGATGCTGCGGTGGAGCAGCTCCTTGAGCTCATCCACCTTCCCGCGGAGCCGAGCCGTTGTCTGCATGCTCCGGATCCGGGCCGCCCCGAGGTCCCTCACCGCGCCAGCACTTGGGTCAGCACGTTGGACACCCGGGCCGAGCGGGCCACGTTCGCGCAGTGCCGCAGGCTGGACCCTCCAATGCTGTTGATCGTGGCCACCAGCGCCGAGTCCCGCCGACGGGCGCCGTCCAGAATCGAGTCGGCTTCCGCCTCGTGGGAGTCCAGCACCGCATATCCCCTCCCTCTTACCCATCGCCGCCGCCCCCGCTATCATTCCTGAACATCCCCGGTTCGTGGTGATTTGCGCAGCTTGCGGCCACGTTAAACAAACGCTAAATCGCCGCCCGGGGGCCGTCTCATGCCCCGGGCATTTTTGTTGCCGTATGGAGCCAGCATCATGAACATCCTGGATCACACCTCCCTTGCCGCCGCGCACCGGCGCACCGAGCGCCTCGCCGCGCTCGAGGGGCTGTTGGCTGAACGAATCCTGGTGCTCGACGGCGCGATGGGCACGATGGTGCAGCGCCACCAGCTTGCCGAGGCAGATTTCCGGGGAGAGCGGTTTGCCGACTGGCCGGTAGATCTTCGGGGCAACAACGACCTGCTGGTCCTGACCCGCCCCGACATCATCTCGGGAATCCACGCAGCCTACCTCGAGGCCGGGTCGGATATCATCGAGACCAGCACGTTCAATTCCACCTCGGTATCGATGGCCGACTACCGGATGGAATCGCTCGTCCCCGAGCTCAACCGGACCGCCGCCGCGCTGGCCCGGGCGGCGGCCGACCGGGCCGAGGCTGCGAACCCCGGCCGATGGCGCTACGTGGCGGGAGTGCTGGGACCGACCAACAAGACCGCCTCCCTCTCCCCCGACGTCAACGACCCGGGAGCCCGGGGAGTCACCTTCGGAGAGCTGGTGGCAGCCTACACCGAGGCCGGGGTGGCCCTGCTGGAGGGGGGCGCCGACCTGTTGATGGTGGAAACCATCTTTGACACCCTCAACGCCAAGGCAGCGTTGTTTGCAATCGAGGAAGTCTTTGACCGCACCGGGCATCGGGTGCCGGTCATGATTTCCGGCACGATTACCGACGCCAGCGGCCGCACCCTTTCCGGTCAGACGACGGAGGCGTTCTGGTACTCCGTGATGCATGCCCGTCCGCTCTCGATCGGGCTCAACTGCGCGCTCGGCGCCAAGGCGCTTCGGCCCTACATCCAGGACTTGTCCCGGGCCGCCTCGGTCTACGTGAGTGCGCACCCGAACGCCGGGTTGCCGAACGAGTTTGGGGAGTACGATGAGGGCCCCGGAGAGACCTCGGCGCTCCTGCAGGAATTTGCCCGGAGTGGCCTGGTCAATATCGTGGGCGGGTGTTGTGGCACCACCCCCGACCACATCCGGGCCATCGCGGCAGCAGTCGCCGGTGTGGTGCCCCGCCTGCGGCCACAGCTCGACCCGCGCTGCCGACTCTCCGGCCTTGAGCCGCTGACCATCGGCCCGACCACCAACTTCGTGAACATCGGGGAACGGACCAACGTCACCGGTTCACGCCGCTTTGCCAAACTGGTGCTCGAGGGTCGGCTGGCGGAGGGTCTTGAAGTGGCCCGTCAGCAGGTGGAGAGCGGGGCGCAGATCCTCGACGTCAACATGGACGAGGGGATGCTGGACTCCGCGACGGCGATGCGCACCTTTCTCAACCTCCTGGCCGCGGAGCCGGACATCAGCCGGGTGCCGGTGATGATCGACTCTTCGAAGTGGGCGGTCATCGAGGAGGGCCTCAAGTGTGTCCAGGGCCGCAGCGTCGTCAACTCCATCTCGCTCAAGGAGGGCGAGGCGGAATTCCTGCGCCAGGCCCGGCTGGTGCGCCGGTACGGGGCTGCGGTGATCGTGATGGCCTTCGACGAGCAGGGCCAGGCCGACACGGTGGAACGCAAGGTGGCCATTTGCCGGCGGGCCTTCCAGCTGTTGACCACGGAGGCCGGGTTCGCCGCCGAGGAAATCAGCTTCGACCCGAACATCTTCGCGATTGCCACCGGAATCGCGGAGCACAACGGCTATGCGGTGGATTACATCGAGGCCACCGGGCGGATCAAGGCGGAATGCCCTGGCGCCCTGATCAGCGGCGGGGTCAGCAACGTCTCGTTTTCGTTCCGCGGCAACGACCCGGTCCGCGAGGCGATCCATTCGGTCTTCCTCTACCACGCCATCCGGGCCGGGATGGACATGGGGATCGTGAATGCCGGTCAGCTGGCCATCTATGAGGACCTGCCGGCCGACCTCCGCGAACGGGTCGAGGACATAGTCCTGAACCGCCGGCCGGACGCCACCGACCGGCTGCTCGCGGTGGCCGATGCGGTCCAGGGTCAGGTGGCCGAGGCAGGCAACACCCTGGCATGGCGTGAGGTGCCGGTTCGTGAGCGACTGTCCCACGCCCTGGTGCACGGGATCGCGGAGTTCGCGGCCGCGGACACCGCCGAGGCGCTGGCGGAACTCGGTCGCCCGATCCTGGTCATCGAAGGGCCCCTGATGGACGGGATGAACATCGTGGGTGACCTGTTCGGCGCCGGCAAGATGTTCCTGCCCCAGGTGGTCAAGAGCGCCCGGGTCATGAAACGGGCCGTCCACTTCCTGCTCCCCTACCTCGAGGCCGAACGCATCGCGGGCACCGAGGCGAGCCGAGCCGGCAAGATCCTGATGGCCACCGTCAAGGGTGATGTCCACGATATCGGCAAGAACATTGTCGGCGTGGTGCTCCAGTGCAACAACTATGAGGTGATCGACCTGGGGGTGATGGTGTCTTCGGCCACGATCCTCGAGACGGCGCGCCGGGAGCAGGTGGACGCCATTGGCCTGAGCGGGCTCATCACGCCGTCATTGGAGGAGATGGCACTGGTGGCCAGTGAGATGGAACGCGAGGGGTTCACCCTGCCGCTGCTGGTCGGCGGTGCCACCACCTCGCGTGTCCATACAGCGGTCAAGATTGCGCCGCAGTACAGCGGCCCCGTGGTCCACGTGCTGGATGCTTCCCGTGCGGTGGGTGTGGCCGGACAGCTGCTGGGGCCGACCACCCGAGAGAGTTTTGCCGAGACAATTCGCGAGGAGTACGCCCAGGTCCGCCACGACCGCGCCAACCGGGACGATCCGTCGCGCAGGGTCTCCATCGCGGAGGCCCGGGCCAATCGTCTGGTAACCGCCCCGGTACCTGCCACCCCACCGAGCTTCGTGGGGACCAGGGTCTTCGACAACTATCCGCTCCCGGAATTGATCGCACGCATTGACTGGACGCCATTCTTCCAGACCTGGGAGCTGAAGGGGAGATACCCCGCTATCCTGGAGGATGCCACCGTGGGCGAGACGGCACGGAGCCTCTTTGCCGATGCCCAGACGCTGCTGGCACGGATTGAGCGAGACCACCTCCTGACAGCGCGCGCCGTCGTTGGCTTCTGGCCGGCCAGCACCCAGGGCGACGACATCGTCCTCCGGGACACCACGGATGGGACCACGCCCCTGACCACTATCCACACCTTGCGCCAGCAGATGCGCCGAACGCCCGGGACCCCGAACGTGGCGCTGGCGGATTTCGTGGCACCGGAGGAGGCGGGCACCCCGGACTGGGTGGGCGCCTTCGCCGTTACCACCGGGATCGGGCTCGATGCGCTGGTGGCGGAATTCGAGGCCAACCAGGACGATTACAACGCGATCCTGGCCAAGGCGCTGGCCGATCGCCTGGCCGAGGCCTTTGCGGAGCGACTCCATGAACGGGTCCGCCGGGAGTTCTGGGGCTATGCTGCCGATGAGGCGCTGGACAATGACGCGCTCATTGCCGAGGCCTACCAGGGGATTCGTCCCGCGCCGGGATACCCGGCGTGTCCCGACCATACCGAGAAGGCCACCATCTTCCGTCTCCTCGACGCCGAGCGGGCCATCGGTCTTCGACTGACCGAGAATTTTGCCATGTGGCCGGCCGCTGCGGTCAGCGGCATGTACTTCTGGCGCCCGGAAAGCAGGTATTTCGGGGTGGGGCGGGTGGGCCGGGATCAGGTGGAGGACCTGGCCCTGCGGAAGGGGATGGACGTGGCCACGCTGGAACGCTGGCTGGCCCCCAACCTGGGCTATGAACGATGAACAGACTCCAGGCCTTGATTGACGACGGTCGCGCCCACGTGGTGGACGGCGCCATGGGGACTGTGCTGTACGGCCGTGGAGTCTTGCTCAACGTCTGTTTCGACGAGCTGGCGCTCAAGCAGCCTGACCTGGTCCGCGAGATCCACCAGGAATACGTCCGGGCCGGGGCCGAGATCCTGGAAACCAACACCTTTGGGGCCAATCCCCTCAAACTGGCGCACTACGGGCTCGCGGCGGAAACCGAGGCGATCAACGCCGCCGCCGCCCGCTTGGCGGTCGAGGCGGCGGGGTCGCGCGCGGTCGTGGTGGGAGCGATCGGTCCCCTCGGCATCCGAATCGAACCCTTCGGGGAAACCTCCCGCGAGGAGGCCACGGTCGCGTTCGCGCGACAGGTGGCCGGCCTCGTGGCCGGTGGGGTGGACGGATTCATCCTGGAGACCTTCAGCGACCTGGGCGAGTTGCAGGCCGCCGTTGAGGCGGTGCGACGTCACTCGACCCTGCCGATCATTGCACAGGTGACGATCGGCAACGACGGCAAGACGATATACGGCACCGCTCCCGCCACCTTCGGGCCGATGGTGGAGGCGATGGGAGTGCAGGTCGTCGGCGTCAACTGCTCGGTCGGTCCGCAGGGGATCCTGGAAGCGGTGGAGCGGCTGGCCGAAGTCACCACCCTGGCGATTGCCGCCCAGCCCAACGCCGGCCTGCCCCGCGATGTGGGAGACCGCAAGATCTACATGGCCTCTCCCGAGTACATGGCCAGCTACGCCCGGCGGATGGTGGAAGCGGGCGCCCGGTTCGTCGGCGGCTGCTGCGGCACCACTCCGGAGCACATCAAGGCGATGGCGTCGTTCGTCCAGAGCGTTTCGCCACGGCATACCTCGCTCATTTCCACCAGCGCCGCCCCTGACCCCGGGGTGGCCCCGGTGCCGCTTGGCGAGCGCTCCCGGCTGGGCGCCAAGCTGGCGGCAGGCAGCTTCGTCACCACGGTGGAGATCGTGCCGCCCAAGGGGGTGGACCCGGCGCCAATGCTCCAACAATGCCGCCAGCTCAAGGCGGCCGGCGTGGACGCCGTCAACGTTCCCGATGGCCCCCGGGCGCAGAGCCGCATGGGTGCCCTGCTCTCGGGCCTGCTGATTGAGCGGGAGGTGGGGATCGAGTCGGTGGTGCACTACGCCTGTCGCGACCGGAACCTGCTGGGGATGCTCTCGGACCTGCTCGGAGCGGCCGCCAGCGGCCTCCACAACCTCCTGCTTATCACCGGCGATCCGCCCAAGATGGGGCCATACCCCGAGGCGACGGCGGTCTTCGATATCGATGCCATCGGACTGACCAACCTGGTGCAGCGATTGAATCGGGGCCTGGACCCAGGACACAATGCCATCGGGCTGCCGACCAGCTTCGTCATCGGGGTCGGCGTCAACCCTGCGGCCACCGATTTCGAGCGGGAACTCCGCCGCCTGGCCTGGAAAGTTGAGGCGGGTGCCGAGTTTGCCGTCACCCAGCCTGTTTTTGACCTGCGCCAGCTGGACCGGTTCCTGCAAGCAGTGGAACAGTTCCGGATCCCCATTGTGGGGGGCATCTGGCCGCTGGTCTCGTTGCGCAATGCCGAGTTCCTGGCCAACGAGGTCCCGGGCATCACGGTCCCGGACGAGATCCTGGACCGGATGCGGCGGGCCAGCGAGGTCGGTCGGGAGGCGGCCCTGGCAGAAGGGGTCCGCATTGCCCAGGAAATGCTCGCAGCGGTGCGCGACCGCTTGAGTGGCGCCCAAGTCTCCGCGCCGCTCGGTCGCGTCCCGGTCGCACTCGATGTCCTGGGGGCCCCCACCGGGCTCCCAGATTGATGGAAATCGTTGCCTGCCATTATCTTGCGGGTGTTTCGTTCGAATGACCACCCGAGGAGTACCCGATGCCCGACACCCTCGCTGCCCCGGCCCTGACGGAGCTCTCAGAAGAAGAGACGATGTTCCGTGACGCGGTCGCGGAATTTGCGGTTTCCGAGATCGGGCCCCATGTCCACGCCATGGACCAGGCCGCCAAGTTTCGTCCCGACTTGATCACCAAGATGTTCGAGCTCGGGTTGATGGGGATCGAGGTCCCGGAGACGCTGGGCGGTGCCGGAGGGAGCTTTTTCATGGCGGTCCTGGCCATCGAGGAGCTGTCCAAGATCGACGCTTCCGCCGCCATCTACGTCGATGTGCACAACACCCTGGTGAACAACTGCCTCCTGCGGTGGGGCAACGACGAGCAGAAGGCTCGCTATTTCCCCCGCATGACCGCCGGCATGCTGGGCGCCTTTGCCCTTTCCGAGCCGGCCAGCGGTAGCGATGCCTTTGCCCTGGAGACCCGGGCCATCCTCCAGGGAGATCACTACGAGCTGACCGGACGCAAGTTCTGGATTACCAACGGGGCCGAGGCCGAAATCTTCGTGGTCTTTGCCAACGCCGACCCGGCCAACGGATACAAGGGGATCACCGGATTCCTGGTGGAGCGGAGGTTCGAGGGTTTTTCTGTGGGCAAGAAAGAGGACAAACTCGGCATCCGCGCGTCCAGCACCACGGAATTGATCCTGGAACAGTGCAAGGTGCCGCTCGCCAATGTCCTCGGCCCGGTCGGCCGGGGCTACAAGATCGCCATCGAGACGCTCAATGAGGGGCGGATCGGAATCGGCGCCCAGATGATCGGGGTGGCCCGCGGGGCGCTCGACGCGACGATTGCCTACCTCAAGGAACGGCAGCAGTTCGGCAAGCCGATCGTCGAGTTCCAGGGCGTCCAGTTCCAGCTGGCCCAGATGGGAACCGACTTGGCGGCGGCCCGGTTGATGGTCTACAACGCCGCCCGCCTGAAGGACGCCGGCAAGCCGTTCGCGGATGAAGCGGCGATGGCCAAGCTCTTCAGCTCCCAAGTAGCCGACCGGATCACCTCACAATGTGTCGAACTCTTTGGCGGCTACGGTTACTCCAAGGAGTATCCGGCCGAGAAATACTACCGGGACGCCAAGATCGGCACGATTTATGAAGGGACCAGCAACATGCAGCTGCAGACCATCGCGAAGGGGATGCTGAAGTGAACTTGGGCAGGCGTAGCGGCGGAGTGATT
>JAWXBA010000226.1:0-11609 GCA_034439775.1 Gemmatimonadota bacterium | reverse complement strand
GAGGAGAACCGCGGCTCGAAGATCCGCGAGAGCATCTCCGCCGGAATCCCACCCCCGTCGTCCTCGACGACCAGGGTCAGCCCGGCCACCCGCAACCGGACACAGCGCGCCCCGGCGATCCGCGCGTTCTCCAGCAGGTTGAACAGCACCTCCTTGACCTCGTCCTTTCGCGCCATCACCAGGCGAGCCTCCTCCGCAACGATCTCCACCTCCATCCCCGCGTCACCAAACCGGTACAGCGGCACGACCTCGGTCAGTTCATGGGCCAGATCCACCGCCTCCAGGCGCGGGTCCGCTTCGGTCGGCGCACCATATCGACTGAACGATCTGGCGATCCGGTCCAGGCGATCGATTTCCGCCAGCACTCGCGGCGCGGTTTCTTCGAGCGCCGGCCCAACCTGACTACCGCGCTCCCGCCAGACCCGCTGCAGGTGTTGAATGCCGAGCCGTATCGGGGTCAGTGGGTTCTTGATTTCATGGGCCACCTGGCGCGCCATCTCGCCCCACGCCAGGACCCGAGCCGCTTCCTCCTGCGCCTCCTGGTTGGCCTCGACATTGTCGGCCATCTTCTGGAACGCCGCGAAGACCGGCTCGAACTCCACCGGCGGCAGCGCGGAGGGCGGCAGGAGCCCCCGCCCCTCACCGAACGCCAGCGCGGCGCGGCGCAGGTCCGCCACCGGGCGGGAAAGCCGCCGCGCGGCAAGGCGCGCCCCGATCAAGGCCGCCGCCACGCCCAGCAGCGAGGCCAGCAGCAGTCCAAGGAGCAGGTCGAGCTGCTGCTCGGCCAGCATCGGATCTCCCGCCGACTGGGGGGTGGCGAGGGTCAGCGTCTCGGGATCGGTCCCGGACTGAAAGGAACGGTACCCGATGGTGCCCGGGCGCCCCGCCCCGGTGGACACAGCCTCGCGCTGTCCTTCCAGCTGCATATGGTGGTAGGCATCGGGGTTCATCAGCGGCGGGAGCAGGCCGAACACCGCCAGCACTTCACTGGTGCTGTACTCGAGCTGGCCGCCCCGGTACAGCCCCAGCTCCGCATCCACCCGGCTGGACAGTCCCTCCAGTCGCGCCGCAAAGCCTGGATCCCCTGGAGACACGATCACTTCGGCTGCCAGGGCATCCCGCAGCACCTGGGTTACCACCAGTTTCTCGGCGTGACGGGCTTCCTGGTTGAGCCGGAGCACGCTCCACCCGGCAAACCCCGCCACCGGGACCACGAAGAACGCGCCCAGTGTCACGAACAGCTGCACCCGGAACGAGCGCCGGACCCCGGTCCAGTCCGGTCGGCGAAGCGGGTCTCCCGCCAGCAGTTCCGCGATGCGCCACACGATCCCGAGCAGAACCACATTGAACAGGAGGACCATCGCACCCCGGATCAGGAGCGGACCCGGGCGGAGCATCTCGACCGAGGCGTATGCTTGCCGGGGTCCGTCCGGTGTGACCACGGTGCGCTCGCCGCGGATGGTCCATCGTTCCTGCCGCCAGCGCACCTGGGTGGCCTCCGTGCCCGGCAGCGGAACACCCGGCGAAAGGGTGACGGTGTAGGCAGGGGGCCGCAGGCTCGGCGCGCGCAGCAGCAGACCCAAGCGAGCGGCAGGCACCAGCTGAGAGCGAGGGCCCAGACCCACCACGACCACCGTGTCGCGGGCCAATCGCTGCAACAGCAGGTAATGCATGCCGGGCGATCGCCGCAGCGGCACAATGGTGTCGGCCAACCCCGCGGGGAGTTCCACCACCATTCGCGCAATCAGCGTATCCGGCAGGTCCAGCTGGTCGAGCACCACCTGGGTGCGCAGCTCGCCGGCGTCGGAGCGCAGTTCGAGGCGAACCGGATACCCCTGCTGGTCCAGCGAAGAGCGACGCCAGGCTGCGAGCAAGGCGGCTGCACCACCGGGCACGGGGCCACTCGCCAACTCCATCGCTAGACCGTTCAGGATTGGCTCCGCCAGCAGCTCGGTTTCGGGGCCGAGGTGCTGCAAATCCCGGCGGGCCAATTCCACCCGACCTTCCAGCTCGGCACCCCAGGTCATCAGCGCGGCGGCGCTGCCCGCCACCAGGGCCACACCGAGCACGGTCGCCCAGCGGGCGGCGGGGCGGGTCACCAGCACCAGCGCGGGGAGCCACAACAGGGTGTACCAGTCCGGCCATCCGGTTCGGCTGTCCCAGACGGACAGCCCCAGAATGGCGGCGACCGCCGCAACCACCGCACCCACCAGCGGCCAGGAAATCCGGTCCCTCCCCCCGGCACCGCGCAGCAGTGCCGCGGCCGGCAGGACCAGGCCGGCGGTGGCGAGCAGCAGCGATGTCTCCCACGTCAACCACAATGGTATCGACACCCCACTCACCGGAGGGGTGATCCCCTGCCCCAGGGTCCGAATCAGGAACGGTGCACCCAGCACCAGCAATCCGCCCAGTAGTTGGGCGGCGAACGGACGACGGCCTTCGACGCGCCAGAGCCGAACGCCAAGCACGGTCATGAGAAACCCGGCCAGCAGAAGCGGGCCAGCAACCAGGGAACCGCCCAAGGGCAGCGGTCGAAAGAACAGCGATGGCGCCGAGAGCATCTCCAGCCCGAAGGCGTCGAGCGCCTGGGTGCGGGAGACCGTCCACAGCAACGACACCAGGAGGAGGTATCGGGCGGTTGGGGTTCCGGCCACCACGAGGGTCAGCAGCAGGATGATCGTGCCTGCCAGCGTGGCAATTCGACCCGCGGCCAGCACGGCGTTCTGGGTGGCCTCACCCTGGGAGGGTGGCACCGGCCGGACACTGAACAACACTCTTGGACCGGCGGTGGTAGGTTCCTCATAGTCAAAGACATCGCCGCTGGGCGGGGCGTCCTGGGGGGAGAAGACTTCCAGTCCGACCTCGGTGCGCTGTCGGAATCGCTCGCTCAGGCTCTGGTTGCCACCGGGGAGGGCCGGGTCGGCCTCAAGCAGGAGTGACGCCACCACGGTCGATCGGTCGTCCAGGATCAGCCGAGTTTCGAAAATCTGGAAATAGGGTGAAAACCGGACCCCCAGGGAGTCACCCGACGCGGCTGGCGGCAGTCGATGGCGCCCGGACCAGGCCCGGAGGGAACCGTCGGGCCGAAAGAGCGCCACGCCGGTCTCGACCCCGCCCGGTGGGATGATGTCGTCGAGGGCATGGAAGAGATCCTCGTCGCCCAGCATCGCGAGGCTGCGGACCTCTGCCGCAATCTGGCCAATGCGGAGCAGGTCGGAGCGCAGGTCGCCCTCGAGCCGCTGCGAGGCCGCCTCGATCCGCCGCTCCCGCTCCGTCGGCCACTGGGTGGCGAGGCGCGAAATGCTGCGCTGGTGCAGCGGCACAACCACGGCGGTGACGACCAGCAGCACCGCGACCGCGGCCGAAGCCCAAGTCCGTCGCTGGCGCGCGGCGCCAACGGCGGCCACGAGGGCGAGTCCGCTGGTTGCCCAGGCCCACGCCGGAACCGGGGCACGGGCCCATTCGGCCACGGTGGCGAGAGCCGCCACAAGCGCCGCCAACCACCAACGTGAAGGAGCTGTCAGTTGTCCCATCCTTGGCGCCTGGCGGAGATGACCCCCGAACAGGCAAAGGCATGTCTCAAGGCCTCGCGGGCGCTGATCGTCCCGGCGGGAGCGATCTGGCCGCGGGCTGACCACCTGCCGCTCGGCTCGGACCTGCTCATTCTGGAGCGGGTGGCCGACGACCTCGCATCGCGCCTCTCGATCCCCCGGGCACCGATCCTCCCCTTCGGCGTGCACGCCCCGCGTGAGCACCGGAGTCCCGGCGCCGCCAGCCTTACCCGCAAGACGCTGCATCGGACCATGAACGAACTTATCGCCTCCTGGGACGAGGAGGCAGGCGTCCGGTCGTTCCTGGTGCTGACCGCCCACGCCGAGGACCCCCACCAGGAAGCCCTCAGCACCATTCGCACCGGGGCGGTGGTAAAGGTGGTCGACATCCTGGAAATGGACATCCGGGCACCCAAGGCGGCGGAAGCGCTTCGCCGGGGCGATGAGGCCACCGCCCTGCTGATCCATTTGGCGCCGGAACTGATCGGGGAAGCGTTTTCCCCCCATGAGGCGGCGACCCTGACCGGACGCGGGGCGGCGCTGTACGAACTGATCCTGGCACGGCTGGTCACGATCGGCGTGCAGCAGCCGGACCCGAGTGCCGAATCCGGTTATATTTGATTGCTGGCAACGGGTTTACGCGTCGTCGTCGCAATGTGAAACCATCATGAAACGTCTTTCGTATGAGGGGCGAACAGTATGGACGCCCCGGAGCGAAAGGACACGACAATGCGGTGGATGGTGGTGATTGGCACGGTGCTGGCTGCGGCGCCCGCTGCAAGTGGACAGGTTCCCCTCCCGATGGAACGACCGACTGCCACGATTACCCTGACCCTTCCCCAGGTCTTGGAAGAGGCTCGCGGCCATAGCCCGACCTATCGATCGGCCCTGAACGACGAGGGCACGGCGCAATGGGGGGTCCGGAACGCCTTCGGGGCACTGATCCCGAGCCTGAGCCTCTCCTCGGGCCTCGGCTACACCGGTTCCGGCGCGTCGACCTTTGGCGGCTCCACCTTCAACCAGAGTTCGCCGGCCATTTCCTCGAGTTACGGGGTCTCCCTCTCGTGGCAGTTCGACGGCGCCATCCTGGCCCAGACCGGCCAGCAGCGCGCCAACCTGCGGGCAGTCCGCGAGGACATCGTCCGGGCGGGGGTGGACCTTCGCACCGAGATTACCAACCAGTACCTGACGGCGCTCCAGACCGCCGCCGAGACCGATGTGGCCCGACAGCAGGTTCGGCGCAACAGCGCCTTCCTGGAGCTGGCCCAGGCCCGGCAGCAGGTGGGCCAGGCCACCATTCTCGAGGTCCGTCAGGCGGAAGTCCTGAAGGGGCAGTCCGAGGTGGCGCTGCTGCGCGCGGCTCAGGCCGAGAATGAGGCCAAGCTGAACCTCTTTCGCCTGATGGGCAGCCGCCCGGCGGGACCGGTGCAGACGATCGCCCTCGTCGATCCCTTCACTGTGACCGAACCGACCTGGGAGCTGTCCGAACTGCTGGAATTGGCGTTGGAGGAAAACCCCAGCATCCGCTCACTGCGGGCGCGGGAGGCGGCAGCGGGCGCGGGAGTGCTGGCGTCGAAGTCGGCCTATCTCCCCTCGTTGAGCTTCAACGCCGGGTGGCAGGGCTTTACGCAGGAGTTCACCAATAGGGACGTGCTGCTGGGTGGGAGCCTCGGCTCAGCGATTGGCTCGGCGGCGAATTGCCGGTTCCAGAATGAGCTCATCATGGGGCTGCCGGCGGGTCAGCTGCCGAATCAGCCCAACGGTGGGTTGGTTGCGGATTGCAACGCCGCGGCCGGGCTGGACGTAACTGGGGCGGGACTCTCCGCCGAGCGTCAGGCCGCCATCCTCAACGGGAACAGCGTGTTCCCGTTCAATTTCCGGAGCCAGCCGTTCTCGGCCCGGCTGACGGTTTCGCTGCCGATCTTCAACGGGTTCAGCCGCGAGCTGCGGGTGTCCCAGAGCCGCGCCCAGGAAGAGGATGCCCGGGAGCTGCTGCGCGGCAGCGAACTGCAGGTGCGGAACGATGTCGAGGCCCGCTGGCTGGCGCTGCAGACCGCCTGGCATTCGATCGCGGTGCAGTCGGCCAACCAGACGGCCGCACGGGAGCAGCTGAACCTGGCGCAGGAGCGGTACCGGTTGGGGGTGGGAAACGCGCTTGAGGTGACCGACGCACAGAACGCCGTGCAGCGGGCCGAGGGCGATTATGTCATTGCGATTTACAGTTATCACCGAGCCATTGCCGCGCTGGAAGCTGCGGCAGGCCGTACCCTGCGCTGAGCAGAGGGAGCACGCATGTCACGTCGGACCAAGTGGAGCCTGGCCATCATCCTGTTGGTGGTGGCCGGGATTGCGGTGTCCTCGATGGCTGCCGCCAGGCGCGGCGCGGCGCCGGTGGAAGTCCGGCTCGATGAGGTCAGCGCCCGGGATCTGGTCTCGATCGTGACGGCCAGCGGCCGGATCGAGGCCAAGACCAAGGTCGACATCAGCGCCGACATCACCGGACGGATCACCCGGATCGCCGTGCGCGAGGGCGACTTCGTGACCAAGGGCCAGTTCCTGCTGCAGATTGATCCGGCACAGTACGAGTCGATCGTGGCGCGCACCGAGGCGCTGCTCGCCTCGAGCGAGGCGTCGCTGGTGCAATCCCGGACCAATCGCGACCAGGCCCAGCGCGGACTGAACCGGGCCCTGGAACTGCAGAAGGCCGGCACCGCCCTGATCTCGCAGGAGGCGGTGGAACAGGCCCAGCAGCAGTTCGACGTGGCCAGTGCAACGTTCCAATCCACTACCGCGCAGGTGAGCCAGTCGCGCGCCTCGCTGCAGGAGGCCAAGGACAACCTGGCCAAGACCCGGCTGACCTCCCCGATCAGCGGCCGGGTAGTCCGGCTCAATGTCGAAGAGGGCGAAGTCGCGGTGCCCGGCACCTTCAGCCGAGAAACCGGCCTGCTGATGACCATCGCCGACCTGACGGTGATCCTGGCCAAGGTCAAGGTGGATGAGACCGACGTGGTGAAGCTCGAGATCAACGACTCCGTCCAGGTGGAGATCGATGCCTTCCCTGACACCAGTTTCAGCGGGCGGGTCACCGAGATCAGCAACAGCGCGCAGCTGACCGCCGCCGCCACCGGCGACCGCGCCGTGGATTTTGATGTCGAGATCACCCTCGACAACCCCCCGTCGGACATCCGCCCCGACCTGAGCACCACCGCCCGGATCATTACCGAGACCCGTAACCAGGTCCTGAGCGTCCCCATCATCGCGCTCACCGTGCGGGCCCATGAGGACCTGCCCAACGAGTTCAAGGCCGCCGGGCAGCCCGCCGGCAAGGGTGTCGATCGCGAGGGGGTGTTCCTGGTGCGCAACGGGGTGGCCACCTTCGTGCCGGTCCGGATCGGCATTGCCGGTGACGAGTTCTTCGAGGTCCTTGAAGGGGTGCAGCGCGGCGACTCGATCGTGGCCGGCCCCTACCAGGCGGTCCGCGACATGAAGGACAGCGCCCGCGTCAAGCCGACCCCGATCGCCGCTGCCGGGAGAACGCCGTGACCGAGGCCGTGATCCAGATGCGGGAGATGGTCCGCGAGTACCAGATGGGCACCGAGCTGGTCCAGGCGCTCCGCGGGGTGTCGCTCGAAATCCGGCGGAACGAGTACGTAGCGATCATGGGCCCATCCGGTTCGGGCAAGTCCACGCTGATGAACCTGATCGGCTGCCTCGACACCCCCAACGCCGGCGAATACTGGCTCAATGACCAGGAGGTGTCCCGGATGAGCGACGACGCCCTGGCCCGGATCCGGAACCGCGAGATCGGGTTTGTCTTCCAGACCTTCAACCTGCTGCCGCGGGCCACCGCGCTGCAGAATGTCGAGCTTCCCCTGGTCTATGCCGGGATGAACGCAGGGGACCGCACTGAGCGCGCTGTCAGCGCGCTGGCGCGGGTCGGCCTCGGCAACCGGATGGACCATCGTCCCAACGAGATGTCGGGCGGCCAGCGGCAGCGGGTGGCGATCGCCCGGGCGCTGGTGAACGCGCCCTCGATCCTGCTGGCCGACGAGCCGACCGGCAACCCCGACTCGGTCACCAGCGCGGAGATCATGCGGGTCTTCGGCAAGCTCCACGCCGAGGGGCAGACGGTCATTCTGGTCACCCACGAGCCGGATATTGCCCAGCATGCGGCCCGGACCATCGTCCTGCGGGACGGCCAGGTGGCCAGCGACAGCGCCAATCCCTGTTCCGTGGCCGCCTGAGCGATGCCCCTTTTCGAGGCGGTGCGCCTGGCGCTCCATGCGCTCTGGACCCAGAAGCTCAAGAGCTTCTTTTCGCTCGTCGGGGTTCTGATCGGGGTGACCTTCCTGATCGCGGTCGTCTCGATCGTGCAGGGGATGAACGTGTACATGACCGACCAGTTCACCCGGCTGGTGGGAATGAACTCGTTCCAGGTCCGTCGATTCCCCGGCATCCAGACCGGCAACGTCTCGGAGGAACAGTGGCGGGAGTGGCGCCGCCGCCCGTTGATCACCGAAGCGGATGCGGCGTACCTGATGGCCGGGATGCGCACCCCCGTCCTGACATCGCGGAACTGCCAGGGGCGCACGGTGGTGCGCCTCGGCGGCAAGGAGGCGCCGGACATCGGGGTCACCGCCGCCGATGCCAGCATCTTCCGGATCAAGAATTATGATATCGTGAACGGCCGGGCCTTCAGCGCGCAGGAGGTGCGGGTCGGCGCCCACGTGGTCGTCATCGGGGACCTGGTCGCGGAACGTCTCTTCGAGGGCGTGGACCCCTTGGGCCGGTCGGTCACCATGCAGGGGATCCCCTACCGGGTGGTCGGGGTGGTGGACAAGCAGGGCACCATGCTTGGCATGTCCCTCGACAAGTTTGCGATCGTGCCGTTCACGACGCACGCCCAGCGCTGGACCTGCCCGCACAATGGCATCCGACAGCTCGAGGTCCAGGCTGCCGACGTCATCACCATGCGCGCCGCAATCGACGAGGCGGAAACGCTGCTGCGGGCCCGACGCCAACTGGGGCCCACCGAGGAGAATAATTTCGACTTCCAGACCGCCGATGCGGCGCTCGAGGGATGGAACAAGATCGCGACCATCCTTTTTGCCGCGCTGCCCGGGTTGGTGGCCATTTCCCTGGTCGTCGGCGGCATCGTCATCATGAATATCATGCTGATGGCCGTGGCGGAACGCACCAAGGAAATCGGGATTCGGAAGGCACTCGGCGCCAAGCGACGGGACATCATGGCCCAGTTCGTGGTCGAAGCGGCCACCCTCGCCACGGTGGGCGCCATTTTCGGGGTCGTGCTGGGTATCGCGCTGGCCTTCGTGGTCAAGCGATACACCCCGCTCCCTGCGGCGGTCGCTCCCTGGTCGATCGGATTGGGGGTGTTCCTCGGCGTCGCGGTGGGAATGACCGCCGGGATCCTCCCCGCCAGCCGGGCGTCGAAGCTGGACCCCATTGAAGCATTGAGGGCCGAATGAGCCGCCTGGCGCGCCTGGCGGTACTCGCCACCCGCCTGCGGGAGGGGGTGGGCATTGCCTTCGATTCGATCCGGGCCAGCAAGGGCCGGGCGGGTTTGACGATCCTGGGCGTCGCGATCGGCGTCATGGTGGTCATCGCCATGGCCGCGATGATCACCGGGATCAATCGCGGGGTCACTGCCCAGGTGGAGACCCTCGGCCCCAAGACGTTCTTCGTGATGCGCTTCTTCCAGGGCGGCCTCAACATCTCGGATGGCTCCGACGAGCGGTCCCCCTGGCGCAAGAATCCCTACTTGACGGTGGAGGAGGCGGAAATGCTCCGGCGGCTCCCCTCCGTTCAGGACGTGGCCTGGCAGGAGGGGAGCTCTGGGCCCGTGACCTATCGCGACCTCAACCTGACCAGTGTCAGCGTCACCGGGAACAGCCCGTCCTGGCTCCTGGTCAGCGGGGCAGACCTGGTCGATGGCCGGAGCTTCTCGCAGGTGGAGCAATCTGCCAGCAGCGCCGTGGCCGTCATCAACGAGAAGCTGGCGGACCAGCTCTTTCCCGGCCTGGACCCGATCCAGCGGAGGATCAAGATCTTCGGCCACCCTTTCACCGTGATCGGAGTGTACGCCGAGCCGGGGGACATGTTCTCGGGAGACCCGTCCCCGGCGGTGGTGATTCCCCACGCTACCTTCGAGAAGTACGCGGAGTATGGCCGGGGATGGATGCAGCTCACCGTCATTCCCACCGCGGACGCGACCGTCGCCGAGACCCAGGATGACGTCATCGCCGCTCTCCGCGCCAAACGGGGGCTCAAGCCAGCCCAGGACAACAACTTCGCGGTGCTCACCCAGGACCGACTGCTGGAGACATTCCAGAACCTGACCAGCGGATTCTTCCTGGTGATGCTGGCCCTTTCCAGCGTGGGCCTGATGGTGGGTGGCGTCGGGGTGATTGCGATCATGATGATCTCGGTCACCGAACGGACCCGCGAAATCGGCCTTCGCAAGGCGCTGGGAGCCACCCGGGGCGAGATCATGTTCCAGTTCCTCGTCGAAGCCGCCACCCTGACCCTGCTCGGTGGCGTGGTGGGCATGCTCCTCGGGGCGCTGATTGCCGGCGGCGTGAACAATTTCACCCCGATTCCGGCGGCGGTGCCGCTCTGGTCGGTGGTGGTCGCGGTGCTCGCCTCGGTGATCACCGGCATCTTCTTCGGGCTCTACCCCGCCAGCAAGGCCAGCGTCATGGATCCGGTGGAGGCGCTGCGGCACGAATAGCGGGTGTCGGGTGTCGGGTGTCGGGTGTCGGGTGTCGGGTGTCGGGTTCCCGAAGGTGTGCGAGGCTAGATTGGTGTCAATAGCCGCCTGGCAAGGAGCCGCCGAAACCCGACACCCGGAACCTGGCACACAGCGGATCGCCGCTGGCACCCGACACCCGACACCCGCCACCCACTAGTTTTCAGGCATGCCGTTCCTGGAAGCATTCCGCCTCGCCTTCGGCGCCATCCGGACGGCCAAGCTCCGGTCGCTGTTCACCCTGCTCGGCATCATCGTTTCCGTCGGCTTCCTGGTGGCGGTGGTGGCGATCATCCAGGGGATGAATTCCTACGTCAAGGACAACGTCGCCGGTGCCATGATCGGCACCAACGCCTTCCAGGTGCGCCGGATGCCCATCGTGGTGGGGTTCCTCGACGACGACCTCCTCCGGGAGATCGGCCGCCGCCCCCGCATCAGCCGCGAAGACGCCGAGTCTGTCCGCCGGGCTCTCCCGGATGCCCGGGCCGTGGCCCTCCAATCGGGGTGGCCCACGCCGAGCGCCACCGTGGTTCATCGCAACAACTCCCTCGGCTCGGTCCTGGTCTATGGCGTGACCCCCGAGTACCAGATCGTTCAGGACTACGTGATGGCCCACGGCCTGCCGCTGACCGACCCGGACGTCGATGGTCGACGGCTGGTAACGGTGGTGGGCTTTGACGTTGCGGACAAGCTCTTCGGGCGCCCGGAGCTTGCCGTAGGCAAGCGGATCCGGCTCGGCGGCCGGGAACTCACCATCAAGGGCGTCGTCGCCCCGAAGGGCCAGACGCTTGGGCAGTCCTTTGACGGATTCGCGCTCCTCCCCATCACCGTCTTCGAATCGTTCTACGGACGCCGCCAGACCACCGCCGTCTCAGTCAAGATGCCGGAGGGCGCAGATATCAACGCGGCGATGGACCGGGCCGAGGAGGCGATGCGCCTGGCGCACCGGCTGCGCCCCGCCGAGGCGAACGACTTCAGCGTGGACAAGGCCGATGCTCTGGTGGCATTCTGGACCAGCCTGACCGGGGTCCTCTTTGCCGTGATACCCGCCGTGGTCTGCATCGGAATCCTGGTCGGTGGCATCGTCATCATGAACATCATGTTGATGACCGTCAACGAGCGGACCCATGAGATCGGAATCCGAAAATCGCTCGGCGCGCGCCAGCGCGACATCCGGCGCCAGTTCCTGGTGGAGGCCATCCTGCTTTCCAGCCTCGGCGGCGTGCTCGGGGTGCTTGGCGGGTGGGGCCTCGCGCTGCTGGTGGCCACGGTGAGCCCCCTCCCCGCCACGG
>JAWXBA010000225.1:0-4204 GCA_034439775.1 Gemmatimonadota bacterium | reverse complement strand
GCCAGGCAGATCACCACTCCCCTGGGTCCCATGCTCGTGGTGGCCAGCGACACCGCCCTGCACCTGCTGGAGTTCACTGATCGCCGGATGCTGGCCACCCAGCTCGAGCGGCTGCGCAAACTGGCCGACTCCGTGATCACCCCGGGGCCATCGAAGATCATTGCCCGCACGGAGTCGGAGTTGGTCGAGTACTTCGAGGGGCGCCGAAAGGAGTTCAGCATCCCACTGGCCATTGCCGGTACCCCGTTTCAGGAGTCGGTCTGGCAGGAACTGCTGCGGATTCCCTTCGGGAAGACCCTCTCCTATGACGGCCTGGCCACTCGAATCGGCCGAACGGGAGCCCAGCGCGCCGTGGGCACCGCCAACGGCTGCAACCGAATCGCGATCATCGTCCCCTGCCACCGCGTGATCCGGTCGGACGGCACCCTGAGTGGGTACGGCGGTGGAGTGTGGCGGAAGCAGCGGTTGCTGGAAATCGAGGGAATGGGGAATAGGGAATAGGGGCTGGGGTATCGGGTATCAGGTGTCGGGTGTCGGGTGTCGGCGGCTCCGGGGCTGGCGCGGTTAGATTTTCCCCATGGCACCGTTCACTGGGCTCCGCGATTTCGTCACTACCCTGGAGCGCCAGGGCGAGCTGGTCCGCATTACCGCTCCGGTTGATCCCAACCTCGAGATCTCCGAACTGGTGCAGCGCGTCGTCCGGCAGGACGGGCCGGCGCTGCTTTTCGAGAACGTGAACGGCGCCGGATTCCCATTACTCATGAACACCTTCGGCTCGATGAAGCGGATCGAGCTGGCGCTGGGGCGGCACCCGCAGGAGATCGGGCAGGAGCTCGTTTCCGCCATCCAGGGGCTGACCCCACCCACCCCCAAGAAGCTCTGGCAGCACAAGGAATTCCTGGCCCGGGCCCGCCACATGCGCCCCGCCACCACGCGCCTCGCTCCGGTACAACAGGTGGTGGCCGAGCCCCGGCTCGACCTGCTCCCCGCCATCACCAGTTGGCCCCGCGATGGCGGCCCCTTCATCACCTTCGGGCCGACCCTGACCGAGGATCCTCGCAGCCACAAGCGGAACTACGGCCTCTATCGGTTGCAGGTGTACGATCGTCGCACCACCGGCATGCACTGGCAGTCGATGAAGGGTGGCCGGGCCCACCACTGGGAAGCCGAGCGGATGGGGCAGGATTTGCCAGCCGCCGTGGTGCTCGGTGGCGACCCGCTGCTGATGCTGGCCGCCATCATGCCGCTCCCCGAGGACATGGACGAGCTGACCTTCGTGGGGTTGCTGCGCGGTGCGCCCACCCGGTTTGCCCGTGGCCGCGAGGTGCCCTTGATGGTACCCGCCGACGCGGAGTTCATCCTCGAGGGATACGTGGCCAGCGGGGAGCGGCGGACGGAGGGCCCGTTCGGGGACCACTTCGGCCACTACTCCGAGGCCGAACAGTTCCCGGTGTTCCACGTCAAGACCATGACCCATCGGATCGGTGCCATCTACCCCGCCAGCGTGGTGGGCAAGCCGCCCCAGGAAGACAAGTTCATGGGGATCGCGGTGGGCGAGATGATCGGCCCGCTGATCAAGGTCGTCAATCCCAACATCGTGGACCTCTTTGCCAGCGACGCCGCCGGCTTCCACAACCTCCTGGTCGGCGCCTGCAAGGAACGCCATCCCAAGGAGGTGCTCAAGACGGCGCTCTCCCTGCTCGGCACTGGCCAGCTGGCGCTGACCAAGATGGTGGTGCTGCTCCGCGAAGATGCCAACCCGCGCGACTTCCGCACCATGCTGCGCGAGCTCTGGTACCGCTGGGAGCCGCGCGAGCGCTTCATCCTGCTGCCCATCGGCGCGCTCGACACCCTCGACTACACCTCGTTCAAGTTCCATGTCGGCGCCAAGGCAATATTCGATGCCGCCGGCGAGCCGGTCACCTCCGAGCCGCCTCCAACCAGCGTCCACGACCCGGCGGGGTTCGACCCACGGGTGCGCGGGCACAAGTTGCTCGACGGCGGATTCCTGGTGGTGCAGGTGGAGACCCACGCCCGCGAGGTGTTGGAGGGACTGGTGCGCTGGGACGGACTCGGCTCGGTCAAGTTCGTGGTGGCCGTGAGCCCCGATGTGGACATGGACGACGAGGAGAACCTGGTCTGGGGCATCTGGACCCGATTCGACCCGGCACTCGACTTTGTCTTTGCCGAGCAGGGTTTCGAGGGCGCGCGCCCAGTGTATGGCGGCCGGCTTGGCATCAATGCCACGTGGAAGGAGGGGTACCCGCTACCCCTGACGATGCCGGATGAGGTGGTACGGTTGGTGGATCGGCGCTGGGGGGAGTACTTCCCCGTCGGCCCCCTCCGCTGACTCGGCAACGGCCCCGACGCGAGGTAGATTCAAGATCGTTGCGCGGGGCACAACGCCCGGCGCCCTTCCGCGGGTGATCCTCATGATCCGCCACCGCCTGTCCCTCCTGCTACTCATCGGCCTTTCCGCCACTCCGGCCCTGCTCTCCGCTCAGGACACCCGCGCCGACTCCGCTGCCACCCTGCTGCGCGCTGCCCGGGTGCTCGAGGCCCGCGGCGAGCTGCGCCTGGCCCGCGAACTCCTCCGCGTCCTGGCAGAACGGTTCCCGGAGACCGCCACGGCCGCCGAGGGGCGCCGATTCACCGACCAGCTCGGCGAGGAGGAATCGCTGGTCGGGTTCAATCGCGGCGGTTTCATTGCCTATCATACCGCCTTCGGAGCCTGGCTCGGCGTGGTCATCCCGGCCGCGTTGGACAGCGACGCCAGCGAGGCCTACGGCGCTGGCCTCCTGATCGGAGCCCCACTGGGATTCTTCGGCTCGCGGGCCCTGGCCGAGAAACGCAATCTGAGCAGTGGGCAGGCAGCGTTGCTCCAATTCGGCAGCACCTGGGGAACCTGGCAGGCGGTCGGCTGGCAGGACCTGCTGAATATTGGGGTTGAGGAATACTGTGAGCTCGACTTCTGCTATGAGACAAGCTCCAGCACCGCAGGCTGGACCGCGGCACTCGTGGGTGGCGTTGCCGGTTTCGGGGCTGGCCTGCTCGCCTCGCGGATCAACCTGACCCAGGGCCAGGCGTCGGTGGTGACCCAATCGGCCATCTGGGGCACCTGGTACGGCGCGGCGATCTTCGCGCTGATCAGTGATACATCCAATGATGCTCTGGGTGGCGCGCTCCTGGGCGGAAACCTTGCCCTCCTGGCGGCGATCCCGGCGGCACGCGGGTGGCGGCCAACCGCGGCCAAGGTCCGGACCATCACCGCGGCCGGGCTTGGCGGTGGCCTGGCCGGGCTGGGCGTCGTACTCCTCACCTCGACCGAGAGCGAAGATGGCGTCATCGGCATCATCGCGGCAGGAACCACCATCGGACTGATCGGCGGAGCTGCCCTAGTTCGTGATCGCCTCGGCCCGGTCGAAGGTGCCGCCGGGTCGGCCCTTCTCAACTACCGGAGCGGCTGGACCCTGGGTACGCCACTGCCCATTCCTGCCGCCATCCTCACCCCGGACGGGTCGCGCCGACACACCGTGCCAGGGGTCCGCATTCCCCTGCTCCACCTCAACTGGTAGCGCCCATGTCCGCCAAGCAGGATGCCGGTGCGCCGGGGTACGTCAGCATCTTCAACGTCGCCAATGGCGTCACGATCCTGCGGTTTCCGCTGCTGGTCCTGGTCATCTGGCTGATGTACCAGCCCGGCAGCATCGGCAGGATGTCGGCGGTGGTGCTGCTTGGGGTTCTGATGCTGATGGACACTCTGGATGGGGCCGTGGCACGGTGGCGCGGAGAGACGACTCTGCTGGGGAGTGCGCTGGACATCGCCACCGACCGGGCGGTGGAGTTCGTGCTCTGGGTGGTCTTTGCGCACATGGGCCTGGTGTCGATCGTGGTGCCGCTGGTGGTGATGATTCGCGGGGCGCTGGTGGACTCGATCCGTGATGTCGGCGCCCAGCGCGGCATCTCCGCCCACGCCATGATGCGCACCCGACTGGGCCGCTGGCTGGTGGTGTCACCGGTCATGCGGACCGGCTACGCGCTGGTCAAGATCGCGGCGTTCCTGGCGCTGGCCCTGACCCTCGCCCTCCAATCGGCGGGACGTCCCTGGGCGGGGGTGGCAGAGTTTGCGGTCGGGATGAGCTGGCTGGCGGTGGTGCTCTGCCTGGCGCGGGGGATCCCTGTGGTGGTCGAGGCGCCGGCGCCG
>JAWXBA010000224.1:0-17021 GCA_034439775.1 Gemmatimonadota bacterium | reverse complement strand
GAACAGACCTAACCAATTGAATCACATAGAGTTAGTCTACACCACTCGGCCGTCGTACCGTGGTCTGAAACAATCGTATCATCCCAACCAGCCTGACCATCTCGTCAATCTGAAATGGTTCAGCCGAGGCCAGCGACGGCTCCCCTTTCGAATGCTCTAGGCAGCCAACGTTCTTACACTTACCCCTATAGCTCCCCCAGGATTTCGCGGGCAATGACCATCCGCTGGATTTCGCTGGTCCCTTCCCCGATTTCGCAGACCTTGGCGTCGCGCATCATCCGCTCCACCGGATAGTCGGTGCTGTAGCCGTAGCCGCCGAAGATCTGAACCGCGTTGGTGGTGGCTCGCATGGCCAGTTCCGAGCAGAAGAGCTTGGCCATGGCGGCCTCCTTCTTGAACGGCTTGCCCGCCATCTTGAGGCGAACGGCGCTGTAGAGCAGGTGCCGGCCGGCCTCAATCTCCATCGCCATGTCCGCCAGCTTGAAGCTGATACCCTGAAAAGAGGCGATCGGCTGACCGAACTGCTTGCGGCCCTTGGCATACTCCAGCGCCGCCTCGTAGGCCCCCTCGGCTATACCCAGGGAGAGGGCGGCAATCCCGATCCGGCCACCGTCGAGGGTCTTGAGGAAGTTGATGAATCCCTGCCCTTCCTGGCCGAGGAGGTTTTCCTTGGGTACCACGGCGTCTTCCAGGATCAGCTCGCGGGTGTCGCTGGCGCGCCACCCCATCTTCTCCAGCTTCTTGCCGGCTCGGACCCCGGGGGTCTTGGGCAGGTCGGCCGCATGCCCGATACCCAGCTTCAGGCACTGCTCCAGGTCCACGGTGTCCTTGGTGACGATGAAGCTGCTGATGCCGCGGTGGCCCCTGGTGTTGCCCATTCGGGCGGTGACGACGAACGACTCCCCGACCCCGGCGTGGGTGATGAACACCTTGGAGCCGTTGAGGAGGTAGTGATCGCCCTTGTCCACGGCGGTGGTGGCAGTGCCGCCGGCATCACTGCCAGCCCCCGGCTCCGTCAATCCGAAGCCGCCGAGGATCTTGCCGCTGGCCAGCAGCGGCACGTACCGAGCCCGCTGGGCATCGGTGCCAAACTCGACGATTGGTGAGGTGCCAAGGTTGGTGTGCGCACTGACCGTCAGGCCATGGGAGGCATCGACCTTGGCGAGTTCCAGGATGGTGATGTAATACGACATCTGGTCCATGCCGGTACCACCCATCTCCTCACTCCAGGGCACGCCGAGGAGGCCGAGCTCCCCCATTCGCTTGATGTTCTCCCACGGGAAGGTGGAGTCGCGATCGAGGTCCCGGGCGATCGGGGCAACATAGGTGTGGGCAAAGTCGCGGACCATGTCGCGAACCTGGAAGTGCTGGTCGTCGAAGTATTGGGAGTCGGTCATGGGAGCCAGGGTGAGGGGTGTCGGGTGTCGGGTATCAGTGTCGGGTATCAGGTGTCGGGTGTCGGGTATCGGGTATTGGGTATCAGGGACTGCGGGGGGAGTTTCGGGAAACTTCTGGTACGGCCCCCCGTATCGTTGTGCGCCCCATCGTATTGTACCTGTGGGGCCGCCGGGCGATCTTCGCTGGGCATGCAAGATATCAGGAGAGTGACAATGATGCGTCGAATCCAATCCACAGCCCTGCTCCTCCTTGGCCTGGCCCTACCGCTGCCGGTGGCAGCCCAGGAGAGCAGCATGCTGTATGTGATCGTGGGGAACGACACCCTTTCCCGGGAGCGCTTTTCCCGGACGGCGAGCGAGCTTTCGGCCGAAATGGTGAGCCCTGCCCTGGGATTTCGGTTTCGATTCACGGTTTCGCTTGACGCATCCGGGCTACCGGTCCGGATGACGAACGCCTTCTGGCTGCCGACCGATGCCGAGTCGGCGGCGGCGCGGCAGCGGGCCACGCTGTCGTTCCGGCCGGACAGCGTGATCGTCGAGATCGAGGGGGGTGGCAGCCAGCGACTGGGGGCGCAGACCGGGGCGTTCCCGTTCATCAACCCGTCGTTCTCCTTGATGGAGCTGGTGGTGGCGCGGGCGATCCGGGTCGGTGGCGATCGGGTGACTGTGCCCGGGTTCGCCGTGCGGGGTGGCCAGAGTTTCGGAATGGAAGTGACCCGACTGGGTCCGGACTCGGTCCTGCTCAACATCGCTGGCGCGCCGGCTCGGCTCCGGGTGGATGCGGAAGGCCGGATTCTGGGCGGCGTGGTGGCTGAACAGAACCTCCGAATCATGCGAGGCGCCGCGACCAGTGGATCGATGAATTCCGCGCCACCCGACTATGCCGCCCCGGCGGGGGCTCCTTATCGAGCCTATGACGTCACGATCCAGACCCCGATGGGGCACACCCTGGCCGGGACGCTGACCGTTCCCAACGGCGCCACGGCTTCGAGCCGAGTGGCGGCGGTGATCACGAGTACCGGATCCGGGTTGCAGGATCGAGATGAGGCGATTCCTTCGGTTTCAGGTTACCGGCTGTTTCGACAGGTGGCCGACACCCTGTCGCGTCATGGCATCGCGGTGCTCCGGATGGATGACCGCGGCTTTGGCGGGTCCGGTGGCAACCCGGGGACTGCCACCTCCCGGGACTTTGCCGATGACATCCGGGCTGGACTGGCCTGGCTACGGAACAGGCCGGAGATTGACCCGGCACGATTGGCGATCGTGGGCCACAGCGAGGGGGGCTTGATTGCCCCGCTGGTGGCCTCCACCGACCCCACCTTGGCGGGGATCGTCCTGCTGGCTGGACCCTCACGCACCGGCCGGCGCATCATGGAGTACCAGCAGCGGAGCGCGATCGACCGGGCGCCGGGGTTTACCGAGACGCAGCGGGATTCGCTCCGCCGGGTTTCGCAGGCGGCTACCGATTCCCTGGCCAAAACTTCGCCGTGGATGGCAGAGTTCATCGACTATGATCCGATCCCCACCGCCCGCTCGGTGCGCCGGACCCCAGTGCTGATCGTGCACGGCAGCACCGACTTGCAGGTTACGGCCGACCAGGCGCCGGAACTCGAGGCGGCATTCAAGGCCGGGGGGAACCGGGACGTGACGATGCGGGTGTTCGCAAACGCCAATCATCTGTTGATCCAGGACCTGAATGGCGATCCGGCCCAGTACATGTCCCTGCCAGATCGGGCGGTACGGGCTGATATCCTGGCGGCGGTGCTGGAGTGGTTGCGTGGGCGGTTGAGGTAGGGCGGGACAGCGGGACGAACCAAGCACGGAGGTGCCGAGGTGAAAGCGATTTTGCGACGCGGGCTGATCCTGATGCTGGTAACGGTGGGGATCCTCGCGGGTGGGATCGTGGTCGACGCGAGGTTATCAGGATGGACCGGCCTGGCGGAGACGTTTCGCACCGGTGAGCCAGGACGGGAGCTTCAGCTCTCGATCCAGGAGGGCGGCCTCGGCAATCCGCGATGGTACCATCGGGTGGCCCCGCTGCAGGCCGCGGTCGGGTTTGGCGGGCTGCGGCTGAGCTACCCATTCCCCTTCAGTCTTGGACACCCGGCGATCGAGATTCCCTGGGGTCAGCTCCGGGTGCTGGAGCTCGAGACCGGTGGCCCAGGGACCGGCTTGCTGCTCTCAGTCTCCCTGCCCGAACGCGCCCGGGTGTTTCTCCGGGGCGAGCTGGCGACGGTAGTGAGGGAGTGGTTGGAACCGGGGGGGCGGCGGGGGCAGTGAGGGCAGTGGGGACAGGGCGGACAGGGCGGACCGCGAAGGTGCACCGCCGGTTGGGGCCGAATCTATTCGGCCCTGGAGTCAGTGATGGATGTGAGCCGGCGCGGCAACAGCCGTGGTGTCGGAGATTGACTCGCCGCGAAGCACCGCGAGATCCCGAATCAACTCTGGATCGCTGGGGTCGAGCGCGGGCCACTGAGTCAGGTCATCGGGCGCAAAGAGCCCGACGATGTGTGCCATCGCCCCTGAGGGGATCAGCTTCCCCGTTGGGTTGTCGTACTCCCCCACCACTCGATAGCGGGTGCCGGCCACCAGCCGGACCCTCGCATCCCTCAGCCCAAACCATTTCCGGAAGACCTTCTGCTCGATGCCGAGCAGCGTGCCGTCGGCGTTGCGATTCCCCAACAAGGTGAACAGCACCTTGCCGGTGGTGGCATCCTCGAGTCGCACTCCAACCCCATAGTCGTGCATGTGGCCACTGGCTGCGATGACACCGCCGTCGATCGGCATGGTGAATTCGAAGGTGTGCTCCGAGTGACCCACCGGTAGGTCGAACGCGGTGGTTTCCTCGATCTGGTAGTTGACCTCGGTGTGCAACGGCATGGCCGCGATGCGGATCCCCTCGGGCCGATCCGGGGTGTACACGAGGAGCAACCGCACGTAGACCCCGTCCAGATCCTGCCCCGACTCGTTGTGCCAGGCCACCGTGAATCCCAGCTTCGTGCCGCTCGGCATCGGGACCCCGATCGCCTCAGGCAGCACGATATTCGCCGTCTCCTGCCCCACCCCGAAGAGCCGCTCCACCCCCGGGTGAATCAACGGTCGGCGATCGAGATTGTACCCCACCAGGTGATGCAACAGCTCCCGGGGAAGCTCGGCGCCTGAGGCCTCGTGCAGGGAGATGTGGAACCCGCGGAACCAGCCGTCGGCGGGCCAGGTAAAATCGATGAGCGGCACATTGTGGCCAACCATATCATGCGGCACATCGAGGGCCATCGGTTCGGAGGCCGGCACATGGAACGGCCCGGCATAGGCCTCAACGACCTGACGCACCTCGTCGACGGACACGACGACGCCGGGAAGGCCGGACACGATGGCCGCCAGCTCGGCGGGCACCGCAACGGCCGGGTACTCGGGTTCGCCACCACATCCAGCGATGAGCGTGATCAGGATCAGGCGATGGGCAAGACGGGGCATTCGACGTTCCTTGTGCCAGCGATCAGTAGCATCTGGTACTGGCAAGGTAGCTGCCCGCGGAGGATCGTTCAACAGCATAACTCCCAATGTGAGTAGGCCGGAAGCTGCAAAGGCGGCGTCAGGGGAGCGTCAGCGGGCCGGATGGGGCGGCGTTGGAGGTGGAGCACCCCCCTGATCCAGGATCGCCAGGATCGATTCGGCGTGCTTGAGCAGGAACCGGGGCCCAACACCCGGCACACGCGCGAGGGCATCCCTTGACGTGGGTGCGGCAAGGACGACCTGATGGAGGAGCCGGTCGGTGGCCACCCGCCACTCGGGAACCCCTTGCTCGGCGGCCACCGTTGCTCGCCAGCGCTGGCAGGCCCGCAGGAGCGTCCCGGAGTCGCCAGGGGCGGCCTCCGGCCCTGGGCCCACCGCAGCCCCAGCCCAAAGCGCGGTCATGATCAGTCGGCCCAACCGGGCGGCCATCTCGGGTCCCACCCCGGGGGTATCGGCCAGCGCGGCCGCCGAGACCGGCGGATCGATGGCGAGGCGAGCCAGCGCCACGGGATCGAGGATGCAGCCACCCCACGGGGTCTGGTGGCCGGTCAGAGCACTGCGAAGCCGAGCCAGCCGGAGCTTGGCCCCCGGCGCGAGGGGGCCGCCGTGCCGCCTCTCCCCGCAGTGGTCGCAGCCGCTGCACCGCGCCAGGACCTCCCCGAAGTAGTTCAGGATTGCGGCCCGGCGACAGGCAGTATTCCCGGCATACTGCTCCACCGCCGCAATCCGGGTGGTGGCGCGCCGACGGCGTTCCCGCACCGGCCGCCAATCGACCGGCCCCCGCTCCGGGTGAAGCTCCCGCGCCAGGCGCTCGGCCGACGCGAGTACATGACCCGGTACGCCCTTCCGGCTACCGGCGTCGTGCCAGACCGATTCCACCAATCCCTCGTCGGGAAAGGTCACATCGAGTTGGCGGCGAGGGAGGGTGCCATCGGCGGGGCCGTTGAGCAGGATGCACCGGGCAAAGGCTCCGTCCCGACCGGCCCGCCCGGCCTCCTGGTAGTACGACTCCGGGGTGGCTGGCATGGTCCAGTGGACCACCAGGCGCACATTCGGTTTATCGATTCCCATCCCGAAGGCGCAGGTGGCAACGATGATCTCGACCCGGTCGTTCAGGAAATCGACCAGAGCGGATTCCCGCCGCTCCTTGCTGAGTCCGGCATGGTAGGGAGCGGCGAGATACCCTTCCCTGCGCAGCCTCCGCGTCAGCCCTTCGACGACGTTCCGGGTGGGGGCGTAGACAATCGCCACCCGATCATCGACCGCCAGCAGGCGCAGCAGCGCCGTCCACCGCGCCCGATCATCTTTCACCGGCACCACTCCGAACCAGAGGTTGCGGCGGTCGAACGAGCCCAAATGGAGGTCGAACGGTCCCCTCGCGCCGAGACCCAAGGCGCGGACGATATCAGTGCGGACCTCGGGTGTGGCACTGCCTGTCAGGGCCACCGTCGGCGGCCAGCCAAGGAGGGAGCGGGCGCGGCGGAGGGTGCGATAGCTGGGGCGGAAGTCGTGACCCCACTCGGCGATGCAATGGGCTTCGTCGATGGCCAGCAGGGCCGGGCGGAGGTTCCTGGCGGCCAGCTGTGGGCCAAGCCGAGCCAGCCGCTCGGGCGAAGTGTAGAGGAGTTTGAGGCGCCCCGCCTCGAGGTCGTCCTGAATCTGCTGTTGTCGCTGCCGCGAGAGGGTGCTGTTCAGGGCGGCGGCGGGGAGGCCACGGGCACAGGCGGCATCGACCTGGTCCTGCATCAGGGAGATCAGCGGTGAGATGACGAGGGTAAACCCGTCGAGCACCATGGCCGGGACCTGGAAGCAGATCGACTTGCCTCCTCCGGTCGGCAGGACGGCCAGGGTGTCGCGCCCACTCAGGACGGAGTCGATGACCCGGCGCTGGGAAGCGCGGAAATCGGGATACCCGAAGTGCTGCTGGAGCAGCTCCTGGGCGCGGGCGATGCGGGTGGAGCGCACGCCGGCTGGCGGATCAAGGAGGATAGCGTTGGCCATGGCGCCAGTCTATCGCATTGGTGCGGTGAACTGGTAACCGAAAGCGAGCGCAATGTGCGCAGATTAGTGCGTGTGGGATGTCACGCGGAGCCGCGGAGGCGCAGAGGACCGTGCGTCCAGGCCGAGTCCCCACCCCACGTGGATCTCCGTGAGTGTGTTGTGAAAAGCATTTCCCAAGGAGACCCGAGGTCATCGACCGAGCGCAGAAATGCTTGGGAATCAACGGTTCTGGCAGTTCACCAACACCATCGGACCTGACTCAAAGCGGAGTTCTGCACTGGGCGCCAGAGCCTCAGCGTCTCTGCGGCTCCGCGTGAGGCCTCAGGATCCCGGCGGCTGAACCGGCTTCACGAATCGGAGCACCATGGCCAAGCCGAGGATGCCGATGGCGGCCCAGACCACGATGCGGTTGCCGACCATGACGCCGGCGACGGCGGTGAGCATGCCGACGACCGCGACACCGATCTTGACCTACCCCAGGGTCACGGCAGTGCCTGGCGGGCGACATCGGCGGGCACATGGATTTCCATCCGGAGGAGTGCCGTGGAATAGACCTTCCCCTGCGCGTCGGTCTTGAGGGAGATGGTGCCGCCGCCGTCGAGCGCCCCGTGGAGCAGGAAATTCAGCGCGTTCAGGTTGGGAAGCTCGAACCGATCCACACTGCTGACCTGCCCCTTGAAGTGACGCGCCACGCGGGCCTGGGTCACTTCCTTGACCAGGATCGGGAACCACTCGGGCCGGAGCGCGATGAGCCCGACGTTGGCGGTGTCGCCCTTGTCGCCGGAACGGGCGTGGGCGAGCCAGCGGAGCTGGATCTTGACGGGAGGCAGCGGGGCGGCGGGGCGGCGGGGCCGCAAGGTCTTTCCCACACGGGCCGACTTTGCCTTCGGCTTGGCCTTAGTCTTGGGCCGTTTCGCGGTGGCCATGGTCATACCTCCAGCAGGTCGACGCGGACCTGCGATTCGATTTCCTTGCGGTCAATCAGTGCCGGCCAGTAGGCCACGATCTCCTCGACCCGAGGCCGCCCCCCGGCAAATCCGGTGACGCTGGGCGGACCGGTCAGCACCAGCGGCGCAATCTCCCGGGTAAACCGTTCCACCGGTTCCCGTTCTCGGGCGCGGACCCCGATCCGGAGCTGCACCTCGGCCAGATCCGCCGGGGGCGGACCAGAGAGTTTCCCGTGGGTGGCGTCCACGCCGACGTACTCGGTCAGGATCTGCTCGAACTCCAGTCCCAGGTTCTTGAGCCGCCGGCGGAGGATCTTGTCGGCGGCGCGCGCCTTGTCGTAGGCATCGGGCCAGCTGTACACCAGGGTGCCGACCGCCTTGTAGCCATAGAACCAGGCAATCGAGACCTTGAGAAACGGGGTCCGGGGGCCGCCGCGGATCCCGCTGACCTTGACCCGATTCTTGCCCGCCTGCTGGAGCTGGATGCTGGTGAAGTCGGCCACCCCATCGGGGGTGATGTAGTGGTGCGGGTCGCCCATTTCGTACACCAGCTGCTCGGAAACCGAGGCGACATTCACCACGCCACCGGTGCCGGGGTGCTTGGTGACGAGGAACGTCCCATCCTCGGAGGCCTCGATGATCGGGAAGCCGGGGTTCTCGAGCCCACGGACCTTGCGCCAATCCTTGAGGAGGTTGCCGCCCGAGCTCTGGGCGCCGCATTCAATGATATGCCCCGCGATCGTGCCAGCGGCAACCTTGTCCCAGTCGTCAAAGTCCCATCCGAACTCATGGAAGAGCGGTCCCAGCGTCAGGCCGGTGTCGGTGACCCGACCGGTAATGACGATATCGGCGCCTTTCCGCAGCGCCTCGACAATCGGCGCCATGCCGAGGTAGGCGTTGGCAGCCAGTACCTCGGCGCGGAACTCGGCGAGGGGGCGGCCGGTATCCATGTCGGCCAGGGTGTGTCCGCGGGCCAGGAGATCGTCGAGCCGGGGCATGATGTCGTCACCCGAAACGACAGCGATCCGGAGCTTGCGCGACAGCTTCTGCTTGCGGGCCTCGGCCACGATCGCCTCGGCGCAGCCGCGGGGATTGATGCCGCCGGCATTGGTGATGACCCGGACGCCCTTGTCGGCAATATCGGGGAGGATCCGGCTCATCAGCGGCACGAAATCCCGGGCGTAGCCGGCCTCGGGATTTCGGGATTTCTGCTTCTGCAGGATGGACATCGTCACTTCGGCCAGGTAGTCGAGCATCAGATAGTCGACATGCCCGTCGCGCACCTGGCGCACCGGTGCCTCGAGCCAGTCGCCCCAGAAGCCCTGCCCGGACGCCACCCGCACCACACGACCACTCATGGACGCACCGCCATCATCGGGGGGGACAGATTCACCTCGCGGGTCCAGATCCGGTCACCGACCACCATCGCCACCTGCCCCAGCGGGGCAAAGCCACTGGGCAGGACCCAATCGGTGGTGCCCAGCGAGAACCGCCGCGAGGCCGAGGCGCGGGAGCCGAGGGTAATGGCCATCCCTTCGGCCTGGGCAAAAAGCCGCGGCTGATCGGCGTAGAAACGGATCGTTACCGCGAGCTGCCACGGCTGGTTCGAATCGGGATTGGCAAACCCCGGCAGGAAGACCAGCTCGGCATCGCGATCGGGGGCCGGCTCCAGGTCGGAGGCGAGGCGGACGGTGTGGTAGTTGAGCGGCGCCGATTCGATGATCTGGCCATCGGCCGCCACGAGGGCAGTGCCGAAGTCGGTGAAGCGGGGCCAGTCCTGACGCGGCATGGTCACATCCACCACCACCCTGGTGGCCCACTCGGGGATCCGCAGGGGAACCCGCCGCACTGCCCCGCCCTGGCCGGTCAGTGCCAGGCCGCGTTCGCCACCGACCACGCCGGCATAGAGCTCGCCGGTAACCGGGGGCACTTCAAGGTTATCGATGGTCACGGTGACGGAATCGCCTTGCCGCACGGCAGCCAGCCGCACCGGACTGTGGAACACCTCCACGACCGCCGGACCCGACTCTCCCACCCGAGCCGCGACCACGGCCTGGTAGGTGCCGCGCACCGCGTCGCGGCCATCGACCGAGAATTCGGCGGCCGCTTCGCCGAAACCGGCCGGGAGGAACGATTCGGTGCGCAGCGGCTGGCCGCCGGGTTCGAAGAACGAGCCGAACAGCGTGCGCTGGGGACTGGTGGTGGAGATCCGGACATCGAACGGCCGGGCAGAATCGGCCCGGAAGAAGACCCGGCCGGCGCCGCCGATCGGGGTGACGGTACGCCGGACGGGCTGGGCCAGCCCCGGTTCAGGGATCACGATGGTCGCGACGAGCCTGAACGCGGGACCGGCGGCAGTATCGGCCGACCACCCCGACACGACGCCGCTGTAGGTGCCGGGCACCGTCAACGCGGCGGCGCTCCACCTCACGGCGACCTGTCCCGTGGCGGCGATGGCGGCGGTGGCAGGCGCCCGGAGCCAGGGTGCGCTGCTGCGGAGCTGGAAGGTGGCGCGAGCGCTTCCTGCCGGGCGTGTCACGGTGAACTGTTCCGTGGTGTCGGCAGCGGACCGCAACCCCTCCCCTCGCCATGCCGCCGTGTGCCGTGTCCCGGTCACCTCGACTTGGATCTCCTCCACAGAGTGCTCCGCGGCCAGCCACAGTTGCGCAGCGACGAGGTCGGCCTGGCCGGTGCCCTGATCGACGAAGAGCGCGCCCTCGAATGGCCGGGCGGTGACCATCAGCGCCTGCTTGACGCTCCTGGCCGTGGGCCATTCCCCAGCACGCCTGGACGAGACGAGCCGCGCCGCCAGTCCTGCCACATGCGGTGAGGCCATGCTGGTACCATTCTTGATCTCGTCGCCGGTGTTGTAACGGGGGACGGTGGCATAGGCAAAACCGGGCGCCACCAGGTCGGGCTTGGCGGTCTCGCCGCCACGGGAGCTGAAGAAGGCGATCAGGTCGTGGGCCGGATCGGGGTCGCCGCTGAATACGGCGGGCCAGGTGGCACCGACCGAGATCGGGCGCCGCGCCGTGGCCGGGAAGCCCTGAGTGGAAAGGCCGGGGCCATCGTTGCCGGCGCTGGTCACGAACACCACGTCGGGATTGGCGGCGAGCACCGAGTCGATGATGGCATCGATCCGCGCGGCACCTTCAGCCTCGTTGCCAACCCCGAAGCTCAGATTGAGCACCAGGGGGAGGTCTCTCTGCCGGGCGTATCGGATGGCGTAATCGATGCCCTGCCGGATGCTGCCGGTGACGCTGATACCACCCAGCGCGTTGTTGGAGATCTTGACGCCAAGCAGCATGGCGCCGGGGGCGATGCCATCATATCCCTGAAGGCCGAACATGTCGTGGCCGGCTGCGATCCCGGCCACGTGGGTGCCGTGGCTGCTCTGGTCAAAGAAGAGATCGAGCACCGGCGGGCCGCCAGCCTGACCCTCGGCGAGATTTACCGCCATGGTGATCGGTGTCGGTGCGCCATCGCGGTGCCACCCGAACGTCTCGCGGCCGTTGGCGTAGTCGCGCCAGGCGCGTTCATCGTCGAGGGTGCCGTCGCGGTCGGTGTCGGCAAACAGCACCCAGCCATCGCTGGCGCGGGTCACGATCACGGCCAGCTGATCGGTGTTGGTGCCGTTGTCGTCGAGGTCCGCGCCGGGCATCTCGCCGAGCACGATCTCGGAGAGCGAGCCGCCGTACCACGGGCCAGTTGTGCTGAGGGAGCGGACCCGCCCGAATCCGCCGAGTCGAGTGTCGCCCACCACCACTGCATCTCCCACTGGCGTGATCGATGCCAGGGCAATCCGCCCTTCCCCGGAAAAGTCACGGAGATCCAGCACCTTGGGCTCGCCGGTGCTGGTGAGGTCCAGCCCCGAGGTGCCGAGGTCGATGCCACTGTCCAGGATGCCGATCAGGACCCCGCGACCATCGGACTCGGGGAACCGCCGGGCATGGTCGGTGACCCTGGTGGCATCGAGTGCCATGAGGCCACTGGCCCTGGCCACTTCCGGAGGGGCGATCCGCTCCGGCTCGGCCCGCGCCGCTGGAGGAGGCGGGAGGACCATGTCCGGGAGAGTGACCGGGACCGGATCGACACTGGGCCTGGGTGGATTGAGCCCGGGAGCGCAAGCGGCAATCCCAACCAGGAGCACGGAGACGACAGTAGAGCGTGGCATCAGGACTCAGCGGTGGGCGTCGAGCGGGGGAAGCACGAAGGAGCCGATATGCGGGCCCGAATAATTGGCGACGGTGGCGAGGAGGAACTGGAGCACATCCCGGGTCTGCTCGGGCATGATGATGGCATCGACGAAGCCGCGGGCCGCCGCGTACCGGGCGTCGAGCTGGTGCTCGTAATCCTGGCGCATGGCGTCGGCGGACGCGGTCACGTCGGCCGGCGGTTCCACTCCCTCGCTGCGGGCCTTGTCCATGGCGGTCCCGTGCACCGCCTGGACCGCTGCCTCGCCCTCCATGACGCCCATGCGCCCGGTGGGCCAGGAGACGATGAAGTCGGGCTCAAACCCCTGCCCCGCCATGGCATAGTACCCGGCGCCGGAGGCGTGGTTGACGGTGAGCACGAGCTTGGGCACCGGCACGGTCGCCATCGCCTCCACAAACCGCGCGCCGGCGCGGATGATACCGTTGTGCTCGGCGTCGGGGCCGACCATGAACCCGCTGACATCCTGGATGAAAAGCAGCGGAATCCGCTCGCGGCCGGCGTTCTCGATGAAGTACGCCACCTTCTCCGCGCTCTCGGCGTAGACGATGCCGCCAAAGCGGGGGCGCTCGCCCTGGCGGCCCTTGATCAGGCCACGCTGGTTGGCAATGACGGCGACCGGCCAGCCGCCAATCCGGGCATGACCGCAGAGCATTTCGCCGGCGAGGTCGGGCTGGAATTCGTCGAACGCACCGCCATCGAGCAGGCAGGCAAGGATGTCCCGCATGTCATAGGACATCCGGTGATCCTGCGGCAGCAGGTCGTACAGATCCTCGATCGGCCGCGAACCGGGTGTGGCCTCGGTGCGGCGGGCCTCGACCACCGGCCTCGGCAGGCGGCCGACATACTCGCGGATGCGGACCAGGCACTCGGCGTCGGTGGCCGCCCGATAATGCGCCACGCCGCTGATCGAGGTGTGGGTCACCGCGCCGCCGAGGGTTTCGCCATCGACGGTCTGTCCGGTGGCACCCTTGACGAGGTTGGGCCCGCCGAGGCCCATGAAACTGGTGCCCTCGACCATGAAGATCACGTCGGAGAGGGCGGGCAGGTAAGCGCCACCGGCCACACAGCTCCCCATGACGGCGGCGATCTGGGGGACATGCAGGTATCGGCGCATGATCGAGTTGTAGTAGAAGAGCCGCGCAGCGCCATGCTGGCCGGGAAAGACCCCCTCCTGATACGGCAGGTTGACCCCACCGCTGTCCACCAGGTAGATGATCGGGATCCGCTGGCGCATGGCAACTTCCTGGGCGCGCAGCATCTTGGTGATCGTCTCGGGCCACCAGCTCCCCGCCTTGACGGTGGCGTCGTTGGCCACCACCACCACCTCGCGCCCGCCGACACGCCCGACGCCGGTGATGACCCCGGCCGCAGGAGCCTGGCCGTCGTAGCGATCGTGGGCCACCAGCAATCCGATCTCAAGGAACGGTGCACCCGGGTCCAGCAGTTGGGCAACTCGTTCCCTGGGGCTGAGCTTCCCCTGGGCGTGCATCTTGGCCACGCGCTTGGGGCCACCGCCCTCACGGAGCCGTTCCGCCAGGCCGAGAACCTCGTTGGCCATGGCCCGCAGCCGGGGGGGGCGGTGCTCCTTGGCGGGGGCCTTTGCCACGGGGCTCAGGAGGTGACGTGGGTCGCGGCCCACTCACGGATGTAGACCACCAGGTCGGCGGTGACGGTCCCCGGCCCGAACAGTTTGCCGACCCCGAGGGCGGACAATGCTGCCATGTCCTCTGCGGGGATGATGCCGCCACCGGTGAGCAGGATCTCCGGGCGGCCGGCATCGACCAGCAGCTGCCTGACCCTCGGGAAAAGGGTCATGTGGGCCCCGGAGAGAATCGAGAGACCGACCACGTCGACGTCCTCCTGGATGGCCGCCGAGGCGATCATCTCGGGGGTCTGGTGGAGGCCGGTATAGATGACCTCCATGCCGGCGTCGCGCAGAGAGGCGGCGACGACCTTGGCGCCACGATCGTGGCCGTCGAGACCGGGCTTTGCCACGAGCACCCGAATGGGGCGGGACGGGGCGGCGGCTGATGCGTCGGTCATACCAGACTCCTCACTTGAATCGGAGCAGGCCCGCCAGCCCGTCCACCTGGGCGGTGGACTCGGCGTCGAACACCACATCCAGCGTCAACCGCTGGCGAAGCGCCTCCTCGATGGCATCGTCGATGACATCAAGGACGGGGTCGCCACCACCCTCCAGCCGACATTCGCGTTCGGTGAGCACCAGCCGGCCGGTATCACGGCACCGGAACCCCGGCGTGGTGGCATCGGGCTGCACCAGCAGGGTGCGCACCTTCCCCAGTGCGAGCGCCCGCAGCGTGACCCCCACGCCGTTGACCGCCCACCCGGTGGGTTCCTTCTCCATCAGCTCGGCGACCCAGTCCTTTTCCTGCTGACGCTCGTGCGCCTCGCAGGCCAGTAGGGTGGCTTCGTGCACCTCCGGGCCCTTGGCCAGCTTAGGGCTGAGCTTGGCGGTGCCCATCAGCTTGGCGGCCAGGTACGGGTGCAGGAAGGGCTCGACCGCCCCCGCCTCGACTCCCGGCGCGGCCAGCACGATGCCACGCATGGGGTTGGCGCGGTCAAGCTCGAAGAGCTTGTCGGCGATCGCGGCGTAGTGACGTTGCTTCTCCTCGCGGATCCGCCCGCGCCAGGTATGCTCCCCGGCCCGCACCGAATCGGTGCCGCTGGCGTGGAAGCGTTTGCCGCGCAATTCGCTCCCCGCGAGTTCGGCCACGGACCGGGTGGTGAAGGCCGACACTTCCCAGATCCGCGCGCTGGAGCGGTCCAGCACCGCGGTCAGGTAGGTGCCCATCTCCTCGTCGATGGCGGCCAGCTCACCGACCTGCGGCGTCCGATCAACGGCGAGCCGGCTGCGGTAGACCCGTGGCAGGGGAATCGTCTCAAACAGCCGATGGCCGGCGGAAGCGAAAATGGCGACGCCCTGGGCGCCCGGCAGATTGCTGACCTTGTCCAGGTACCCCTGGATCCGGGCCAAATCCCCGAGGACCGCCTCCTGCTCATGACGGTCCAGCCCGAGCCGGGGGAGTCCCTGCTCGGCGGCGCGAATGCGATTCTTGACCTTGATCCGATACTTGCCGCCAGAGCGATCGCGGGGTTCGAGTTTGAGGTAACAGCTGACGATGGGGTGCTTGCCACCGGACAACTTGGCGAGTTTCTGCAACTGCTTCTGGATAGCGGACGGCGAAGACACAGACAGACCTTTCGGTTGAATCAGAAGAACACCGGTTCGCGATAGGCGCCGTACACGCGCTCCAGCACCTCGCGGATTTCATACAGTGTGCAGTACGCCCGGGCGCACTCGAGCATGGCCGGGATCAGGTTGCGCTCCTCGCGGGCGGCGGCGCCGAGGTCGGCCAGGCATTGCTCCACCCGGGCCGTATCGCGGGTCCGGCGGAGGCGCTCCAGCCGCTCGCGCTGGCTCCGGTCGGCGGCGTCGCCGATCTTGAGGATCGCGACGTCGGCCTCGGCGGCCTCCTCGAAAGCATTGACGCCGACGATGGTGCGGCGGCCCGACTCGACCTCCCCCTGGAACCGCATCGCCGACTCGGAGATCTGCCGCTGGATCCAGCCGGCCTCGACCGCGGCAACCACCCCACCCTGGGCCTCGATCTGCTGGAAGATTTCCTCCGCCTCGGCCTCCAGGCGGTCGGTCAGCGCCTCGAGGTACCACGATCCGCCCAGCGGGTCGGCCACATTGGCCACCCCGGTTTCGTAGGCCAGGACCTGCTGGGTCCGGAGGGCGATCCGGACTGATTCCTCGGTGGGGAGGGCCAGCGTTTCGTCAAAGGCATTGGTATGCAGCGACTGGGTACCGCCGAGGACCGCGGCCATGGCCTGATAGGCCACCCGCACCACATTGTTGAGCGGCTGCTGCGCGGTGAGCGAGACGCCGGCGGTCTGGCTGTGAAATCGCATCTTCCAACTGCGCTCGTCGGTGGCGCCGTAGCGCTCCTTCAGGTGACGGGCCCAGATGCGGCGGGCAGCCCGCATCTTGGCGATCTCCTCGAAGAACTCGCTGTGGACATCCCAGAAGAACGACAGCCGCGGGGCAAACTGGTCCACCGACAATCCGCGGGCGATGCCGTGCTCGACGTAGGAGAAGCCATTGGCCAGGGTGAAGGCGAGTTCCTGCCCGGCGGTGGCCCCGGCCTCGCGGATGTGGTACCCCGAGATGGAGATGGTATTCCACTTGGGAGTGTGCTCCGAGGCCCACTCGAACATGTCGACGATGATCTTGAGCGCCGGTTCCGGCGGAAAGATCCAGGCGTGCTGGGACTGGTACTCCTTGAGGATGTCATTCTGGACGGTCCCCTGCAGCGCCTCGATCGGCACCCCCTGCTTCTCCGCCGCGGCAACGTAGAAGCAGAACAGGATCGCAGCCGGACCGTTGATGGTCATCGAAGTCGAGACCTGATCGAGCGGGATCCCGGCAAACAAGTCTTCCATATCCTGGAGACTGCTGATCGCCACGCCGCACTTGCCAACCTCCCCCTCCGATCGGGGATGGTCGGAGTCGTACCCCATCAGGGTCGGAAAATCGAAGGCCACCGACAGCCCGGTCTGGCCCCGCTCCAGCAGGAACTTATAGCGCTGGTTGGTGTCCTCGGCGGTGCCGAACCCGGCGAATTGGCGCATCGTCCAGAGCTTGCCGCGGTACATCGACGGATGGACGCCGCGGGTGTAGGGGAAATTTCCCGGCAGGCCGAGCTGGGCCAGCGCCGACTCTGGCGCGTCGAGGGGAGTGTAGACCGGCTCCAGGTCCAGACCGGAGATGGTGGAGAAGTCGCTGTCGTCGCGCAGCGGCTGCCGGGCGTAGACCGCCCGCCACGCCGCTACCTCGGCGCGCAGCCGCTGCAGCTCCTGCTGGTCGCCACTCATACCCTGGCTCCTTCCCGTAGGCCCTGCACGATCTGGCCGGCCAGATCGT
>JAWXBA010000223.1:0-4130 GCA_034439775.1 Gemmatimonadota bacterium | reverse complement strand
GTCGGCATTCGTTTGCGCGGCCCACCCTCACGGGTGGGCCTGCCCGTTGTTTCGGCCATCGCGGCATGGGTGGGGTTGGCATGGGTCGGCATCCGCCCCCGCACGGGGGTGGTAGAGACGCCCTATTAGGGCGTCTCTACACGGAACCGGGCGTCTCTACGATCCCGGCGTCCCCACACCGATCCCGGCGTTCCCATACCGATCTCATCCGCGCGTCCAAACGCATGAAACGATGGTTGTCACATCGGGGAGGCCCACCCGTGAGGGTGGGCCGCAGGCAGGGGACCCAACCCGCCGGGGGGTTGACCCGGAGCCCCGCCCCGGTTTTCTACTGTACCAATGGAACCCCGGCCTCCCGGGGTTCCCTCGTCAGGGGGATCGGCCCGTTCCGCCCCCTCCGTGCACCTGGATCCATCGGAGTTTCATGGCCACGCTGGTTATCGTCGAATCGCCCACCAAGGCGCGCACCATCAGGGGTTTCCTCCCCAAGGGCTACACCGTGGAGGCCTCCATGGGGCACGTCCGCGACCTCCCCGACCGGGCCTCTGAAATCCCGGCCAAGTACAAGGGAGAGGAGTGGGCCCGCCTCGGCGTGAATGTCGACGCCAACTTCGAACCGCTCTATATCGTCCCGGCCGACAAGAAGAAGGTGGTCAAGGCCCTCAAGGACAAATTGAAGGATGTCGACGAGCTGATCCTCGCCACCGACGAAGACCGCGAGGGCGAAAGCATCTCCTGGCACCTGCTCCAGCTGCTGAGCCCCAAGGTGCCGGTCAAGCGGATGGTGTTCCACGAAATCACCAGGGAAGCGATCCGCGAGGCGCTGGAGCACACCCGCGCGGTGGACGACTCCCTGGTGCGTGCCCAGGAAACCCGCCGGATACTCGATCGGCTGGTCGGCTACACCCTTTCGCCGCTGCTCTGGAAGAAGATCGCCTTTGGGCTCTCGGCCGGTCGGGTGCAGTCGGTGGCGGTGCGGCTCCTGGTGCTCCGCGAGCGCGAGCGCCGCGCCTTCCGCGCCGGCACCTACTGGGACCTGACCGCCAGTCTCCGGCACCTGGGACAGGGCTTCGAAGCCCAGCTCCATTCCCTGGGGGGCGCCCGGATTGCCACCGGCAAGGACTTCGACGAGAACACCGGCCAGCTCAAGAAAGGCAGCAAGGTCGTCCTGCTCGACCAGGACGCCGCCGAAGAGCTGCGACGAAAGGTCGGCGCCGAGACGTGGACTGTTTCGGCCAACGAAGAGAAGCCCTCGATTCGCCGGCCCGCGCCGCCGTTTACGACCAGCACCCTGCAGCAGGAATCCAACCGGAAGCTTCGGTTGAGTGCCCGCGACACGATGCGGGTGGCACAGAGCCTGTATGAGCAGGGCTACATCACCTACATGCGGACCGACTCGGTGTCCCTGTCTGGTCAGGCGATCAGTGCCGCCCGCTCTTGCGTGGAGGATCTCTACGGTTCGGCCTTCCTCCCCGAGAAGCCCCGCTTCTATTCCACCAAGAACGCTTCGGCGCAGGAAGCCCACGAGGCGATCCGCCCCGCTGGCTCTACCTTCCGGACCCCGGCCGACACCGGCCTGACCGGGCGCGATGCCGCGCTCTACGACCTGATCTGGAAGCGGACCGTCGCCAGTCAGATGGCCGATGCCCGGCAGACTTCGATCGTGGTGGACATCACGGTGGAAGACGCGATCTTCCGCGCCACCGGCAAGCGGATCGACTTTGCCGGCTTCCTCCGTGCCTACGTGGAGGGATCGGACGATCCCGAGGCCGATCTGGCCGAGCGCGAGGTGATCCTGCCGCTGCTCAAGGTCGGCGACACGCCAAGCTGCGAGAAGCTCGAGGCGGTGAGCCACGTTACCCAGCCGCCGGCGCGCTACACCGAAGCGTCACTGGTCAAGGAATTGGAAGAGGACGGCGTCGGCCGACCCAGCACCTATGCCAGCATCATCGGCACCATCATCGAGCGCGGCTACGCCCAGAAGCAGGGGCAGGCGCTGGTCCCCAGCTACACCGCCTTTGCCACGACAGGGCTGCTTGAGTCACACTTTCCGCACCTGGTGGACACCAGGTTCACCTCCACCATGGAAAAGACCCTCGACGAGATCGCCGAGGGCGAGGTGGAGTGGCTGCCGTACCTGACCAAGTTCTACACCGGTAAGGACGGGCTTCGACAGCAGGTGGCCGAGCACGAGCAGCAGATCGACCCCGCCGAGGCGCGGACGATTGATCTGGACGGGCTGCCGGACGCGAAGATCCGGATCGGGCGCTTCGGACCCTACGCCGAGGTCATGCGCGACGGCGAGGTGGTGCGCGCCTCGATTCCGCTCGATGTCGCCCCTGCCGACCTCAGCATGGCCGACCTGGAGAAGGCGGTCAAGCAGAAGCTCGAAGGTCCTGATCAGCTCGGAGTCCACCCCGAGAGCAACGAGACGATTTACATCCTGACCGGGCAGTACGGCCCCTATGTGCAGCTCGGCGAGGTGGTGGACGGTGGCCCCAAGCCCAAGCGGGCGTCGCTGCCCAAAGGGATTACGCCGGAGACGATGACGCTCGACATGGCCGTGGGGCTCCTCGCGCTGCCACGCAACCTCGGTGACCATCCCGACACCGGCGCCAAGGTGATGGCGGGGCTGGGGCGCTTCGGGCCGTACATCGTCCACGACCAGGGCAAGGATGGCAAGGACTATCGCAGCCTCAAGGGTGAGGACGACGTCCTGACGGTGGAGCTGGCGCGGGCGGTGGAACTGCTGGCCCAACCCAAGCAGGGCCGCGGCAAGCGCGCCGCCGCCAAACCGCTCAAGGAGATCGGCGCCCATCCGGCCGACAAGGAGCCGGTCAACCTCCACGATGGCCAGTACGGGCCGTACGTGAAGCATGGCAAGGTCAGCGCCTCGATTCCCAAGGGTCGCGACCCGATGACCGTGACCCTCGATGAAGCGGTGGAACTCCTTGCCGCCAAGGCGGGCGCCCCCAAGCGCACCAAGCGGCGGACTACCAAGAGCCGTTGATCCACGTCATCCTCAATCCGACCGGCGGCTCGGGTCGCGCCCAGAAGGCGTGGACCCGAGCCGAATCGCATCTGGGTGCGCTGTCGCGGCCGCTGACGGTCCATCGCACCACCGGGCGAGGGTCAGCTACGGCGATTGCCCGGGAGCTTTCCTCGGAAGGCAGCGAGGCGGTGGTCGTGGCGGTCGGTGGCGACGGCACCGTGCACGAGGTGACCAATGGGCTCCTGCACGGCGGCCAAGGCCGGCCGGCCCCGGCCTTTGCGGTGCTGCCGGTCGGTACCGGGAACGACTTCGCGCGCGGATTCGGGTTCTCCACCGATCCGGGAGTGCTGGTCCGGTGGTTGGCCGCCGGCGCCACCCGCCGCGTCGATGCTGGTCACCTCGCATGGCCGGGCGGCGAGGAATGGTTCGTCAACATCGCCTCGTTCGGATTTACCGGGGCGGCTGCCCGCCACGCCGATCGCCGCTCCAAGCGGCTCGGCGTCGCCAACTACGCCCACTCCGCCGTGGCGGCGATCCTGGCCCACCGCGACTACGATCTCACCCTGTCGGTAGATGGCGGCCCCCCCGTGCGTCGTCGGCTCGGTACGGTGGTCCTGGCCAACGCTCCCTGGTTCGGGTCGGGGATGCACGTTGCGCCAGGAGCCCGCCCCGACGATGGCCTCCTTGACCTGCTGACGGTTGAGGGAGCGGGGCGGATCCGATTGCTGGGGCTGCTGGCGGGGGTGTTCACCGGCCGGCACCTCCGGTCGCGGACGGTGACTGTGCGGCCGGTGCGGACCGTTCGCCTGGAGTGGGAAGGGGACCTTCCGCTCGAAGCCGAGGGAGAATTGGTGGGGGCCCGATCGCCGCTGACGGCAACGGTGCATCCAGGGGCGCTTCGGATGGTGACCCAGGCGGCCTCTCAGCGTTGATTCTGCGTGGGTTGTGGGGTATGTTGCCGCCCCGAATCGGGACAGATGGCCGAGTGGTTTAAGGCGCACGCCTGGAAAGCGTGTGTGCGTGAAAGCGTACCGAGGGTTCGAATCCCTCTCTGTCCGTCGTGGCCCGGAAGAGATCGTTGCGGTCCGGGCACCCCAACCCGAGGGTTAACCTTCGGCCGCGTTGCGGCCTCGGTTCC
>JAWXBA010000222.1:0-5268 GCA_034439775.1 Gemmatimonadota bacterium | reverse complement strand
TCATCGATCGCCAGCAGGGCCAGCCGCTGCCCGTTTCCCTCGGTGATCCAGGGGCGATGGAGCTCCTCGCGGGTGTGACCCGCCACGAGGAAATGGCGGTCGTCCACCAGGACGTGGGAGATCCCCGCTTCGGCCAGATCGCCCGCCAGGTCCGGTTCCCAGACGCGCTCGGTCAACCAGAGACCGGTGGCGCTGGCCCCGAACCTTCGCTGCAGTGCCTCGCGCATCCGGACCACCTGCTCCAGGCGATCGGCGCGCGGCAGCATGGCCAGGATCGGCTCGTCGTAGCCGCTCGCCAGGAGCTCGATCCGCTGGTCGGCGACCAGCCGCCCGATCAGGTCGAGCCAGTCCGGCGCGTGCCGCTCCATCCAGTCGATCAGTGGCCCCGACAGGTGCAGGGTGATCGGGAGGAACTCTCCCTCCACCAGGGCGTCGATCAGTGGCCGATAGACTTCAGCCAGGTGCTGCTCGAAGACCGAGTCGAAATTGCCGACGGGCTGGTGCAGGTGCACGCCGAAGGCGAACCGGAGCGGCGGACTCACAGCGCCTCCGGTTCGAGCGTCGCCGGCGCAAAGCCGAACCGCGCCGCAAATGGTGCCAGTGCCTCATGGACTTGGGGGGCTCCGTCGCGGATCAGTTCCCAGAACCTGGTCTGGGCATCGAATGGCACGGCGAGGGCGTCCAGTTCGAGCAGGTCGAGGGCGTTATGGAGCAGGGCGGGGTCGGGAAGAAGAGGGAACTCAGGGCCGGGCGACAGGAGCTCCAGGAGCCGGCTGCCAACCGCCGCCGGGCCAGAGATGCCGAGGGCGTGGAGACCCAGGGAGAGCTCGGCGGGGAAGAGTGCGGTCGTCAGGGCCGCCTTGATGCTGGCGCGGGCCGGCTCCGGCAGGTCCGACAGGCTGAGCTCGTGGCGCTCGTCATCGTCCAATTGGACCCGGAACCGCAAGCTCCCGTCGGGTCGGCGCCCGACGTCGCCCTGAACACGGGTCATGGTGCCGGTGCGCCGGTCGGTGACCCGAAGGCCCCCGTCGAAATCATCCTCCACGTCCCACCCGCCTGGGGTCGGGTCGGCCACCCACCACGGGAACAGGAGCGACGCGGCGTGGCCCGCGGCAATCCGTGCCGCCGCGGGGATGGCGGGAACCACCCGGTTGCTGAGCAGGTCCGCGCCGGTGCCCAGGGCGGGATCATTCGACCTGGCTGCGGCGAGACGCCGCGCCAGCCCGTCAGCCAGCAGCTCGCGGTGGGCGCCGGACAGCTCGATGGCGCGCACGGCGTAGCGGAGGCCTTGCAACGTCTCGATCCCGCCGAGGTCGTCGAAGAACCACCCGCACGAGGTGAACATCCGGAGGGCGTTTCGCTCCATCTCCAGCAGCTCCCGGGCGGCGGGGAGGAGCAAGGGCGATGGGGGGTGGCCATCGAGGGCGTCGCGCGCCGCCCAGGGGTCGCCGAGGAGGAGCTCCCCCTCCTGCGCGTAGCGGGCGTGCAGCTCTCCGCCGAGCCATTCCAGCGCTTCGCGCAGCGGGGTGCGCCACGCCTGACTCGGGAAGCGGTCCGGCTCCATCCGGCAGCCGCAGTCGGAGCGCCAGCGTTCCACGCCGTGGGCACAACTCCACGACGATGGCGCCACCAGCTCCACGGCGGGGCCACCATGCGCCCCGGCCATCAGGGCGGCGGGGTTGGTCAACCTCATGCCGCGGCTGGCAGCGCCAGCCACCACCTGCGCCAGCGCCATCTCGCCGAAGGCGTGGTGGTGTCCGTAGGTCTCGCCATCGGTGGCAATGGTGGTTGCTCCGGCCGGTTGGGCCGCGAGCGCGTCGAGCCACGCCGTACCATTCGAGATCAGCGGGCCGAAGGCGACCTGGTGCGAGAGGGGACCGTGGTAGACGACAATCTGGATGCTGCGGCCCCCGCTGGTGGTGTACGTCCCCGGCATGCCGTGGGGCGGCGCGGACGCCACCTGAGTGGGGGCCAGGATGGTGAAGCGGATCCCCGCCTCGGCAAGCACATCCAGCGTCTCATCGTCCACGGCGGTCTCGGGCAGCCACATCCCTTCGGGCTCGCGCCCGAACCGGCGCCGGAAGTCGGCCATCCCCCAGCGGACTTCGGTCCGCTTGTCGCGTCGGCTGGCCAGCGGGAGGATGATGTGGTGATACGGCATGGCGATGGCGTTGCCGTGGCCGCGCCGTGCCACGCTTCTGCGGTCGGCCTCGATGAACCGCGCATACGTCTCGGGCGCGGCATGCTCGAGCCACTCCAGCAGGGTCGGGCCGACGTTGAAACTGACCGATTCCAGCGTGTTTACGAGCCGAGTGATGGAGCCGTCGTCAGCGGTGATGCGCGCCGCCACGACAGCACGATAGCATTCCCGCTCGATCCGCTCATTCCAGTCGCGAAACGGTGCGGCGCCCGGCTCCCGGGCAACGAAATCCAGCCAGGGATCTTCGCGCGGCGGCTGGTAGAAGTGGGCGTGGATGATGACGGGGTATGGCTTGGACCCGCTCATCGGCCAAGGGCCTCCGCGAGAGCGGGGAGCGGATCGGGGAAGGGATCGTCCACCTGGCGGAGTTCCGCCGCCCGCCGCAGCGGGGTGGCCAGGTCGCCACGACGCTCCAGTTCCAATCCCTCGATCATCTCGGCAAGCGCGTTGCAGTGCTGGCTGAACCGCTTCTCGGCGTAATCGGCGGCCGCCCCGGTGCTGATGATGAACTGCCAATCGGACGACTGCGCCAGCAACAACTCCCGAACTGCCTGGGCCAAGATGCTGTGGGTGGCCGGGTCGTCGAGCGCCCCCGGGGCTACCCGCCAGAAGGCCTCCTCCAGCGGCCAGAGCGCCTCCCAGGTCCACGCCGTCTTGGGGCTGAGCCACATGCTGTAGTCCCCATTGGCGCCCCACGACCCGTCGGCCAGGTTGACGGCAGGACTGGACGCCTGGGCGCCAAGGTGGCTGGACGCCGTGACCGGGCGCACCTTTCCCTGTCGTTCGATGGCGCGGTAGGTGTCGGCCAGGAAGTCCACCCCTTCGTACCACCAGTGTCCGAACAGCTCGGTGTCGAAGGGCGCGGAGATCACGCGGCCCCCGGCCGGTGCCGCTGCCCGTGTCACCTCGGCCAGGGCGGATGCGAAATGGCGGCCATCCCTCCAGGCGCGGGCGCGGCCCACATTGACATCGTAGGGTTCCTTGGCGCCGAGGTCCACACCGCGGCCCGTCACCCGCCAGAATTTCAATCCCCCGGGCCAGCGGATCTTGTGGAATTCGAGGTAGCCGCCGTCACCGGGATAGCCCTCGCTGCGGCTCCAGACCACCCGGGTGGAGGCCGGGTCGCGCACCAGGGCATGCACGGGGGCGGCCCCCGCTCGCGGGGAGACCAGGTATCCCCGGTAGGGCAGGCGCTCTCCCGGAGCCTCCACCGCCATCACATCGGCGCCGACCCGGCCGGCCGGGAAGTCCGGGTCGCCATACAGCGAAAGCGACTGCCCGGCACGCGCCAGGTGGGAATCGGTAAAGAACCACCGGAAGTCGGCGGCCCGGAGATGCTCCTCGATGCCGACCCGCTCGCCACGCTCGGGGGCGGCCGGGTGGGGCCGCCAGGGACCGGCCGCGCGGTAGGCGCATTCGGGGAGCCAGCAGCCCCGCGGGGCGCGCCCGAACAGGCGCTGGTGCTCGCTGCGCCCCAGCAGGAGCTGCAGTCGAATGCTCTCGTCGCATGCCAGCAGCGGCAGGAAGCCGTGAGTGGCGGCGGAGCCCATGATCTCGATCCGTCCGGCGTCCTCGAACCGTCGCAAGGCGCCGATGATGTCACCGTCGAGCCGGGCGAAGGTGCGTTCCAGCCTGGCGTACCTGCTCTTCCAGAAACTCGCCAGCCGGGCAAGCTCGTCGTCGCCACCGGCGGTGAAGGTGGCGATGTCGTCGCCCGCCGCCTGGAGCCGCTGGGTAAGGAACGCGGCCAGTTCGGTGCGGAAGGAGGGATGGGCCAACTGGTTGGCCAGGATCGGGGTCACCCCAAGGGTGACCGGAGCCGCGACGCCCTCATGCTGCAGTCCTTCCAGCGCCTCCACCAGCGGGAGGTAGGTATCGACCGCCGCCTCCGTGAGCCAATCGCTGCCGTGAGGCCAGCGGCCATGGTGCAGCACCCACGGGAGGTGGCTGTGCAGGGCAAAGACGAAATCCATCATGACTCCGGACAACGGTAGGTGCCGTCGAGCACCCGCCGGTAGAGCTGGAAGTATTCCGCGACCGAGCGCTCCCAACTGAAGTCCCGCGCCATCGCTGCATCGACCATCCGGCGCCACTCCGACGGCAGGTGGTAAAGGTCAATGGCGCGCCGGATGGCACCGACCAGCGGCTCCGAGTGGAATCCCTCAAACAGGAACCCGGTGACGCCATCATCGATGGTGTCCGCCAGCCCCCCGACGCGGCGGGCCACCATCAGCGCGCCGTATCGCTGGGCCCGCATCTGGGTCAGCCCGCACGGCTCGTACTGGCACGGCATCATGCAGACGTCGGCTCCCGCCATCAGGATGTGCTCGAGATGGTCGGTGAATTTCGTGTTGACCGCAATCCGTTCGGGAATCTGCCGCGCCGCCTCGGTCAGGGCGTCCTCGAAGCGTTGCTCTCCGGCTCCCAGGAAGATGAACTGGGCGCGCAGGTGGCCCAGGGCATGGCTGTCCAGCAGGATCTGAATCCCCTTCTGCGTCACCAGGCGCGCCGCCATGACAAACACCGGCAGGGCGGGCTCCTCGGGCAACCCGAAGGTGCGCTGCATCGCCGCCTTGCAGGCCGCTTTGTTGCTCTGATTGTCGAGGCTGAACGGGTGGGCAATGTGAGGGTCGGTGGCAGGATCCCAGACCTTCTGGTCGAGGCCGTTGAGGATCCCGCCGAACCGGTCGCCCATCCAGTCAAAGACTTCCTGCAGGCCGAACCCGCCCGCCGGGGTCCGCAGCTCCAGGCTGTGGTTGGGGCTGACCGTGGCGGCCGCATCGGCAAAGACGAGCCCGCTCTTGAGCAGGTTGAGCTTGCCGTACCACTCCAGTTCCCGCCAGGTGAAACGATCCCATGGCAGCCCGACCCGGGTCACCGTCTCGGCCGGGTAGTGGCCCTGGTATCCCGCGTTGTGGACCGAGAGCACCGAACGGACGGCGGCGTAGTACGGGTCGCCCGAGAACTCGATCCGCAGGTACGCCAGCGCGAGCGCCGCATGCCAGTCGTGGGCGTGGAGGAGAACGGGACCATCGACCATGCGCGGCAGTGCCTGGAGGGCGGCGCGC